>CAZFDL010000007.1:0-33395 GCA_964517905.1 uncultured Anaerolinea sp. | reverse complement strand
GTGAAATACAACATTTCAAGGACGGTCAGCTTTCCCAGCAATGGATGTGGGAGCAGGTAACGGTCCAAATCTTTTTCCTCCCATTTTTCGCTGACAGAAACTAGGTCACTGCTGGCATTGGAAAATCGATTCAACAAATCATTTTTGGCAGTTTCAAGGTCGTCAGGAGTTTGGGGGTCAGGAAGGAAGCGCCCCGAGGCGACGCCGCCCGCGGCAAGTTTATCCCGGTAGTTCTGACATATCGCCTCATAACCGCGGGAGGGCTGATCCGCCGACCCGAACATTGCTTTCAACGTGAACTTCGGCAATCTCAACGCCTTGGCGATCGGCTTGTGCGACTTGATGAGATGATCCAGATTATCCGACGCGGACCAGGCTTCTCCTTCGCGGCGAAAAAATTGATCTCTTGAGATGCCTGCAAACCAACGGATGACATATCGGTTTGAGTCTTTTAGCTTGGAAAGTAACTCTATTTTATTCAGATTCGATGTCATACCTTCTCCACAACCCAAAAATGGGATATTCCAAGAATCTTTAACGGTGTCTTCTCGAGGAATTGCAACAGCGTGCGTAGAAGTTTTCCCGCAGCTCCAAAGCGCCCGATGATGTTGTCGTACGCGCCGAAGATGACCGTCCGTTCGATGAAATTTACCGATTGGCCCTCAAAAAGTTTCTGCAGATCGAGTTTTGAATAAACACGCACATGTGGTGCGAGTTTGTCGCGTAGTTTGCGCGGCAAATAATTGACGAACAGCTTGTTACCGAAATGGTATTTCCCTTTCCAGTAGATTCCATGCGTTTCGACAGGGTAACCGCGATTGGGACAGAAAAGCACGAGCCTTCCTCCGGGCTTGAGAACGCGAACCATTTCACGAATCGCCGCCCGGTCATCCTGCACGTGTTCGATCACTTCGTGGCTGAGGATCAGGTCGAACGTCGAGGCAGGAAGCGGAAGAAATTCCCCGGCCGCGTTGAGGATGTGCGTTGACCGGGTCCGCGCTTCCCCCGCGCGGTCGAAGTCGTATTCCAATCCAATGACCGTTCCACCGAAGGCGGAGAGGCGCTCTACATACATCCCCACGCCGCATCCGTTCTCGAGAATCATCCCATTGGCGCGCGCGCCCGCGGCTTTCACGATCATATCGAGTCTTCGTCGTTGGCCGGCGCGCCACACATACGAGGGCTCCCCTCGCAGGGCGGCTTTGTCAAGGTCGCGTGAACTCATGACGGGAATTATATCTTGCAACTTTTCCCGCCCCGTGCTAAAATACTGGCGCACGACGAACTGAGAAGCACGCACCGGAAAGTGGGCTGACCCCCACTTTTTTGCTTGAAATAAGGAGTTTACGGAGTAATCAGCATGACCAAGAACGAGTTTGCCCTGGCTTTCAACGAAGTGCTGGAGGAAAAGCAACTTTCCAAGGAGATCATCCTTGGGGCGATCGAATCTGCCATGGCTTCTGCCTATCGGCGGGCTGTCAACGCGTCGACCGCTCAACACGTGGAAGCCAAAATAGACCTCGAGACCGGCAAGGTGCTGGTCTACGCAGAAAAAGAAGTCGTGGAGGATGTGCAGGAGCCGAAGACCGAGGTCCTGCTGGAGGAAGCGCGCAAGGTTAACCCTGAAGCGCAACTCGGCGACATGGTTGTGGTGGAAACCACGCCGGCCGATTTCGGGCGTGTCGCTGCGCAGACCGCGCGACAGGTGATCCAACAGCGCATCCGTGAAGCGGAACGT
Organism: uncultured Anaerolinea sp.; assembly: GCA_964517905.1. GTDB lineage: Bacteria > Chloroflexota > Anaerolineae > Anaerolineales > Villigracilaceae > Defluviilinea. The sequence continues at coordinate 31,657 of CAZFDL010000007.1, read as the reverse complement.
TCCAACCAGATGCAGTACTTTGAACGTCAGGTCGGCGAGATCGTCAGCGGTGTGGTGCAGGCCACCAATGCGCAATCCACCACGCTCGGCTTGGATATGAAAGCTGAAGGCATTCTGCCTGCCAACCAAAGAATCCCCGGTGAACGGTTCAAGCAACATGAACGCGTCCGTGCGGTGGTGTTGGAAGTAAAAGACGGTTCGCGCGGACCTCAGATCATTCTCTCGCGCGGGCATCGAAATTTCTTGCGCCGCCTGCTTGAAAACGAAGTGCCTGAAATCTACCACGGCGTGGTTGAAATTCGCGCGATCTCACGCGAACCCGGTGCGAGGGCAAAAGTGGCCGTGATGGCGACTCAGGCGGGAGTCGACCCGGTCGGCGCATGCGTGGGTATCAAAGGCGTGCGCATTCAAGCCATTGTCAAAGAATTGCATGATGAAAAGATCGATATTATTCAATGGGATCAAGATCCCGTTGTGTATATCTCCAAAGCCATCAGTCCGGCGCGCGTGACCGGTGTGTACGTAAGCGAATCCGAGGGCAACAAGACCGCCACGGTTGTTGTACAGGAAGACCAATTGAGCCTTGCCATAGGGCGCGATGGGCAGAACGCGCGCCTCGCCGCGAAACTCACCGGTTGGCGCATCGACATCAAGTCGTTGACTGAAGCCGCTGGCGATGCGGTGAAGAAGATGCAATCCGATGAGGCGCTGGCAGCGGTATTGCCTGCCGCGGTCGAGTTGCTTCCTTCCATTGAGGAGATCCTTGCAAAGAAAGCGGAGGGTCGCCCGATCACTCCTGAGGAGTACTCGTCCCTCGGGCAATTCGTCGATCGCGTGGAACGGCGCACGATTCAGATCAAGGAAGAGGCCGCGCGTGCCGAAGAACTGGCGGCGGTGGTCGATCCTGATATTCCCACGGCGGCTTTTGGCATGCCGCTCGATCAGGCTGGTATCAAAGAACATATTTTCAACATTCTCGTCGAGGCGGGCTACGATACGGTTGGGAGCTTAATGGCCGCGCTGAAAACGGATTCCAACCGCGTGCTCGGACTCGCCGGTATCGGCCCCAAGGCCATGCAGAACATCGAGGAAGCGCTTGCGGCGATTCAGTTCCCCGAAGCGGCTCCTTCCGAGGTGACGGCTGAACCGGCTGTGGAGGTTGAACCCCAGCCCGAGGCGATCCCTGTCGAAACACTGTTGCCCGCCGAGAAGCAGGTTTCCACTAAGAAAGATGCGCGTAAGGTCGTCGAAGAAGAGGAAGACGAACACGCGAAGGACGGCGTATCGCTGGATGAATTGTTCGCGATGAAACCGGAGATCTTCCAGACTGCCGATGCTGTCGATACTGAGTCGGCTGATAAGAAAAAGGGCAAGAAAAAGAAGAAAGCCAGCGTCGAACTTGTGCTTGATGAGGAACGAGGCGAAGTGGTGGGCCGCAAGAAGCACAAACGCGGTGACGCAGAATTCGATGAGGAAGTGTAATTGTCCTCACCCCCGACCCTCTCCCACGGGAGGAGGGGAACTTAAGGAGTATGTCAAAGAAGCTGGTTCGACGTGTGAAGCATGTGCCGCAGCGGACGTGTGTGGGCTGTCGTGACGTTTTACCCAAACGACAAATGGTCCGCATCGTGCGCACAACGGAGGGGGCGCAGGTAGACCCGACCGGGAAGCTTGCCGGGCGCGGCGCCTACCTGCATGACCGCCGTGAATGCTGGGAACGAGGGATGAGAGGCGGGCTCGCCCACGCGTTGAAAACGGTCCTGACTGAAGATGATCGTGCGCGGCTTGAGGAATTTATGAAGACTCTGCCATCGGACGCAGAGCGCGCGGCATAACCCATGTGATTCTCGACTCGCAGGGTTGCCGTCGCAATAGTACAGGCAGATCGTGTTTCGCCTGCCTGAGGAAATGGAGGTAGCCCTATGAGCACTAACGGAACCAAACTTGAATTGCCGGTCAGCATTGTGGTGCGCGACCTGGCACAAAAGATCGAAAAAAGCCCCATTGACCTGATCAAAAAACTGATGACGAACGGGGTCATGGCGACCATAAACCAATCGGTCGATTTTGACACGGCCGCGATCGTGGTGGCTGAATACGGCTTCGAGGCAATCCCCGAGGTCGTGGAAGAAGTCACCGTAGAGACCGGCGAAGTGCCTCTTTGGCGGCGGTTGATCGCGGGGGAGGATTCGTCGAAGTTGAAAGCGCGTCCCCCGGTGGTGACCATCCTCGGTCATGTAGATCACGGCAAAACCAGCCTGCTCGATGCCATCCGCCAGACAGAGGTCGCCGCAGGTGAAGCCGGCGGCATTACCCAGCATATCGGCGCATATCAGGTGGAGAAGAAGGGACGATTGATCACCTTCCTCGATACCCCCGGCCACGCGGCGTTCACGCAAATGCGGGCGCGCGGCGCGCAAGGGGCAGATATTGTCGTGCTGGTCGTCGCGGCGGACGATGGCGTAATGCCGCAGACGCGCGAAGCCATTGCGCATGCGAAAGCGGCACGCGTTCCCATCATGGTTGCGCTCAATAAGATCGACAAAGCCAACGCCAACGTGGAGCGAGTCAAACAACAACTTGCCGAGCAGGAACTTGTCCCGGACGATTGGGGCGGCAACACGATGGTCATCCCCGTCTCTGCCAAGCAAAAGCAGGGCATTGATGACCTGCTTGAAGGAATTTTGCTGGTTGCCGACAACATCGAGATCAAGGCAAACCCCAACGGCAAGGTCATAGGAACTGTCATCGAAGCGGAAGTAGATAAAACCAAAGGCGTCGTTGCCACCCTGCTCGTTCAAAACGGCACGCTCGAAGTGGGTGATGTGGTTGTGGCCGGCACCGCCTCTGGCAAATTGCGCGCGCTTTCCGATTACAAAGGTAAACCCGCTAAAAAAGCCGGACCCTCGACCCCGGTGGCTGTAATGGGTCTGAGCGATGTGCCCTCTGCTGGCGACGTGTTTGAAGTGGTGGAATCTGACCGAGAAGCGCGCTCCATTGTCGCCGAACGTCTTGATTCTGCGAAGACCCAGGCTCAGGCGAAGAAGAAAGTGTCGCTTGAGGATCTGTTCGCCAGCGTGCAATCCGGCGAGGCGAAGGAACTTAACCTGATCGTCAAAGCGGATGTGCAGGGTTCGCTCGACCCGGTCGTTTCCGAGCTGAACAAACTGGGGCAGGGCGAGATCGGTTTGAAGATCCTGTATTCCGAAGCGGGCAATATCGGCGAGAACGATGTGATGCTTGCCTCTGCATCGAATGCCATCATCATCGGCTTCAACGTGCAGGCGGATGTCTCGGCCCGGCGGCTTGCTGAAAAAGAAGGCGTGGATATTCGCCTGTACGAGATTATCTATCGCATGACCGAAGATATCGAGAAAGCCCTCAAGGGGATGCTCGAGCCCGAAGTGAAAGAGAAGGTCATCGGTCGCGCGCAGGTGTTGCAGGTATTCACTGCGTCGAAGTTCGGACGCGTGGCTGGCTGCCGGGTAACGGAGGGCGAACTGCGCCGCAACGCGAAGGTTAAACTTTACCGCGGCACCGATCTGGTCTACGAAGGCGATATGGGTTCCCTGCGCCACGAAAAAGAAGACGTCAAAGAGATCAAGCAGGGTTACGAATGCGGTGTGGGTTTCAAGGGTTTCAGTGATATTCAGCCCGGCGACCAGTTGATCTGCTATGTCTTGGAGAAATCGTAGGTTGACATGCCTTCCGGTATCCGCCTTCAACGCATAGCCGATCGAATCCGACAGGAAATCTCAGAGATGCTGGTCCGTGAGATCAGTGATCCGCGTTTGCACCAGATCTTTGTCACCGACGTAAAAGTGGACAGGGAACTGGCGTACGCGGATGTGTTCGTCTCTGCCCTCGAAGGTAGTGCCCGCTCGCAAGACGTTCTTGCCGGAATGGAATCTGCCTCCGGTTTCCTGCGGCGGACTCTAGCCCAGCGCGTCGAACTGCGCGCCTTTCCACGCCTGCGCTTCCATTGGGATGTTACGCCGGAAAACGCTGACCATATCGAAAAAATTCTGGCTGGGTTGAGAGAGAAGAAATAATAAAGCGCACCTGGTTGGCCCGCAGGGCTAACCCGTGTGGTGAGTTGAAAAGGCGACAACAATGACTGAAGCAATATCCGAGGTGATCAAACAACGTCTGGACACTGCGCACCACTTGCTTATCGCTTCGCACGTGCGTCCGGATGGGGACGCGATCGGTTCGCTCCTCGGTTTAGGGCTCGCCATGAAAGACGCGGGCAAATCTGTGCAGATGGTTCTCGTCGACGGTGTGACCTCCTCGTTTCGTTTTCTCGAAGGGAGTGAACTGGTCAGGCGCGAGCCAAAAGATGGATTCGACACCTTCATCACGGTGGATTGCGCGGATTTCAAACGAGTGGGAAAAACCTTCGAAAACTTCGGTCCCCCAGACATCAATATCGATCATCACAAGACCAACGAGAAATTCGGCAAACTGAATCTGATCGAAGCGGAGGAAGTGGCGACCGCCGCGATCCTGACCCGTCATTTGCTTGAGTGGGGCTATGAGATCAGCAAGCCTGTTGCCGCTGCACTGTTAACAGGTATCGTTACCGACACGTTGGGTTTCCGCACATCGAATACCAACCCGTCCGCGTTGCGCTTGTGCGCCCAATTGATGGAAACCGGTGTAGACCTTTCTGAATTGTATATGCGCTCGCTGGTTAACAAATCTTTTCCCGCGTCGAAATACTGGGGAATGGGTTTATCACGTTTGGAGCAGAAGAGTGGGATTGTCTGGGCGACCCTAACGCTCGAAGACCGCAAACGCTCCGGGTACAGCGGAAACGATGATGCAGACCTGATTAATGTGATCTCCGCCATTGAAGGCAACAAGGTTGGTATGATTTTTGTCGAACAAAGCGACAATCATGTGAAGATTTCCTGGCGCGCGCTTGATTCAAGCGTGGACGTTTCCAAAGTGGCAAAGCACTTCAACGGAGGTGGTCACGCCGCCGCTGCCGGGGCAGACATCCCCGGCACGTTGAACGAGGTCCAATCATTGGTACTTCAGACTACCCGTGAGATGCTTAGACTTAAGTAACATTCATGTTCATGTGTCATAATTAGAGTCGAATGGAATCCGAGGAGGAATAAGTGAACAGTCAAGATATGAAGAACGCCATCTCCGGCGTGTTAGTCGTGGACAAGCCTGTGGGCATGACCTCACACGATGTAGTCCAGGCTATTCGAAATGGAACAGGTTTGCGCCGCGCGGGGCATACTGGCACGCTCGATCCGCGCGCCTCCGGTGTGCTTGTGATTTTGGTGGGTCCCGCCGTCCGGTTGAGCGAATATGTGTCCGCATCCGATAAACGCTATCAGGCGATCATCCGCCTGGGAGGCAAGACCGACACGTTCGACGCGGAGGGACGGGTCACCCCGTCGAGCCAGCCGGTCAATGTGACCGAGCCTCAATTCGAGGAAGTATTGAAAACGTTCGTCGGTGAGATCGAACAGACCCCGCCGCCGTATTCTGCCGTCAAAGTGCAGGGACGCAAAGCCTACGAAATGGCGCGTCAGGGCGAGCCGGTGGACCTTGCGCCTCGGAAGATCACCGTCCATCATCTCGAAGTCCTGGAATGGGCGCCGCCTGAAGTAGTGATCGACGTGCATTGTTCGTCCGGAACATATGTCCGTTCCCTGGCAAACGATCTCGGCGAAAAACTGGGTTGTGGGGCATATCTCGTCGGATTACGCCGCACCAAGAGCGGGCGTTTTTCCCTGCGTGATGCAACCCCGCTGCGCAAATTGCAGGAGGCCTTCCACGCGGGAAACTGGTATCAATATTTGATCCCCGCCGCCGAAGCGTTGGGCGATTGGCCCGCCGTTGAACTCAGCCCCGATGAAGTGGAAGGGGTGCGGCATGGTCATCGCGTGAAAGCCGCAGAAGATGCTGAAATAGGCAAACGCGTGCGCGGCGTCAGTACACAGGGCGAACTGGTTGCGCTCATGGAATGTCTTGTAGGCGAAGATGGGAGCCTGATGTGGCAGCCCAAGAAGGTCTTCTTCACCAACGACGCATAATTTTCCACGAGTGTACGGTTAACTGTTATGATTCCAGCGCCTTCACCGGCGCTGGAATATTTTATGGCTATGAAACATCATCGATTCCTTGACGACGTCTTTTTGCAATCCTCATGGCTCACGGTTGGGGTCTTCGATGGCGTCCATCGAGGCCACCAACAGATCGTGCATCGACTCGTCGAAGGTGCGAACGCCGCAGGAGTCGCGCCGGTAGTTTTGACATTTGACCCGCATCCTGCGAGGGTTTTTGGTCGCGGAGAGATCAAACTGCTAACGCTGGCAGACGAGCGCGCTGAGATCCTCGGTGACATGGGCGTGCAGGTGGTCGTCACGCATCCCTTCGACCAGGATGTGGCAAACACCTCCGCCCTCACCTTCATGCAACGCCTCAAAACCCATTTGGGGCTGGTTCACCTTGTGCTTGGATATGATTCCACGCTTGGGAAGAACCGTGAGGGTAATGCAACGCGGCTCACCGAAATCGGCTCGGAGTTGGGATACACCGTCGAAACCGTGCCAGCCCTCAGCGACGAGAGCGGCGTAATTTCGTCCACCGAGATTCGCAAATTGGTTGCAGTCGGAAAAGTTGAGGAAGCCGCGGAACTGATGGGACATCCCTTCCGCCTGCGGGGACCGATTATTCGCGGCGACCGGCGCGGGCGCACGATCGGTTATCCGACAGCGAACATTGATTATTCATTGGATAAACTCCTCCCGTCCAACGGAATCTACGCGTGTTGGGCGAAACTTGGAAATGAAAGATTCGAAGCCGCTGTAAATATTGGATTTAATCCGACCTTTACACCGGATAAAAAATCCGTCAACGTGGAAGCGTATCTACTTGATTTCGACCGCGAGATTTACGGCGAGGTGCTCGAACTCGAATTTGTGTCGCGCTTGCGCGATGAATTGAAATTCGATTCCGTGGAAGCACTGATTGAACAGATCGGACGCGATGTACAGCAAACGCGTAACAGGTTGATTACGGGATAATCCGTTCCTTTTTTATTCGAACAGGGTTGTAGCCACAGGAGCACCATATGCCACAGAACGGACTTCATGCCATGGTCGGAGTTGCCGCGCGCAAGTGGATGCCAAAGCGCGAATGGTTACTGCTCGGTGTTGTTCTGGGAAACATGGCTCCCGACCTCGATAATCTTGCCGTCGCCTATGCCACTTTGACCGGGGGTGTTACGCACGGCTTACATCGTACTTTTACTCACAGTATCTTTACGATTACCGCAGTTATGATCCTGTTTTTTATTATCGCCGCCGCGACGAGGAACAATAAATGGAAAAATTTCGGTCTCGGTTTCGGCGCAGGCATTCTCATGCATATTCTGGTGGACCTGGTGGCATGGTTCAATGGCGTTGAATTGTTCTGGCCTCTCGGCGGTGAGGTCAACTTCTGGAGTTGGTTCACTGTCCCGGCATGGTTGAACATTATTTTGGAAACGGGCGAATTTTTGATGTTCGGTTTGTACTTTCTGTTGCTCGTCAGTCTTTCCATGAAGAAGGCAACGGATGCAGAGCGGCGGGAAAGCGTTAGAACGTGGGCATATATCGAATTTGGTTTGTTCATCGTGTTCGTGGTATTGTTCTTCAGGTTTGGCGCGGACGGTTTACAGTACACCATCTTTGGCGCGTTATACCTCCTTTCGCTGATCGTGGGCATAGTGGTGACAACGCAAATGCGAAATACGATAGACACGGTATGAATCGACCATTCGGGCGACCTTCTGGTCGCCTTTTTCATAGGTATAATCTGCGAGGTCTGTCAAAAGGAGTTTCTCATGTCCGATCGTGAAATTTATCTACTCTCCCCGCGTGCGCTCAGCCCGGAGACCATCGCCGTTGCATTTGCCAAGACCTCCCGCTCGCCTGAATCTTTTCGCGACATCGCCGCCGAACTGAGCGATGATACTTCCGCAAAATTTCACGAGAAATGGGTCGTCGGTTACGGTCACGCCTCCGTGGCAGAACATGCCGTTCTGCACATTGCGTTTGAGAACGTATCGCGTATTGCCATCGAGAGTATCGAATCGAACCGCCTCGCGTCTTACACAGAAAAATCCACGCGCTACCAGAAGTGGGGGCAGGATGACTTTACGATTCCGCCTGAATTGCGCGAAGCGTCGCACCCTCTCCGCGCTGAATTTGTGGATACCATCCGCCTTCTTTTCAAAGCCTATGCTGATTCGCTCGACCCCGTGCGGACGCGCATCTTCGAGCGCTTCCCGCGCCGCGAGAACGAATCCGATGAGTCGTGGGACCGCCGCATCCGCTCGAAATATGTGGATGTGTGCCGCTTCCTCCTGCCTGCCGCCGCGCTGGCAAATGTAGGTATGACCGCCAACGCGCGCGTAATGGAAAACATGATCCGCAAGATGCTTTCCCATGAGTTAACGGAGGTGCGCGAAATAGGCGCGAAGGTCAAAGAAGTATCGAAGGCAGAGACGCCCACCTTGGTGAAATATGCGGATGTTGTGCCCTATCTGGTCGAAACGCTGCGAGAGATTGGAGAATTAGAGATCAAAGAGCAGAGCGCCGTGACGGGAGACTGGTGTCGTCTGGTTGGTTACGACCAGAACGGCGAAAACAAGGTCCTGGCCGCGGCGTTATACCGCTTCGGTGAGATGGCCTACTCAGATGCGCTGGCTCATGTCGAATCGTTGAATGATGCAGCAAAAGCAAACCTTTCCGACTCTCTGCTGGGACGATTGGGCAGATTCGATGTTCCGCTCCGGGAACTGGAGTACTCCACCTACACCTTCGACCTCGTCATGGATCAGGGTGCGTATGCCGAGTTCAAGCGTCACCGCATGATGACGCAGACGCCTCAGAGACTGACGACGCGGCTGGGGTATGCGACGCCGCTGCTGATCACGGAGGCAGGTTTCCAGTCCGAGTATGAAGCGGCAATGGAATCGGCGTCGAAGATGTTCGAGAAACTATACGAGTTTAGTCCGGCGGTTGCGCAATATGTTGTTCCCAATGGATTCAACCGCCGAGTCCTGGCTGAGTTCAATCTGCGTGAAGCCTATGCCTTCTGCCAACTCCGCTCTGCCGCGAACGCTCATTTTTCCATCCGACGCGTCGCCCAAAAAATATATGAAGAGATGGCGCGAGTCCATCCGCTGTTGACCAAGTATATGAGATTACACGAGGAAACCTGGCAGGGAGTCGAAGAAGGTTATTTTGCAGCTGTCTGAAGGCTCTTGAAGAAATTCGAAATTTTATTAGATCAGCTTACTCACGATCGCCAGCAAAATTCCGCCCGCGATCACTGACCCCAATTGCCCGGCCGTATTTGCCCCCATGGCGTGCATCAAAATAAAATTGTTTGGGTCTTCGTCGTTCGCTGTCTTGGCGGCAAGACGACCTGCCATGGGGAAGGCAGAAATGCCCGCGGCGCCGATCAGCGGATTGATCCTGTAGCCGCTCAGCACGCACATCAATTTGCCAAAAAGCAAACCCGCGATGGTATCCAAAACGAAGGCGATCAATCCGAGGAGCAGGATCATGCCCGTGTCGAGGTTGAGAAATGAGGCGGCACTCATCGTCGCGCCGATCGCCAAACCGAGAAACAATGTTGCAATGTTGATGAGCTCATTTTGTGCGGCCTGGCTCAGCCGGTCGACCACGCCTGAGACTTTCAGCAGGTTACCCAGCATGAGCATGGAGATAAGAGGGGTGGCTTCAGGGACCAACAACCCGACGACTAGTGTAAGCACGATCGGAAATAGCACGAGCGTTTTTTGTGAGATGGGTTTTGGCGCGTAGTCCATACGCACAAGCCGTTCCCGCCGTGTTGTGAGCAGACGCATCAACGGGGGTTGGATGATGGGGATCAGACTCATGTAGGAATACGCCGCGACCGCGATGGGTGCCAGCAGTTCAGGCGCAAGCTTGGTCGCCACGAAGATCGAGGTAGGTCCATCGATCGCGCCGATCACGCCAATGGATGCCGCCTGATTCAGCGGGAATCCGAGTGCAATTGCCAGCAACAAGGTGCCGAAAATGCCAAACTGTCCTGCCGCGCCAAGAAAGACCAGGCGCGGCTGGGCAAGTAACGGACTGAAGTCGATCATTGCCCCCACGCCAATGAAGATCAACAGCGGGAACAACTCCGTACGGATTCCCGCATTGTATAAAACTCCGGTCATTCCTTCGGCAGCGGTCATGCCCGCCAGCGGAATGTTCGCCAGAAGGCATCCAAAACCGATGGGGAGCAATAACACAGGCTCGATCTCTTTGAATACGGCGAGATAGATCAATATCAGAGCGGCGATGATCATCACGGCATTGCCCAGCGTCAGGTTTGCCAATCCCTTCAACAGCTCGGGGAGTAATTCCGCCAAATTCATTCGAATCGCACCAGGGTTTGTTTGTGTGCCACGGTCTGCATCGGGTTTACCAACACCTCCGCGACCTTGCCTGCCCGCGTCGAACGGATGCTGTTCTTCATCTTCATCGCCTCAATGATCGCGATGACCTGTCCTGCCTCGATCATGTCGCCCGGCTTCACGAAGACCTCGAGCACCGTCCCGGGCAGGGGAGCGGTCATTTCTTGTGCGGCGGATTCGGAATCCTTTGGTGAGGGGATCGGAACGCTGGCTGATATCGATTCGCGATCGACATCGAGCCGGCTCTCCACCCCCAACGGATTCGCGTCCGGGAGAACCTCAAAGCGGATCCCCTCCACGTATGCGATGACAGGACGCGCATTGATGTCTTCGATCTCAACCAGATACGAGCGGTCTTGAATGGTCACATTGTATTTCATGGTCACCTATGTCTTCCGCTTTTATCCGTCATCTGCCGGGTGCGCATGCCCAATTGCCATGCAGAGACGATCGCGGTCGGAGGGTCGTTCAACGGGTGCGCCGATGACAGTTGTTGTTCGGCAATTGCCATTGCCACGCCGATCGCGGCCGCCCGGGCGAGAAGTTCGGTCTCCCGGACAGAGTCAGCCCCAGAGGAGTCCGATGCGGGCTTTCGGTCTGCGGTCAGGGCCGTGAGGAGGAGCATCATCAGCCACAGAACAATGATCGCACCGAAGACGAGTCCCATTCCAACGACAGTGATCTGGAGGCCGGTGGCAAATTCGTTCATACCGGGATATTCCCATGTTTGCGCGGGGGCGCGGGAGTGTATTTGTCGCGCAAGGCTGATAGTGCCGCAATGATCTTGGGCCGCGACTCGCGCGGCTCGATGATGTCATCTACATAGCCTGTGGAGGCCGCATAGTACGGATTGTTGAATTTTGCGCGATATTCTTCCGCCAGCCGTTTGCGCTCGGCCAATGGGTCTGGCGCCGCCTCGATCTGTTTCTTGAACAGTATATTTGCCGCACCCTCGGCGCCCAACACGGCGATCTCTGCCGAGGGCCATGCATACGTTACATCGGTGCCGAGATATTTGCTGGACATGACCACATACGCGCCCCCGTAGGCTTTGCGCGTGATGATGCAGATCTTTGGAACAGTTGCTTCGGAGTAGGCGTAGAGCAGCTTTGCCCCGTGACGGATAATGCCGCCATGCTCCTGCGCAACTCCGGGAAGGAAACCCGGTGAATCGACGAATGTCACGACGGGGATGTTGAAGCAGTCGCACATGCGGACAAAACGGGTCATCTTATCCGCCGCGTCGATATCGATAACGCCAGCCATGATGGCGGGTTCCTGGGCAACAATTCCCACACTGTGACCGCCCATGCGCGCCAACCCGACTATGGCATTGCGCGCCCAATCCGGTTGGATCTCGAGGAAGGTGCCCTGATCGATGATCTTTTGAAGCACCTGGTGCATGATGTAGGGCTCGGCCGGGTCGAGTGGAACGATGCTGTTCAACGACGGATCCATGCGCAACGGATCGTCGGTCGGTTTGACGAAGGGCGGATTCTCCACGTTGTTCGAGGGTAAATACGAAAGGAAACGTCGCGCTGTGTGAAGCGCATCCTTTTCGGTCTTCTCGCTCAGGTGTGCGACTCCGCTGATGGACATATGCACGCTCGAGCCGCCTAATGATTCGGGGTCGATGATCTCGCCGGTTACGGCTTTGATCACCTCGGGTCCGGTTAGGAACATGAACGACTGGTTCTCAACCATAATGACCAGGTCCGTCAGTGCGGGTGAATACGCGGCACCGCCGGCGCATGGCCCAAGCATGACGCTGATCTGAGGCACCACACCCGAGTATTGGGCGTTGCGCCGGAAGATCTCGGCGTAGCCGCCCATCGAACGCACGCCTTCTTGAATGCGCGCACCGCCCGAGTCGATCAGTGCAAGGAAAGGCACTCCGTTTCGTACCGCCAGGTCCATCACACGGCAGATCTTGTGCGATTGCATCTCGCTCAGTGTGCCGCCATAGATCGTGAAGTCTTGCGAATACAGGTAAACCGTCCGTCCATTGATCTGCCCATACCCTGTGATCACACCATCGCCATAATATTTTTCGTTTAGCAGGTCGAGGTCATCGTGCTGGTGCATGATGAAGGGTTCTATCTCGTTGAACGTGCCGGTATCCAGCAGCAATTCGATGCGCTCGCGGGCAGTCAGTTTGCCTTTGGCTCGTTGTTTGGCGATACGCTCCGCGCCGCCGCCTTCCCGTGCTTTGGCGCGCATGCGGCGTAATTCCAGAATTCGGGGATCTTCTGTTGACATTGGGTTTGCCTCTCGTAGACGAGTATAGAAAAACAATATAAGAACAGCCAGTGATGGAAGGCACGCCGAAACGCGACAATCCGCCGGACTTGCAAATGAATGTCACTCACATTTGGAGCGGGCTTAAACGGTTTCGTGTTTCCGGGGATCTTTCACGAGCCCGATCAGAACGACTGCGGTGAGGACGCCAATCAATGCCGCCAGACCAAATGTGGATTCAAACCCAAGCGAATCGATCAGCCAGCCGCCCAGGATCGGCGCGGTGATCGTCGCCGGGGTGATAAGCGTATTTGACAAGCCGATGTAAGTGGGGCGCTCAGCGTCCGAGCCAAACCCCACTGTGAAGGCAATACCGATCGTCCATAGAGCCACGTTGCCAAACCCCGAAAGGATGAACGCGGGATATAACCATGTGATCGTCGGCGCGTACCATGCGATGATCGAACTCAACACCGCGGCGACCGCGCCCAGGATCAGCATGGCGCGGTGACCGATCTTGTCCCCGATCCAGCCCATGCCCGCGTTGGCAAAGGTTTGCGTGAGCGTCAGCGCGGCAGTTAGGTATCCTGCCGTGATTGCGTCCATTTCGAAACGACGGAGTCCAAGCAGGATGTAAAACCCAAATCCCATGGTTGTGAACTGCATCAGGAAACGCGTGACGAGGAACCAGTTGAAATTTCGGTCCTTTTTCAGGATGGATTTCGCGTCGTCCCAAAAGTGGGTCTGATTCTCCGAAACGACCTTTTCCTCATCGCGCGGTTCGCGGGTCTGTGCGATCGCGATATACGAGGCGACGAGTAAGACGCTTGCGATCACAAAGCTGACCCCGAAATTACTAGGGAATTGCACGGTATCCAGCAGGTATCCCGCACCGATCGCGGCACCGCTGATAGCCAGATTCACGAGCGCGCCCTGCATACCGAAAAACGTACCCCGTGATTCAGGCGGGATGATCTTCGAGACGAAACTCGTCCACGGGTTCGCTGTGAACCCGCCGCCGAGTCCCTGCCAGGCAAGCGCGAGGAACGTGATGAACAGGGCGGTTTTGATTCCGATCACCGGTATCAGGAATGCTGTGATTCCCAATACCAGGAACGGTGTCCGTTCGTGAATGGTGTTCCTCAAGAGAATTGGTTTGTATTCGCGCGCTCGCGCGATCTGCCCGGCGTTGAACAATTGCGGCAACTGCCAGCCGATGGAATGGAACGCCGGAGCAAGCCCGATCAGGACGGCCGAATCGGTCAACTGAGAAACGAAGAGCGGGATGATGGTCGAGAAGGACGCGAATCCAAGCGCGAGCCCGAACAAGGTGCCATCCAGAAGATTTACGGTCACGTTGAATCGCAGGTGAGTGCGGATATATTTTTCCATCGCGGAGAGGGGGAGCATGGTGCAATTCTACCTTGAGAGGCCGCGATGCTGAGTAAAAAGACAAACCCGGCAGGTATCGCCGGGTTTGTTGCACACATCGTGGGGTTGTCTTTTTACTTGCCCTTTTTCGCTGATGTTTCTGCCGTGGGACTCGGTTCAGCCGTGGGTTCAGTGCTTTGCCCCACCACCTTGCCCAGGTAATCAGGCAGCTGTACGCCGGCCATCCTGGAAATTTCCTGAAGCGGAGGCAAACTCTTAAATAGGTTGGATATAAAGTTCGAAGTCGAGGAACCGTTGCTATTTCCGCCCGAATCCCAGACCGTGATATGGTCGATCTTGAGGTTGCTGATGGCTTCCACCTGGCGGGCAACGAGTTCTTCCATTTTCTCAATCATCAGCAAGGTGGACGCGGCTTGCGCATCTCCGCCCACGCTTTCAACCAGTTTGCGATACCCCTCCGCTTTTGATTCGAGCAATTTCAACGTGCCTTCCGCTTCTGCCATGTATTTGGCAAGTATGCCATCCGCTTCACCCTTCGCATTGCGGCGAATGCGTTCCGCTTCGGCTTCGGCGGCGATCTCGATCTTGTTCTTCTCGATCTCCTGCTTGACCACCTCTTCCGCGCGCAACCTTTCCTGTTCGGCTTTGTACAGCGCTTGCTGGATGGCTACCTGCGCTTCGTAACGCGCTACTTCAGCCTGCTTCAACGCTGCCGCGCGTTTTACCTCCAACTCGGCATTGTAATCGGCAATATTGGCTTTGGCGGTGTTTTCACCTTTGATTGCCTGCGCCTCCTGTTCCTGCACATAGATGCGCTGGTCGGCTTCGGCGGTCTTCCGTCCCTTATCAGAATCGGCATTGGCTTTGGCGCGCTGGATCTCAAGTTCGGCGTTGTATTTGGCGATGTTGGCATTGGCGGTATTTTCACCCTGCACGGCATCGGCTTCCTGTTCCTGCACGCGCTTACGCTGGTTGGCATCGGCGGTCTTGCGACCGATCTCCGCCTCCGCCATGGCTTCCGCAACCTTGATCTCCTGCTCGCGAATGGAATCTGCCTCACCGATGGCGCCATTTTTGGCATGAATAGCCACGTCAATTTTTGCCTGGTTGACCGCCTCAGCTGCAGCTTTCTTACCGATACTGGAAATATACTCGGACGCGTCGGTGATGTCCGTAATATTGACATTGATGAGTTGCAGACCGATCTTGTTCAACTCAGGTTCCACGTTGCGGCGGATGGACTCGAGGAAACTTTCACGATCCTGGTTGATCTGTTCGATGGTCAGCGATGCCACCGTCAGACGCAGTTGACCGAAGATGATTTCTTTCGCCATTTCCTCGATGGCATTTTGCGGCAGGCGCAGGATTCTTTCCGCCGCGTTACTCATGATCTCCGAAGCGGTGCTGACGCCCACGGTGAATGTGCTCGGCACGTTGATGCGGATATTCTGGAGGGACAACGCGTTTTCGAGCGGGATGCTGATGGTGATGGGGGTGAGGCTCAGGTAGGCGTAATCCTGGATTAAGGGCCAAACGAACGCGCCGCCGCCGTGCATGGTCTTGCTTGAACGACCTTTTTCCACGCGCCCGTAGATGACAAGCACCTTGTCGGACGGACAGCGTTTATACCGACTCGCCATGAAAGCGACAGTGAAAAAGACCAGCACTACGAATGCGACAAGAGCCAGAACGCCAAATGTTGCAGAACTCATTTCATTCTCCTCGGTCTATTTAATTCTTTCAACGGTTAATATGTTGCCGCCTGTTACACCGGTCACACGGATTCTTTCCCCAACGGCAATCGCGTCTTTATTTTTCGCGTTCGCATCGAAGATCTTGAGAGACCCCTGTGCGATGATCTGGACCTGTCCGGTTCCGTTTTTGGGAATGGTCAAATAAACCGTTCCATCCGTTCCGATCGTATTTTGAATATTGATCGTACCTTCGGTTTGCAGTTTCTTCATCTGGGAGAAGATTAAGCTTGTAATCGCAACCGTGAGAAACCCTGCGATCATACCGCCCAAAACGGTCAACAAGATGGGTAGGTTTGCCCTCAGCAATGCCAGACCCACGAGGCCAAACATCATAAAAAAGGACGTTAGACCTTGGACGGATAATAACTTGAAACTGATATCGGCATCGTGCCCAGAAGTTCCACCATCGTCGAATGCGGCATCCAGAGCGTCGTCGCTGATACCACCGCCCAGCAGCATCATGCCCAAGCGTAGGATGAATATCGTTCCGCCGATGATCGCGGAGGCCCAATAGATGATCTCGATCCAATTCAACCCGAACATGGTCTTCCCTTTCTCCGGTTTGTTAAGTCAATTATACACCGCTGAGAAATATACGAAAGAAACCGCGCGGAGTTTCAGAATCATCGTGCTCCATCTTGACAAATGGGGGAAATTACGTACAATAAAAAAACGAACACTCGTTCATTTATATGGCTTCTCAAGTCAAACCCAGAAAGGGCGATGTCACCCGCCTCGCCATTGAAGATGCGGCGATGGAATTGTTCCTCACGCAAGGCTACGCTGCCACCTCCATGCGCCAGATCGCGGACGCGGTCGGGCTGGCGTTGGGTGGGATTTACAACCATTTCTCCAGCAAAGAGAAGATCTTTGAGGGCATAATCATCGACAGGCATCCGTATAAGAAAATGCTTCCAGCCATCCTTGCCGCCCAGGGGGATACGCTGGAAGATTTTTTCAAGAATGCCGTGCACATCGTTCTTGCTGAGATGGGGGGGCGCTCCGAATTCATCAACTTAATGTTCATTGAATTGGTCGAATTCAAGGGCAAACACGGTGCCTCCCTGATGAAGGAAATCGCACCGAAAGTCTTGCCTGTCTTCGAGCGGATCATCAAGTCTCGCAAGGACTTGCGTGTCACCAATCCGGCGCTGCTCATGCGCAGTTTCGTCGGCGTCTGCCTTTCCTTTCTGATCACCGATATGGTGATCTCCAAATCCCTGGTCAGCAAACTGATGCCGAAAAACGTTGAAGAGGCATATGTGGATATCTTCCTGCACGGCATTTTGAAGGAGTCGGTATGAACTCTCGCTTGATCTCCATCATCCGCAAGGAATTCATCCAGATCCTCCGCGACCCGCGTACACTGGTCATGATCATCATCATTCCCATCATGCAATTGTTCCTGCTCGGGTACTCTGCCACCAATGATGTACGCAACATCCCTCTTGCCGTACTGGACCGAAGCCAAAGCGTCGAATCGCGGGCCTTGCTCGATGCGTACCGCGCGGCAGATTATTTCCGTATCGCGTATGTAGTGTATTCAGACGCGGAGATCGAAGAGTTGATCCTGGCTGGCGATGCCCGTGCGGCAATAATCATTCCACCCGACTATGCCCAGCGTCTTGCAGATGGGGACGCGCAGATCGCGTTCATTCTCGATGGGTCTGACCCCACCAGCGCCTCCACAGCCCTTGCCGCTTCACAATTGATCGGGCAGGCGCATGCAACGGGAATTCTCCTGCAAAAATTCGAGCGCAGCGGCATGAACCTGCGCGTACAACCGCCAGTGGAGGTACGTACGACGGTCTGGTTCAACCCAGACCTTGTAAGCGCGCACTTCATGATCCCCGGTGTGATCGGCATGATCCTCTACGCAATTGCCGCCATTCTCACGGCCACTTCCGTGGTGCGCGAACGTGAGCGCGGCACCATCGAGCAACTCATCGTTACTCCCATCCGCCCCTGGGAATTGATCGTCGGTAAGCTCACACCTTATGTTGTGTTGGGATTCTTCAATACGATCGAAGTCCTCGCGGTAGGACATTGGTGGTTCGGTGTGCCCATCCGCGGCGACCTCGGCCTCATCATTCTGCTTTCAGGTGTGTTCATGGTGACAGGGTTGGGAATCGGCCTGCTTGCTTCCACGATCGCCAACACGCAACAGGAAGCCATGCTGACGGTTTGGATGACGCTCCTGCCAAGCATTTTCCTCTCGGGTTTTTTCTTCCCGCTTGAAGCCATGCCCCCGTTCCTGCGCGCGCTTTCCTATCTCATGCCTCTGCGCTACTACCTCGTTATCATCCGTTCGTTGTTGCTCAAAGGCGTTGGTCTCGACATGATCCAACTCGATGTCATCGCCATGACGGTTTTCGCCGTGGGTATCATGACCCTTGCCGCGCTGCGTTTCCGCAAACGTTTAGATTAGGAGTTCATCATGAATCGTACTTTTCCCCCTCTCCCTGTTCGTATTCTGGCTGTATTGATCGTGCTCACGACGGTCGGTTACTACGCGTTCCGATCGTTATCACCGGAAGAGAACGTACCACTGAAAGCCTCCGGTACCATCGAATCGGTAACGGTGAACATCGCGCCCGAACTGGCGGGCAAAGTGGCGGATGTCGTCGCCACGGAGGGGCAGTTCGTTCAGGCAGGTGATCCGCTCTTTTCACTCGACGACAGCCTGCTCCAAGCGGAAAAACAGACAGCCCAGTCCGCGCTCGATGCGGCGAACGCCGCGGTCCGAACTGCTGAGGTGGCATTGGAGTACGCGCAATTGCAATATGACCTCATCTTATCCAACGCGCTTGCACAGGAGAAATCCATACGCGTTGCGCTCTGGGACGACTCGAAGCCCTTTGAGTTCGAGCAACCTGTTTGGTACTTCTCAAAAGCCGAGCGCATCATAGCCGCACAAGCCGAGGTGAATGCGAAGAAGGCTGCGCTCGATAGTGCATTGGCAAATCTGGTGAATGTTAGCAAACAAGCCGGCAGTGCGCAGTTCCTTGAAGTCGAAGCGAACTTGGTTCAGGCGCGCCTCGCTTTCCTAAATGCGCAGGATGTGTTCGACAGCGCCAGCGGTGCATCGGATGGTCAGGACTTACGCGA
This sequence comes from uncultured Anaerolinea sp., assembly GCA_964517905.1. GTDB lineage: Bacteria > Chloroflexota > Anaerolineae > Anaerolineales > Villigracilaceae > Defluviilinea. The sequence goes on along the minus strand of CAZFDL010000007.1, from coordinate 12,703 downwards.
TGCCGCGCAGATCGTACTCGATGAAGCCAAAATAGACCTGGACGACGCACAAAAAGATTACGAAGATGCGCTCACAACTGAAGGTGCAACGGATGTGCTCGAAGCTCGCGCCACAGCGGTGGTTGCGCAGGAAGCCTATGACCTCGCCATGGACAATTTGCGTACGCTGCAAACTGGCGCGGACTCACTTCAAGTGGGCTCCGCGGCAAAAGCAGTGGAGCAGGCTCAGGCTGTGCTCGACCAGGCGAAAGCCAATGTAGCATCCGCGGAATCAAAGTTGAACACGATTGAGACGCAATCGAGAAAGATCAAGATCTACGCCCCCATGGATGGCGTGGTCCTCACCCGCAGTGTCGAACCGGGCGAATTTGTCCAGCGGGGGGTGGTGGCGTTCATAATGGCGAACCTGGATGAATTGACCATTACCGTTTACGTTCCTGAAGACCAATACGGCAGCCTCTCGCTCGGACAGGCAGCCTCCGTCACGGTCGATTCCTTCCCAGGTGAGGTTTTCGCGGCGGTGGTAGTGCATATCGCCGACACGGCGGAGTTCACTCCGCGCAATGTGCAGACCGTGGAAGGACGTAGTTCAACGGTGTACGCCATTCAATTGAAAGTGACCGATAGTGAAGGTAAGCTAAAGATCGGCATGCCGGCGGATGTTACCTTCAAGTAAATGGTGATTGATAATTTCGGTGGTTGAGTAGGGCGGCGGGTTTTGATATGCAACGAACGCTTCTCAACCACGCCGCCCGTATCGAAACCACCAGTTATAAGAGTACTCTCGTTAACCAGTAATGAACAATTATCTCGTTCAAGCAAATACCATAAGTAAATACTTCGGCAACACTCACGCAGTAAACGGAGTGTCGTTGAATATCCGTGCGGGAGAGATCTACGGCCTCGTCGGTGCGGACGGTGCAGGCAAGACCACCACCATGCGCCTACTCGTGGGCGCGCTCAAAGCGGACAGCGGAGAGGTCAACATTTGCGGGTACGATATCGACCGCCAGACTGAAGACGCGCGCTCGCAGTTCGGCTACCTCTCGCAGAAATTTTCGATGTATGAAGAACTATCTGTTCTTGAGAACATTCGCTTCTTTGCCGAGGTGCGCGGATTGAAACCGCATGAGTGGCTGCCGCGCTGCATGGAAATTCTCGAGTTCGTCGGGTTGGAAAAATTCACTGACCGCCGCGCCGGTCAACTTTCGGGAGGGATGAAGCAAAAACTGGGGCTTGCCTCCGCGCTGGTAACGCGCCCGCGGGTTTTGCTTCTGGATGAGCCGACTACCGGCGTTGACCCGGTCACGCGGCAGGATTTTTGGCAGTTGGTGATAAAACTTGTTTCCCCTTCTCCCACTGGAAGAGGGAGAAGGGGTGAGGGAGAAGTCTCAGTCTTGCTCTCCACTCCGTATATGGACGAAGCTTCGCGCTGCCATCGCGTAGGGTTCATGAAAAACGGAAGGATCATCGCGGAGGATACTCCGTCGAATCTGCGCGCGCGGCTCGCGGGACGAATCCTTGAATTGCGCGGTAAGCCGTTGCATAGCCTTCGTCACACTGCGCATCTGGATCCGGATGTTGAGGATGTGCAGGCTTTCGGAGATCGCCTGCACATCCGTGTCCGCGAGGATAAAGCCCAGGTTGTCCTGCGCAGGCTGCCGTCCGCGATACGAAGCGTGGGTGGTGCGATCGAGGAGTTCCGTCTCATCTCCCCAGCCCTCGAAGATGTTTTCATCGCGTTATCGGAAAAAGAGAGCTCATGAGTCTGCCAGTCATCCACGTGGAGAATCTCACGCGCCGTTTCGGCGATTTTGTCGCGGTCGATCACGTCAACTTTGAAGTGAACGCAGGTGAAGTGGTCGGGTATCTCGGTCCGAACGGTTCGGGCAAGACCACCACGATCCGCATGTTGCTCGGTTTGCTCGAACCGAGCGAAGGCGCCGCGACAGTACTGGGATTCGACGCGTTCAGGCAAAGTGAAGAGGTGCGAAAGCGCGCTGGATACATGTCGCAGAAGTTTGCGATCTATGATGACCTGACCGTACTAGAAAATTTGACCTTTTACGGTGGCGTGTATGGGATTCGCGACAAAACCCGCATCACGCGGACGTTGGAACTGGTCGGACTCAACGGACATGAGTCCACACTGACGCGTTCGCTCTCCGCGGGTTGGCGCCAGCGACTCGCGTTTGGCATCGCTTTGGTGCACGAACCGAAATTATTGTTTCTCGATGAACCGACTTCTGGCGTTGACCCAACCGCGCGCCGCGCTTTCTGGGATTTGATCTACGAACTCGCCGAAAGCGGCGTGACTATTCTTGTCACCACTCACTACATGGACGAAGCCGAATACTGCGAGCGTGTAGGCATCATGCGCGAGGGAAAATTGCTCGCGATGGATTCGCCTTCGAACTTGAAAAAGAACATCATTCCCGGCGACGTGTGGGAAGTGTATGCGGACCCGTTGCAGGATGGGTTGGAAGTGTTACCCGAAATTGGTGGGGTAGTACGCGTTGGTTTGGCAGGCGATCATTTGCGAACGATCACCGAAAAGGGATTGAGGAAGGAAGTTTTGCTGAAAGCGTTGAAAGCGAAAAACGTGAATGTGCGCAATGTCGTTGTCGGCGAGCCGACACTGGAGGACGTGTTTATTTCGCTGGCCCGTTGAAGGATTGATAGGTTAATCGTTAGCGAGTCGGAATCTTCAAAAATTCCAACTCGTTATTTTTTTATTGAACTATCTACTGCGGTTGTACTGTCGTCTGCTTAGGGACAACCAGCGCCATGATCAGGTAGACCAATACGATCCCGCCGAAGCCGGTGAAAAACGCCAGCACGGTCAGCAAGCGAACGATGGTTGGGTCGATGCCGAGGTATTCGCCCAAACCAGCGCACACACCGGCGATCATCCGGTTGGAGGTACTTCGGGTAAGCTGTTTGTAGTTGGTGTTCATGTTGCACTCCTTTCAAAGATTTCTAGTTAGGCATACGCAGAGGAGTGCGGGAGGTTGCAGGGTTGATCCGGTGGTTGAGTAGCTCCGAGAGTAGTTTGCGAGGAGCGTATTGAAACCACCAATAACAATTGAACATAGAATGGCATTAATGTGGTCTCGATACGTCTTCGGCTATTCGACCACCACTTGTATAGGGAATATTATTTATACTTCCTGCTCTCCAAATAATTCGCCCCTGCCGCCCAGAGCAAAGCCAGCCCGATCATCACGTAGACTACTGCCTGCAATCCCAACCAGCTGAGTTGTGAAACGCCAAACCCGGTGAAGAGAATCCCTACCACACCGTAAAAGATGGTGTTTCGCAAATAATCCGAGCCGACGCGCTTGGATTGCAGGATATTCCTCTGCATCAACGCTTCCATCGCGTGGACTTGGTCCTCGTGCAGGTTCTTGCAGGCTAGTGAATCCCCTGCATGCGCGGCGCAATCTGTGCACAATCCGCGCTGGCAGTATTTGCATAGTCCGATGGCTGGCTTGTAGGGATGGTAATAACAGTTCATTTTTCTTTTCATGTATGGTTCAAACGTTTCAACTTGCAAACCTTCAAACCCTTTCTAATGGATGCCGCAACACCGTTTTTAATTTTGCGGGATTCGCCTTGCGAGGATCGCCGAGATAGATTTCGTGATGCATGCCATTCGGTCCGACACGGTCGCGGTAGCCGTTCTCAAGCGCGAAGGCGCGCATCACTTCAATGGTAGCAGGCTCGGTGGCATACGGCCCGATGTGCATCATTTGCATGCAAAACCCCTCTTCAAAATGTGCAAGTCTTAACTTTGAGAGGGCGGGTGAGTCACCTTTCTTTTTGCGGACTTGTTCCAAGCCCTCAGCAAAAACATCTTTCGTGATCACGTCAGGTTGCAGGATCATCAGCGTGTAAGACCAATTATCCTTCTTGGCAACGTCAACCATTTTGTCTTGTATACCCCATAATCCTTCCAGTGCCATTACAGGATAATCGATAGCATTTGTCTTGCGTTTCTTCAACATGAATTTGAGCGTGTACGAAATGCTGTACAGCGCCTGGGTCGCCTCCGCGAAGGAAGGCGAATTGCCCGGTTCCCTTCCTTTTTCGATGGCGCCGTCGATCATGGCAAACTGCAATTTCGGCACCTTCAGTATTTCAGGCTGCTTTGCCGAAGGCAGGTAGAGGTATTTCAGGTCTTTTTTGAGGTCGAGGGTTTTCATAGCAGACTCCTTGATTCGCCTCAGTGTAGGACATCTGTTCTAAGAATACAAGTGAGAAATGTCATGCCGACTCGCCTTTATGAATCACATCCTTTCCAAACCGTTCCTGCAAAACATCCACCGCCTCCTGCAACTTGCGCGACTTCTCGCTGTCACCATCCCACAGCCCGAGTTGCCGTATCGGCGCCCCGAGTCCGCTCACGCCGACGCCGATGAGGCGCACGTATTGATTTGGCTTGCGCACCGACTTCATCAACTCCAGCGCGGCTTGCGCGATCTCATCCTCCTGATCCGTGCGATGATTCAACGTCTTTTGGCGCGTCAACGTGGTGAAATCGGGCCAACGGATCTTCAGCTTGATGGTCGAACCAGCCAGTTCATTCCTTCGCAACTGGCGCGCGACTACTGCTGATTGTTCTCGAACCGTTCTCTCCAGCAGTTTATCATCCCTCACATCGCGTGAAAACGTGACCTCCTGACTGATCGACTTCGTTTCGCGCTCGGTTTCAACGGGACGACTATCGATCCCTTTTGCGTGTCGCGCAAGATCGCGGCCATGCTCACCGAACAACCGTATCAGTTCACCCTCAGGCCACTTCGCAATATCACCGATCGTGTGTATTCCCAACTCGGCGAGTCTCTTCGATGTCTTGGGACCCACTCCCCATAACATATCCGCGGGCAGTGGACTCACGAACGCCGATTCTTCACCGACGGGGACAATTGTCAACGCATTGGGCGGCTCAGCCAACCCCTGGGCTTTGATGCGTTTTAGGGCGAGGGCTTTGCCCACTTCCGTGGCGATCTTCGCCACAAGTTTGTTCGACGCGATCCCGATCGAGCAGGGGAGCTGCAGCTCCTCGCGGATGCGCGCTTGAAGTCCGCGCGCGATGCGTTCGGGGGGTTCCTGTATATCCGAAATATCGAGGAACGCCTCGTCGATCGAAATTTGCTCGACCAACGCGGTCAGATCATAAAGTCGTTGCATCACCTGCCGCGACACTTCGCCATAGACGCGATGATGTCCCGAAACGATGATCAAGCCGGGGCACAGGCGAAGCGCCTGACTCATCGGCATTGCGCTCCGGACGCCGTTTCGCCTAGCCGAATAGGAACAGGATGAAACCACCCCGCGTTCTTCCGGCTTACCGCCGACCGCGAATGCCTTGCCGCGGAGTTCGGGGTTGCGATTTTCCTCCACGGCGCAGTAGAAGGCGTCCAGATCGAGGTGCAAAATCGTTCGATTCATCACATCGATTATAAGTCCGGTACAGGGCGTTTTGTCACTTGAATTGCAATGTTGTTTCGATTATTCTGAGTCTATACTCTGAATTATCGAGTACTTGGCAGGGGAGCAGGAGGCAGCATGCGTTCGACTTTCAAGATCATGGTGGGATTGGTGCTCTGTTTTACACTTTTACTTCCTCCTTCGTCGAAGCCGTCGACTGTCATGGCAGGAGGATACTGTGACTGGGCACAGTTCGTTTCGGATGTGAGCGTACCGGATGGCTGGCCCGTCGCCGCCGGTCAGGTTTACAAGAAAACGTGGCGATTGAAAAATATCGGCACATGCACATGGAATCGTTCCTACTCGCTGGTGTTTGCCGGTGGCGAGCAGATGGGCGGGCTATCCGCGGTTAACCTACCGAAAGATGTGCCGCCCGGTCAGAGCGTGGATGTTTCGGTGGACCTCACCGCGCCGGCGCTGCCCGGCATGTATCGCGGTTATTGGCAATTGAGGAACGCCTCTGGCGGATTGTTCGGTATTGGTTCAACCGCGACAAATGCGATTTGGGTTCAAGTGGAGGTCGTGGGACAATCGGCCGTAGTATATGACTTCGCTGCGAACACTTGCGCGGCAAGCTGGCACAGCGAGTGGGGCGGCCTTCTGCCGTGCGCAGGCACGGTGCCCGATGCGCGCGGCGTTGTGATGAAACTCGATCAGCCGATTCTCGAAAACGGAACGCCCGCCACCGCGCCCGGCATATTGATGATCCCGCCATTTGAATACAATGAATCGATCTATGGAATCTTCCAGCCGGTGCAGGTGAAGTTCGGCGATGTCTTTCAGTCCATGATCGGATGCGAGTATGGCGCAGCCGGTTGTGAGGTGCAATTCGTCATCAAGTACAAACTGGAAAGCGACTCCGGTTTCATCCGCACGTATTGGAACAGTTTCGAGAAACACGATGGCGCTTTCAGAAGATTGAATCTAAACCTGAACGGCCTCGCCGGCAAGACGGTATCGTTCATGCTGATGGTGCGCCCTCTTGGAGAAACGACAAAAGACCGCGCCTTGTGGGTTAAGCCGGTGATCGTTCGACCCGGCGCGCCGGTTACACCCGGACCCACTCCCATCCCGCTTCCTTCGACGCCCGTTCCCGTCCCAACCGCGATCACCCTGCCCGCCGGTTCCAACTGTGACAGGGCGGCGTTCGTCTCGGATGTGACAGTGCCCGATGGGACAGTCTTCACGCCCGGCCAGCAATTTAGAAAGACGTGGCGATTGAAGAATAACGGCACATGCACTTGGAGTACAGGCTACTCCATTGTCTTTTCCAGCGGGGAGCAAATGGGCGGACCCGGATCGATCAACCTGCCGAATCAGGTTGCTCCGGGTCAAACGGTCGACATCTCATTGGATCTCACAGCTCCGTCAAACCCCGGCACCTATCGCGGATATTGGTTGCTGAAGAATTCCGCCGGCGGTCTGTTTGGAATCGGCAGCGCTGGTAATGCGGCCTTCTGGCTCGAAATCAGAACATCGGGCGCGCCCTCTTCCGGTACCGGGTATGATTTCGCCGCGAATGCATGCCAGGCAACGTGGTCGAGCGGTGCAGGCATATTGCCGTGCCCCGGAAACTCCGGTTCGACGAAGGGTTTCGGCATGCCGGTCAATAATCCCATGCTGGAAAACAAGACAGTCGATTCGCGCATGGGCATCCTGATGGTGCCGCAAAATGCGTACAACGGCTCGATTCAAGCGGCGTTTCCTCCGTTCACTGTTCAAAGCGGTGACCGGTTCCAATCCACGATCAACTGCGAATTCAATACCAAGGGCTGTTACGTACTATTCCGCCTCGATTACCGAGTGAACAACGGACCGCAAAACACGCTTTGGTCGTTCGGCGAGAAATACGAGGGTTTGTACTATCAAGCCGATGTCGATCTGACCTCACTCGCCGGTAAAAACGTGCAATTCATTCTCTACGTCGGATCCGCGGGTTCGCCTGCCAACGACCGCGCGCTTTGGGTCGGTCCGCGCATCCTGCGTGCGGGAGCGTCGCTTCCTGCTTCACTTTCGGCTGATGCACCCACCTTGACTCCTTTGCCATCCCCAACTCCAGTCGCTGGGGGAACGTCCACGCCGGTGCCAAGCCCGGCCGCCGTGGATCCCTCGTGGAGCATGTATCAAAATACCGTTTACAATTTTGCTTTCCTGTTCCCGTCGGGCACTTCGATCTCCGGCGCCTCTGCGGAGAACATTTTGTTCCAATTGCCTTTTGCTCCGGGAATAAACTTGATCGAAAAATATCTGCAAATTGATGTCCGTCCATTTAGCGGATCCTGCACAAACTCACTCGGCAAGACTTCGTCTGCAACGTCCGACATCAACACCAACGGTATAGCCTTCCTGTTCGAATCAGGTTCTGTGTCTGCACCAGACCGGCAAAGTGATTGGCGATCGTACTCAACCGTCCGTAATGGCAATTGCATCAGCCTTGGGTTCGTTCTGAACTCAAATACCTCCAGCGGCTCGCCGTTCAATTACTCTACAGAATCAGCGGTTTTCGACGCGATACTTTCCACGTTCGCCTGGACATCGCCCTAAAGCCTCGCGCGCTGATCGTTTATTCAATAGTTCGACCCTGTTAGTCCGCCGGGCACAGCTCATGGCAAAGTGCTCGGCGGACTTGTTGAAAAGAGTCAATAACGGGATATTGAACAATTGTTTAAGAGAAGATATACTTGAGGCGTATTCTCAATGAGGAACTTTCAGACGATCCCGTCGTCGTAGTAAATTGGATACGAGGAGAAGCCCATGAAATCCCGTTTCACCGCCGTTTCGATCATGATGCTGGTTGCGCTTGTGTTGTCGCTGGTGCCCGCCGCGACAAACCCAACGCGCGCGTCCGCTGCGGTTTGTTACCAGGCGCAATTCGTTGCGGATGTCACCATACCAGACAAAACGACCTTCCAACCCAATACGACGTTTAAAAAGACCTGGCGATTGAGGAACATCGGCTCGTGTGCATGGAATAACGTGACCATGGTCTTCGATTCCGGCGCGCAGATGGGCACGACCGCCGCTGTGTCGGTGACGAACGGCATCGCGCCCGGTCAAACTGTGGATGTGAGTGTTGATCTGACCGCGCCGAACGCGCCCGGTCACTACATCGGCTATTGGAAGTTCAAGAGCGAACAGGGGGCGATCTTCGGCATCGGCGTTAATGCGAACAAGAGTTGGTGGGTAGAGATCAATGTTGCCGGCGCACCGACAACCAATGTTGCGTTCGATTTCACCGCGCGAGCGGCCGAGGCTACCTGGTCGAGCGGCGCGGGCGGACTCTCCTTCCCCGGTACTGACGGCGATGCAAAAGGTTTTGTCATCCGGAAGGATAAACCAAAATTTGAAAGTGGCGTTGAACTCCCGCAACCCGGTTTGTTGTTCGCACCTCAAAATCTAACGAATGGGTTCATCCAAGGGCGGTTCTCTCCATTCCGCGTGGAGAGCGGTGACCGATTCCAAACACGGGTGGGATGCGAATTTGGCGCGACCGCGTGCTATGTTGCCTATCGCCTCGATTACGAAGCCGGTAATACCATTCGCACCTTTTGGAGTTTCCGCGAGCGCTACGAAGGTTTGACCTACGATGCCAGTATTGATCTCTCCCCGCTGGCAGGGCAGGAAGTCCGATTCATTTTGTACATTTCAGCCTACGGTTCGCCCGTTGGTGACCGCGCCCTATGGGGCAACCCGGTCATTGTCCGGAAAGGAAGCGTTCCTCCTCCGCCCACAGTGACGGGCACTCCGCCCACATCAACACCCACGCGCACGCCGGCGCCGATCACCGTGACCGTTCCACCGTCCGCGTGTGACCGCGTGCAGTTTGTCGCCGACGTGACTGTGCCGGATGGCACAACGTTCGTACCCGGCTCGACATTTACAAAGACCTGGCGCCTCAAGAACGTCGGTTCGTGCGCGTGGACAACCTCGTATCAATTGGTCTTCTTCAGCGGCGAGCAAATGGGCGCGCCTGCGTCTGCCTTATTCCCTCGCGGTGTTGATGTTGGGCAGACCATTGATATTTCGGTGAACATGACCGCACCCCTTGCTGCGGGTGCGTATCGCGGCTATTGGATGTTCAAGAATGCCAGCGGCGCGTTGTTTGGTATCGGCTCGCAAGCGAATAAACCGTGGTGGGTGGATATCCGCGTTTCAGGACCGACCGTTACGCCTGGTGGACCGAGCAAAACGCCAACCCCAACTCCAACTACCGGCGGACCGACCGTGACACCCATCCCCGGTGCTGTGCTTGATTTTGCCGCTGCTGCGTGCTCAGGCACATGGTTCAGCGGAGCAGGTCAACTGCCTTGTCCCGGCACGGACGGCGATGCGCGCGGTTTCGTATTGAAGGTCAGTAATCCCAAACTCGAAACGGGCGCCACGGATCCTCGTCAGGCTCTGCTTACGTTCCCTCATAATATTTCAAGCGGATACATTCAAGGATTCTTCCCGCCCTTCCGCGTACAAGCGGGTGATCGTTTCCGTTCCACCATCGCCTGTGAAGGCGGTTCCACGCTTTGTTATGTTGCCTTCCGCCTCGATTACGAATCTTCCCCGGGGCAGGTGGCCACGTTTTGGGGACCCTTCCTCGAACGTTATGAAGGACAAGCCTTCAACGTGGATGTCGACCTTTCGCCGCTCGCAGGGAAGGACGTGAAATTCGTTCTCACCGCGCTTGCGGTTGGTCCTGCCACCGGCGACCGCGCCTTGTGGGTAGGTCCGCACGTGTTCCGCCCGACAGGCGGCGGTGGCGCGTTGCCCGACCTTACCGTTAGTTCCATGACTGTTTCATTCCCGAACCCGAGTTGTTTTAATCCCGGTGAATCGTTGGGCTTGCGCGTTGGTGTGACCAACAGCGGTCAGGCGTCCGCGGGAAGTTTTGTTGTACAGGCAGGCAGCTCGCAACAAACGGTCAATGGCCTGGCGGTGGGTGAAACTAAATCGGTGTTCTTCACAAATTTTGTCAATCCAGCCACGGTCGTCGTTGACCCGGGTAGCGCAGTTGCCGAAAGCAACGAACAGAACAATTCACGTACCGAAAATCTTCCAACACCCACACCTCCCTTGCCGTGCGGCGGCACGCCTACCTTCACGCCCACGCTTACACTCACGCCTACGCTGACCGTCACTCCCGATCCATTAAGCGGATGGAACCGGTTCCAGAACGATAAATACAAATTCTTTGTCAAAGTACCACCCGATGCGTCTGCGGGTATGTCTGAGAATTCCGGTCGCGCCGATCTGAAATTTGCACCCAATACCAATCTGCGCGAAAAATATCTCGCAATCACGATCACAGAGGGAGCCGCCGCATGCAAATACACGAGTGGCAACCCGACCTCTTCCAGCAACGTTACCATCAATGGCGTTCAATTCCTCAAAGAGGAAGGCTCTGAAGGAGCGGCAGGCAGTTTTTGGGATTGGGTGAGCTATTCAAGCGTAAAGAACAATGCCTGTATCAATCTGGCGTTCGTTCTCAAATCGGTGAACCCCGGCAACCTGCCTACACCTCCGCCGATCTTCGACAAAGTTGCCGAATCCGCGATCTTCAACCAGATCATCAACTCGTTCGCGTTCTTTCCGTAGGACGCTCCGCCTCTTCCCGCGAGAAGCCTGGTCCGTCCGACCAGGCTTTTCTCAAACCTCCCATCATCTCCCTCTCCCAACGGGAGAGGGAGATCGTTCCATCGGCATTGCACATCAGACAGGCGGCAGTGCAGCAGTCGCCAGATCACCGTAAATTACATTCGCATGTCCCTAGACCGACCCACCCTCCTGCTTGCGGATGACGATCCGACCATCGCCGACAGCCTCGCACCATTTCTTGAGCGCGCCGGCTTCCACGTGCTGGTCGTATCAGACGGTATGACCGCGCTTGAAAAAGCACAGGCGCATCATCCTGAGCTGATCATTCTTGATGTGCTCATGCCACGCATGGATGGCCGTGAGACCCTGCGGCGGTTGCGCAAATCCAACATCTGGACCCCGACCATCCTCCTCACACAAGTAGGTGAAGCCTCTGAGCGCGCGCTCGCCCTCGAAGAAGGCGCGGACGATTATCTCAACAAGCCCTTCGATCCGCATGAATTGCTGGCGCGCATCCGTGCGGTGTTGCGGCGCGCGCGGCCCGGCGAACGGTCGCTTTCGATGGCGTGGCTTCTCAACGCGAACGAGCTATCGCTGGACCGGCGCGCCCGGCGCGCCTCGCTTTCCGGCGAAACGCTTGAATTAACGCCCAAGGCATTCTCCGTTCTCGAATATTTGATGACCCATCCTGACGAGGCGATTTCACGCGAACGGTTGCTCGACGCGGTGTGGGGCTGGGAATATCCCGCAGGCACGCGCACCGTGGACACGCGCATGGCTGAGTTGCGCCGCGCGCTCGATGACGACCCTGCCGAGCCGCGCTTTATCGAAACGATCCCCAGTGAAGGGTATCGGTTCATCGCACCCGTTCATGGAGAGGGATAAAAATCCATGTTCAAAAAGTGGAGGTTGAAGAATCTGTGGCTGTTTTTCCTGCCCCTGCTCGTGGGCTTGGTTTTGTTTATCACTGTGCAAATATTTATGCCGAGCGTCTCCCCGGTCATTACCACCATTGACCTTGGAATCGCCGGGATCGTTTTCGGCGTGACCATCCGAAATGGCGGCCTCCTGGCATTCATTCTTGGAATCTTGGTCACGCTCATTGTTTTATGGGTCCGCCGCTGGGACCGCCGTCATGTTACCGAAGCGCAGGTCTTGTACGCCGATTATGTGCAGGCAGCGGAACAGAAGCGACGTCAGTTTTTGAGGCGGCTCGATCACGAGATCAAAAACCCACTTACGGGGTTGCGTGCGGCGCTGGTCAATTTGCAGGAGGCGCAAGCGACGGAGGAACGCTCGCAAGCCGGGCAGAACGCCGGCCGTGCAGTCGAACGCCTGACGCGCTTGCTGACCGATCTGCGAAAATTAGCCGACCTCGATGAACGACCCATTGAACGATACTCGGTGAACGTGCCCGAACTGCTCGATGATGTTGTGGAAGCCGCGCGCGCCATCCCCGCGTACGAAGGCAGAAACATCAGTTTATTAATTCCGAAGATCCCATCGCCGTTCCCCACGATCACCGGCGACCGCGACCTGCTCGTGCTCGCGGTGTATAACCTCGTCGAAAACGCGCTCAAGTTCACGTCCGCGAATGATTCGGTGGAGGTGCGCGCGCTGGAGG
>CAZFDL010000006.1:0-37000 GCA_964517905.1 uncultured Anaerolinea sp. | reverse complement strand
CTTTTCCCACTCCACGTCTTCGCGGTATTCCGAGGCGAGCAATTGAAAGAGACGCCCCGGGGTGCTGCCTCCATTGAGGGCAACCAGAAATCGATCCCGTTCAATGATGGCGCGGTGACTCTGCTCAATGAAGAGATTCGCGGCGTGGTGACTTAGTCGTTCACCACGATGAAAGATGCGCAGTTCGGGTCTCATGACTTCGACCATGCCATGTGTTTGGCGAGCGTTCTCCTGGCGGCGTGTTCGATCTCAGCAAGCGTGTGCTCATGATGATCTGCCTCGATGACTTCGCCGAACGTCACCCGCGGCACAAGGTCAAAGAGTTGTTTTCCGCTCAGTAATTGACGCGCCAATTGATAGATGAAGGCGATGCGCTGGCGGTCCGGGCGTTTCTTCCGGAGCCATGTCATCGGGTGTTTCAAGGCAGCGGGAGAAAGAACGCCGCCGACGATCGTGATCAGGATCTTCAGGTCCGGAACTCGCTGCAGGAAGATTTCCAGACTACGGGACCAAAGATGAAACTCGCCTTCCGGATCAGGCATGCACGCAGGGTCGGGCTCGATTCCACCGCGCGGGAAGATCAACAAGCCGCCTCCGTGTTGCAGATGCCGTATGGATTCGCGGATGACGCTCATGCGTCCCACCGTATCGGCCTTTTGAGGTGCAAAGATGGCGTGTTCGCACACGTGCGGCAGGTTCTTGAAGAATCGAATATCGCCGATGATCACTTTGAAATCTTTTCGCGGGATGTGCGCCGTGATGGTCATTGCATCGAGCGCACCAGGATGATTCGCTGCAACTACAAAAGGTCCTGTTGCTGGAATGTTCTCGACACCGCGCGCCTCGTGGGTTCTGACAAATCGCGCAATGAACCAGTTTGCGCCAGCGTTCGTTCCGCCGCGCGCGATAACGTTGTCCAATTCTGACCCAGCCAGTGCGCCGGCCCGCGCGGCTTTGCCCAGAAAGAAATCGACGAGCAGGTGAGCCCGATCGGTCTGTGGAAGCGCAAAGGCTTTGGTCAATTCAAAGATCACCGATTCGTAAAGTGCCTGGGGGTCGGCGGTGCGGGAAGTCATGCGTTTGGTTGAATGAGAGGAAGAGAACGCGGGAGTGGAGGCGCGCCGCCGATTGCGGACGCAAATGTCCATATTAAAAGAGGCGGGGTTTCATCCTGCTTTGACAATTCAATTGAGTTTGTTTACAATCATGCGACATTTCACATCCCAACTGCATAGGAAGGGCTTTTTCGATGAAAGAGTATACCACCGAGTTTCTTCGCAACGTCGCGCTGGTGTCACACGGCGGTGCGGGGAAGACCATGTTGGCGGAATCATTTCTACATGTGACGGGGGCGACCACCAGGCTTGGAAAAGTGGAAGATGGAACCACGGTTTCAGATTATGACGACGAGGAACACCGCCGAAAAATCTCGATCTATTCCAGCATCATCCCGATTGAACATCGCGATCACAAGATCAACATCATCGACGCGCCGGGTTATACCGACTTCGTGGGCGAAGCCATATCTGCGTTGAGTATTGCCGACGGCGCGATCATCGTGGTGGATGCGGTGGCGGGTATCGAGGTGGGCACGGAATTGGCGTGGCGCTATTGTGACGAATTCAACCTGCCGCGCTTTTTCGTGATCAACAAGATGGACCGTGATAATGCGGACTTCCAAAAGATCTACAACGCGATCAAGGAGTTTGTGGAAGCGCACGGTAAACGCGTGGTGCAGGTGCATATCCCGATCGGCGAAAAGCAAAACTTCAAAGGCGTCGTCGATGTCATTGGTATGAAGGCTTACATGGGCGATGGTAAAACGATCGCCGAGATCCCTGCCGAGTTGAAGGAAGCGGCGGACGCGGCACATTTCACGATGGTGGAAGATGCGGCGGAGGGGGAGGACGAACTGATGGAAAAATATCTCGAGAACGGCTCCCTCTCGGATGAAGAGATGGTTCGCGGCCTGGAGGATGTGGTCTACGCCGGAAGTTTTGTACCGGTCTTCTGCTCCGCGGGTGCGCGCGAGATCGGCTCCATTGCTTTGCTCAATGACATAATCGACCTGTTACCCGCTCCCGCGCACGGACCCAAGCGTGTGGCGCAGGGCAAGCAGGGCGAGGAGGTGCTCAAGCCCTCAGACAGTGAGCCTCTTGCTGCGTATGTGTGGAAGACGACTGCAGACCCGTTCGTCGGGAAGATGACGTACTTCCGTGTGTATCAGGGAACGATCCAAGCTGACGCGCATGTGTGGAATCAAAACAAGAACGCAGATGAGCGCATGTCGGGATTGCATTTCCAGCGTGGCAAAGAGGTCATCCCCGCGAAAGTTGTCCACGCGGGGGATATTGCCGCCGTCTCAAAATTGACCGCGACCGCTACCGGCGATACGTTCTGTGACAAAGGACATCCGCTCACAATTGCCCGACCGAAGTTCCCGGCCGCGTTGTACCGCGTCGCGATCACTCCCAAGACTCAAGCCGACGCCGCCAAGATTTCACCAACGCTTACCAAATTGTGTGAAGAGGATTTTACCCTCACCTGGCAGAACGACCCGATCACGCATGAGACTGTTTTGCAGGGTATGGGTGATCAGCATATTGATGTGGCGGTCAACCGCGCGCAGACCAAATTCCAGGTGGGGCTCGCAACGCACCAACCGAAGATTCCGTATCGTGAAGGAATTACACGGAAAGCCACAGCTCAATACCGCCATAAAAAGCAGACCGGCGGCGCGGGTCAATTCGGCGAAGTGCATTTACGTATCGAACCGCTGCCTTCAGCAGATTTTGAATTTGATGATGAACTCGTTGGCATGAACCTTTCGAAATCCTATTTGCCGCCGATCGAAAAGGGAATCAAAGCCACGATGGAACGCGGCGCATTTGCCGGTTACCCCATGAGCAATGTAAAAGTCATTGTGTTTGATGGCAAGGAACACGAAGTGGATTCAAAACCTGTCGCGTTCGAAATTGCAGGGCGCGAAGCGTTCAAACTGGCTGTGCACGACGCGGGTCCCGTGCTGTTCGAGCCGATCATGAACGTGCGCATCACCGTTCCGGATGGGCACATGGGCGACGTGATGAGCGATCTCAATACCCGCCGCGGACGCGTACAGGGAACGGATTCTGAGCATGGCAACACGGTCATCGTGGCGCACGTACCGATGGCGGAGATGACGCGTTACACCACGCAACTCCGTTCGCTGACGGGCGGGCGGGGTTATTTCACGATGGATCTCGATCATTACGATGTTGTCCCGACCCACGTCGCAGGTGCCATTATCGAGGCGCACAAAAAGGAAATGGAAGCAAAGAAGGACGAATAAAGATAATCATCCGCGAACAAAAAACCCCGAAGAGTTAGCTTCGGGGTTTTTCTGACTTATTGTCTGTCGGTTATAGAGCGAATCGTGCGAACACTGGCGCGTGATCGGGATGGTCCCTTCCGATGCGCGTGTCGGGGTTTTCGGTCACACTCTCGTTGACGATACTATCCATCAGTATTCGCACTTTTTTAACTTTCCAAATATCCTTCTTTAAATCTTTGCTGGCGCCCAACAGCGCCTTGCTGACGAGAATGTGATCGAGAAGTTCGTTCCTGCCGTTTCCAACGCGGGTGAAATTCTCCTTCACCCGTAAAAATCTCTTGTCTTTTTTACCGCCTTTGAGTGATATCGAATCTACAAGGTTGTAAAGGCTGTACCGGTCAGACTTGTTGTCTGTGGTCACATCCGCATCCGGTGGACCTAAAAAGATTTGGGAGGTGGCAGCGAGCGGCTCATCGTTGAAATCCCCAAGCACGATCACGTGCGTAGATGTTTTCATCAACTGGTTCAAGTGAAATCGAACAGTGATCGCCTCGGCGGTCCTGCGCAACAGACCCAAGCCGCTTCCTGTCGCGCGCTGATCTTCATCCTTTGGCGAAAAGCTCGTTCCCCCGCCTGCTTTCGGGTAATTGACGAGTTTCGATTTCAAGTGCAATCCGATAATGTGCACTCGGATTGTACCGGCGGTTTCCACTTCGATTTGCAGCGCGGCGCGTCCCATTTTCTTGACGGGGCTTTTGCCTGCCCAATCCAGCACGCTATCGAATTCGCCGTCAGGGAAATCGGAGATTTCCTGGACCGAGTGTATTTTCAGTCTGGAGAGAAACGCCACGCGGATCCCGCGACCGTCCGTTTTGGCAGACAACGCCTTGAACGGGTATTTCCCGTCCAACTTGTTTTGCAGGTCGTCGAGCGTTTGCGAATCCTGAAAGTTGCGTGCGCCGACCTCCTGTAAACTGAGGACATCCGGTTTCACTTCAAGGATTCGTTTGGCGAGGTACTTCAATTTATCCTGATAATCCGCCTCTTTCACCCTCCGCCCCGGTCCCAGCGGGTGCCCGGGCGGGAAGAGGTTTTCAACATTCCAGGTCATTACGGAGAATCGCGTCGCCATGTCTGCCTCCTGATTTGTTCCATTATAATCCCCGTATGCCAAGCGTCCGCTTTCCCAACGTGATGAAATTCTACGTCGGCAATCAGGCTGAATTCATCGTCGAGGCGTCGTCAGTGAGTGAATTGATCGAACGGATAGTCGAACAGTATCCGAACGTGAAATCCCATCTCGTCGATTCGGAGGGAAACCTGCGCCGCCACTTCAACATCTTTGTGAACGGCTTGCACATCCGCGATCTGGATGGCATGGATACGACCTTGATGGCTGACGATAAAGTCATTCTCATGGCATCTGCGGCGGGCGGTTAAACGCATTTGAATTTTTATGTTGACAAAAAACGTAAGATTCGTACAATAGCGGGCATCTAGTGACAAAACCTATGAAGCTATTCAAACATTGCTTGTGTATCGGGCGGGGCTCGTAACCACCGCCTGAGAGAAACCCTTCGCAGTCAACGGACTCATCAGACGGTTGGACGACCCCCGCGTGCAAAATCATGCAACGTGTGGCGATTGTTCGCCGTCTTTTTGTTTATCCGTTGACTGCTTTAATTTTAAAGGATTCGATGACCCTGCTAGATAACCGACTTGCTCATATCAAAACACCCACGGAGGAAGGGTTGCTCGCCCGCGTGGGAAACACGCCCCTCCTGCCGCTTCGCCGCGTGACGGGACATTTGCCTCATGCGGTGAAAGTGTTCGCCAAAGCGGAGTGGTTCAACCCCGGCGGCTCTGTGAAGGACAGACCCGCGCTCAATATCATCCGGATTGCGCTTTCGAATGGTGAACTCGATAACGGCAGGCGCTTGCTCGATTCGACCTCGGGCAACATGGGAATTTCCTACGCGACCCTCGGTGCGGCGCTTGGCATTCCCGTCACATTGACGATTCCTGCGAGTGCCAGCCCGGAACGCTTCGCCATCCTGCGCGCGCTCGGTGCGGAGTTAGTTCTCACAGATCCGACCGAAGGTTCAAATGGCGCGATCCTCGTCGCGCGTGAACTCGCAAAAGAAAACTCTGATTTGTACTGGTATGCAAATCAATATAACAATCCTGCCAATTGGAGGGCGCACTACGAAACGACGGGTCTCGAGATCGTTGTTCAAACAAACGCGGAAGTGACTCATTTCGTCGCGGGGCTTGGCACCTCCGGGACATTGATGGGAACAGGCAGATATTTGCGCGAGCAATTGCCCGATATGAAAGTTATCGCCTTTCAGCCGGATGCCGCCTTCCATGGGCTGGAAGGGCTTAAACATATGCCGTCTGCTATCAAGCCGGGCATCTACGATGAAACTTTCGCGGACGAGATTCTTGAAATCCGCACGGAGGAGGCGCGTACCATGACCTTGCGTCTTGCGCGAGAAGAAGGTCTGTTTGTTGGGATCTCGTCTGGTGCGGCGATGGTTGCGGCGTTGCGCGTGGCGGAGCGGTTGAAGGAAGGCGTAGTCGTAACGGTGTTCCCCGATGCGGGCAATAAATATTTGAGCGATACAAACCTGTGGGAGGGGAAATAATGTTGAAAATCTCGAACGACCTGCTTGTTCGTCTTAACACGCATGTGGAGGCGGCATACCCCGAAGAAGGCGCAGGGTTTTTGCTGGGTGACGCCGGTGAAGTGAGAGAGATATTGACCCTGCCCAACGCACGTGAAGAGGGTGCGCGTCATAATCGATTCTTGATCACGGCTGAGGAGTATATGAAGGCTGAGGTTAAAGCAGACAGCCTCACCCTGGGTCTGATCGGCGTCTTCCACTCGCATCCCGATTGCCCGAACGTCCCCTCCGAATTTGACCGCGAATGGGCACAGCCGTTTTTCTCGTATCTCATCACCCGCGTAGACAAGGGCAAAGCGGTCAGCCATCGCTCGTGGTTGTTGACGGAAGACCGTTCAAGGTACGATGAAGAACAAATACTCATATTGAAAAGTGAACAGGAGAACTAAACATGGACACGCTTGAAATTATCAAAGAAGATCGGCTGTTGGATTGCAGTGGCATGTTGTGCCCGATGCCGATCGTGAATACCACCAAGGCGATGAAGGAATTGCAGCCCGGTCAGGTCTTGAAGATGATCTCCACCGATGCCGGCTCGCCGCCGGATATCGAAGCCTGGAGCCGCCAGACCGGAAATGAGTTATTGCTTTCCGCCACCGATGGAAACAAGTTTGTATTCTTCTTGAAGAAAGTGTAACGAGGAAAGTTTGCAATGTCAAAAACAAATGCGAACGCGCCCAAGCGACTCGCCTTGATCTCAAGCAAAGGGACACTGGATTGGGCATACCCGCCGTTCATCCTTGCCAGTGCGGCAGGCGCGATGGGCTGGGAGGTGGGCGTGTTCTTCACATTCTATGGTCTCACCCTACTCAAGCCCGAATTGACCGCGGCAGTTTCACCCTTAGGAAACCCTGCCATGCCGATGAAAATGCCGTTCGGGCCGGAATCGTTCCAGAATATAAACTGGGCATTGCCGAATATGGTCATGGCAAATGTACCGGGATTCGAAGGTGTGGCTACCAGCCTGATGAAACAGACCTTCAAGACCAAGGGTGTTGCAACCGTCGAAGAACTGCGCGAAGCCTGCATCGACCTGGATGTGCGCCTGATCGGATGTCAGATGACCATGGATGTTTTCGGCTTCCGAAGGGAAGATTTTATCCCGCAGGCAGAGATCGGTGGAGCAGCGACCTTCCTTGAATTTGCCGCCGATGCAGATGTACAATTGTTCATATAACTAGGAAATGAGACAATAGGACCCATGACTATTTTGAGAATCCCAACACCCTTACGCCCGTACACCGACGGGAAAAATGAAGTGAGTGTAAGCGGCGCGAATATTTCCGAGGCACTAAGCGACCTCACGACACAATTCCCGAATATCAAGCCGCACATCTTCAACGAGAGCGGCGAACTTCGTCCTTTTGTGAACATTTTCATCGGAGAGAACAACATCAAGGATCTGCAAGGCGTCGACACGCCGATCCAAATCGGGGAAAAGCTGATGTTGATTCCCTCCATCGCGGGAGGTTGATATGTTACCTGAATTGTCGCGCGATGAAATATTGCGTTATTCACGCCACCTGTTAATTCCAGAGGTTGGTCTCGAAGGTCAACGCAAACTTAAAGCATCGTCGGTGCTGGTCATTGGCACGGGCGGGCTTGGCTCGCCGGTCGCGTTGTATCTTGCCGCGGCGGGCGTCGGTCGCATTGGATTGGTGGATTACGATGTGGTCGATTCTTCAAACCTCCAGCGCCAGGTGATTCACGGAACTTCCACCATTGGCAAACTCAAGGTGGAAAGTGCGCGGGATAAACTGATCGATCTGAATCCCGATATTCAAGTGGATGTATTCAACGAGCCGTTCACGTCAGAAAACGCGCTTCGCATCGCGCGGGAGTTCGACCTGATTCTCGATGGCACCGACAACTTCCCGACGCGTTATCTCACCAACGATGTGGCAGTGTTCCTCGGCAAACCGAACGTCTACGCCTCGATCTATCGCTTCGATGGGCAGGTGAGCGTCTTCTTTGCCAAAGAGGGACCATGCTACCGCTGTCTTTTCCCTGAGCCGCCCCCGCCGGGACTCGTCCCTTCGTGCGCGGAAGGCGGTGTGCTGGGCGTGTTGCCCGGCACGATCGGAACAATTCAGGCAACCGAAGCTTTGAAAGTTTTACTTGGCATCGGCGAGCCGTTGATCGGAAAACTCCTGCTTTACAATGCGCTCGATATGTCGTTCGATTTCGTGAAGTTGAAAAAGAATCCCAACTGCCGCGTATGCGGTCCGAACGCCGACATCAAAGAGTTGATCGACTACGAAGAGTTCTGCGGTGTTCCGAGTCATGACCATGACGAAGGATCTGCCGGCGAAGGTTTGGATATAACTGCACCGGAACTCGCGAAAAAAATGAAAACAAATCACCTGAAGTTGCTTGATGTCCGCGAGCCGCATGAGTTGGAAATTTCCGCCTTGCCGGATGCGTTGAATATTCCGCTGGGGCAATTGGCGGCGCGCCTCTCCGAGCTGGATTCCGCGGACGACATGGTGATCTTTTGCAAGTCGGGTAGCCGTTCAGCCCGTGCGCTGGAATTACTGGCAAGCGCCGGGTTCAAAAAGGCAAAGAACCTCAAAGGCGGAATCAACGCTTGGGCAAAAGAAGTGGACACGCGATTGCCGATATACTAAAGAGCCAGACCTCCGAGATTGAATACTCGGAGGTCATTTGTTGGTGGGGTAAAATATCATCATCCCAACCCAAGGAGCAAGAATGAGCCTGCCAGTCTCTAAAGAAAAACGGGTATACGATAATGTGCTAGGAGCGATGGGTAACACGCCGTTGGTTCGGCTTGGACGGGTTGCGCGCGATTTGCCCGTTCCCTTATATGCAAAACTAGAATGGATGAATCCGGGCGGGTCGGTCAAGGACCGGGTGGGGGCATATATCATCGAACAAGCTGAAAAACGAGGGGAACTCATACCGGGCGGGACAGTGGTCGAAGCCACTTCAGGGAATACCGGTGTCGGGCTTGCGATTGCAGCGGCATTAAAGGGATATAAAACCATCTTTGTTATGCCCGATAAGATGAGCAACGAAAAGATATTGTTGTTGCGCGCGTATGGGGCAAAAGTGGTTATTACTCCAACTGCTGTTGCACCGGAAGACCCGCGCTCATACTACGAAGTGGCAAAGCGATTCGTGCGCGAAACACCGAACGCGATTCTTGCGAATCAATATCACAACCCTGATAACCCAAAAACGCACGAGTTGACGACCGGTCCCGAGTTGTGGGACCAGACCGATGGGCGCGTGACCGATGTTATCATCGGTATGGGCACCGGTGGGACGATCACCGGTGTTGGTCGCTTTCTCAAGTCGAAGAATCCAAAGATCCAGATAGTGGGGATTGACATCGAAGGCTCGATCTTGACCGAGATCTGGCAGAACAAGGGCAAGATTCCAGACGGAGCGTATCCGAAAACATATAAAGTAGAAGGCATTGGCGAAGACTTCCTGCCGACCGCGCTCGATCTTACCGTAGTGGATGCGATCGAGCGCGCGGGCGACCGCGAGTCGTTCTTATGGGCGCGTCAACTCGTTCGGCAGGAGGGCATCTTTGCGGGGGGTTCCTCCGGCTCCGCGCTGGCAGGCGCGATCAAGTATTGCCGCAAGTTGAGCGGGGATCGTTTGCCGGTTGTCATACTTCCCGATTCGGGATCGCGTTACCTTTCCAAGTTTTACGATGACAAATGGATGCGCGAATTCGGCTTCCTTTCGATGGAATTTGGCGAGACCACGCTTGGCGATCTGCTCATCGCCAAACCAGATAAAAGGTTGTTCACATCCACCCTGGGCGATTCGATCCGCAAAGTGGTCACCGCAATGCACCAACATGGGATCTCGCAAATGCCAGTTGTCGGCGCGGACGGCGTACTGGTCGGTTTGATCGAAGAAGTGGACCTGCTCAATCATATGCTCGATAAACATGAACATAGTCACGAAGAGACAATCGATCCGCTCGTGCAAAATGCGGGCGCGGTCTTCCCGCCCGAAACTTCGCTGGAAGAGGCAATGCCCTCTTTGAAATCGGGTCTAGCGTTAATCGTTGTTGAGAATAGCCGCCCCATCGGCATCTTAACCAAGATCGATGTGCTTGACTTCGTGGCAGGGAAGATCTAGATAAATAGAACAAATATTCTGTTATAATGCTGGAAGGATCGGCAGGCGACGGTCCAATTCATCAAATGGAGGCAGAAATGGAATTTAATTCAATCAATTGGTTGGCGGTTGCATTGGGTGTCCTTGCAAGCATGGTCATTGGTTCGGTCTGGTTTAGTCCCAAGACTTTTTTCCCTATTTGGTGGAAAGCCATTGGCAAATCTGATAGCGAGGACGCAAGTGGTTCGAGCATTGGAATGGGGTTGACCTGGGGGCTAATCGTGCTGTCGTCCTTTGTGCAGGCAATCTTCATGAATTTCATGGTGAACGCGATGGGAGGCATGACTGGAGGCGCTAGCCTTGCATCGGGCGCACTGGCGGGTTTCCTGCTTTGGTTGGGCTTTGTTGCGCCCTCCAGCCTGACGAACAAACTTTTCGCAGATCGAATTCAGGCGTGGGTGCTCGAAGCCGGCAACCATCTCGTTACTTTTGTTGTCATGGGTGCGATCGCAGGCGCGCTGGCTTAAGTCGGACCATTCAGTATTGAATGGAAAAGCGGATGATCACAGTCGTCCGCTTTTTGATTCAAACTTTAAGTTTCAAATCCTTGACGCTGGTGCGGAGGCGGTTAAAATAGTACATATGTTCTAATTAAGAAGGAGGTCGTATGCCCTCAGAAAATCGTCAATTTTCGCTGGCGCTGCAAGCGCTGGCTGAACTCAGAATGGAATCGCAAACGCTTCAGCCACAACCTTTGCCTGCCACGCCCGCGTTGACATCGGTGCTCGCTAACCTTGGTACGCTTCCGCGCGAGGCGCTTTTCCTCGGCATGGCATCGGACGGATTGCCGGTATTGCTAAATCTATACGATTCCGTGCCGGGGCCGATTCTTGTCGTTGGGGACGCCGGTTCTGGAAAAACTACTTTGTTGCAGAACATCGCGCGCGCAGTCGGGTTCACGCATAAAGCCTCAGACGTGAAGTTCGCTGTGATCACCAGCCAGATTGACGAATGGGAGGGTATTCAAAATCCAGCGCAATGCCTCGGAGTATTTTCCGCACACCATAACAGCGGGCAGGATGTGTTGCTCTCGATGGCGGCGTGGGCACATGACGCCGCCCGGGCGAACCAATCCATGTTGTTGCTGCTCGACGACCTCGAAGCGGCCGCGGCGTTCGACTTTAACTCGCTACAAACCCTGCGCTGGCTTCTCGCGCGTGGACCCTCACGCCGCGTCTGGCCATTTGTGACGCTGAACGCCGCGCGCTACGGGCGTGTGCTCTCGTGGATTCCGAACTTCCGCACGCGCATTTTCGGGCGAATTCAGGATGCGCGGTTTGCCGGCGCGGTGGGCGGTGATCCCGCTTCAGCGCTGGATACGTTGCAGGCGGGGATCCAGTTTTCCCTGCGCGAGAACGGAGGCTGGCTCCGCTTCTGGCTTCCTTCCGTATAGTCCAGTAGGTGAGTTTGTGCTACAATCTGACCGTACGTTGCATGAGGAATGGCGGTCCGGCAATCAGAGGGAATAAGTTCGCTTCCTGGCACCTGGGTGTCTGTGATCCCTAGAGTCATGCACAGTCGATTCGTCTTGCTTCGGCGGTTGCTTCTCCGCTGAAGCCCACACTCAGGAGATGAGAATTCCTATGGAAGCGAAACTCTATGTTGGCAACCTGCCTTTCAACACCACAGATGCTGAACTGCAGGACCTGTTCGCACAGGCGGGCATGGTGAAATCTGCGCAAGTGATCAAGGATCGAGCCAGTGGCCGCTCAAAAGGCTTTGGTTTTGTGGAAATGGGATCGCCGGATGAAGCGCAGAGCGCGATCTCGATGTTCCACGGCAAGGACTTCAATGGGCGCGCGATGACCGTGAACATTGCTCGTCCGCGCGAGGAGCGCCCTGGCGGTTTTCGCGGCGGTGACCGCAACCGCGAACGCAGACGCGACTACTAGACCATAAGTTCGTTATAGCGTTGAGCCAAATGGGCGGTGCCAGCCATTTGGCTCAATTCATTTTTAGGGTCCTGAGCATTCAAATGACTCCAATTGATAGTCATCGAGCGTATAACGCAAGCTGAACCATGCGTCCGACATTCTTGCAGGTAAATCTCTCTCAACTCGAAAAAAATCTTTCCGCGATTCGCGCGCACGTGTCGCCGGCGAAGGTAATGCCGATGGTGAAAGCCAATGCGTATGGTCACGGTGTGGATGGGGTCGCGCCTTTCCTCGAGCCATTCGTGGATTATTTCGGCGTCGCGACCGTGGAGGAAGGTATTCATTTGAGGGCGCTTCGCGTCACGAAGCCTATTCTTGTTGCCGGGGGAACGATGCCCGACCAGGTGCCTTTGTTTGGCGAGTACGACCTGACGTTGACAGGATCGTCCATCGAATTGCTGAAAACTGCCGAACAGGTGTCTTGGGAAACCGGTAAACGCATCCATGTCCATCTGAAATTCGATACCGGAATGGAACGGATTGGTTTGCATGAGTACGAGGCTGAACCGCTTATCGAGTTTTCGCTCAAATTGAAACACGTAGACGTGGAAGGGATCTACACACATCTCGCAAACTCGGAACTTGCTGATCGAAGTTATTCAAGACTGCAACTCGAACGATTTAACGAGATTATGAATGTCTACGAAAAACGGAGCGAGCCTGTGCCAGCGTTGAAACATGTGAGCAATTCCGGTGGAATCTTGAATCTTCCCGAGGCAAACTACGATATGGTTCGCCCGGGGATCTTGTTCTATGGGGTGCATCCGGGGCATGAAGTTGACCGCGTGATCGACGTACAGCCCGCGCTTACATGGCGGTCGCGCGTGGCCTTTGCCAAGATCACCAAGCCGGGGCGCCCGGTCAGTTATGGGTCGCTGTGGCAGGCGGACAGGGAGACGAGAATCGTCACCATCCCATGCGGCTACGCGGATGGATATTTCCGGCGCATGACGAATCAAGCGCAGGTCATCATCCATGGGAAGACACATCCGCAAGTTGGGCGAATATGCATGGATCAATTCATGGTGGATGTGAGCGACGAAGATGTGAAGATTGGAGATGATGTGATACTGCTGGGCGGGCAGATCACGACAGCTGATCTCGCCGAGTGGGCAGGTACGAACGAGTACGAAGTGCTGACGAATATCAGTGCACGTGTGCCGCGCGTCTTCGTAGCGGAGTGATGTTAGAATGATGCAGAATTTTGTTGAGGTGATTAGTGAAACGTGTGTTTGAAACTTATGGGATGTTAATTATTGTTGCCGGTACCGTCATCGCGCTCGACCAGTGGACCAAATGGATCGTACGTACGAGCTTGCCCCTTGGAGCCACGTGGTTGCCGGAATCACTGGAATGGCTCAGCCCGTATGCGCGCTTTGTCCATTGGCATAACAGCGGTGCGGCATTCGGCTTGTTCCAGAACGGAAGTATGGTCTTTGCTGCATTGGCGTTCGTCGTGATCGCTGCCATCATCTATTACTTCCCGCAAGTGGAACGGTATGATTGGACCTTGCGTCTTGCCATGAGCATGCAGTTGGGCGGCGCAAGCGGAAACCTGATCGACCGTCTCCTGCGCGAGGGCCGTGTGACCGATTTTATTTCCGTTGGCACATTCCCCGTTTTCAATGTTGCCGATGCCAGCATCAGTGTGGGCACAGTCATCCTGTTGTTGGGTGTGTATTTGCAGGAACGCGCGGCAAGAAAGGAACAGGCGAGTCTCATTGGCTCAAACCAGCCCAGCGAAATAACAAGTGAGTGAGCGCGTATTTCAGGTCCGATTTGAGAACCATCCAAGCGAACGGTTGGATAAATTCCTAGCTGCATCCATGCCGGAATTTTCCCGTTCTCGGATTCAGGGTTTGATCTTGGATGGATTCGTGGATGTGAACGGTCGCACCGCGCAGAAGGCTGGTCAGGCTCTGGAGGCCGGCGACTCGCTGACGGTGCGGATCCCTCCACCCGTGCCGACTGACCTCCTCCCGGAGCAAATTCCCCTCGATCTAATTTTTGAGAACCAAGACATGCTCGTTGTGAACAAACCTGCCGGGATGGTAGTTCATCCCGCTGCAGGACATTCTTCCGGCACACTGGTCAACGCGGTAATGGGCTATGATCCTGAGATCGAAGGGATCGGCGGTGAAGAACGGCCTGGGGTGGTGCATCGGCTGGATAAGGACACGTCTGGTTTAATTCTGATTGCCAAAAACGAACGCGCGCATCGCTGGCTGCAGGACCAATTCCGTTTGCGGCGAGTGGAAAAGACCTATCTAGCGTTGGTGGATGGCAAACCGCCAACGCCATCGGGCCGCGTGGAAGCGCACATCGGGCGTGACCCGAAAAATCGAAAACGCATGGCCGTACTTTCCGCGAGCAAAGGGCGAGAAGCGATCTCGGAATACAAGACCCTTGAAAGCTTCAAGGAACACACCTTGCTTGAAATTCATCCGTACACCGGACGAACTCATCAGATCCGTTTACATTGCGCTTTCCTGAAGTGCCCGATCGTGGGTGATGCGGTGTACGGGAGGAAATCGTCTGCGTTCGCTCTTAAGCGCCACTTTTTGCATGCGATCCGGCTCAAGATCGTGATTCTCGGTGAAACCGCCGCCAGAACTTTTGAAGCAGACCTGCCCGGCGAATTAGAAGGGGTGTTGGAGCAATTGCGAGAGGAAATCTAGATATGGAGTACATAGACCTTCGTTCCGATACGGTCACCAAGCCAACGCCAGAAATGCGCGAAGCCATGGCGGAGGCGGAGGTGGGCGACGATGTCTACGGCGACGATTCAACTGTAAACCGACTCGAAACGCTGGCGGCCGAGATGCTGGGCAAGGAGGCTTCCGTCTTCGTTCCCTCCGGTACGATGGGAAATCTGATTGCGTTGCTCGTCCATTGTCAGCGCGGGGATGAAGCCATCGTTGGAAACAAATCGCATATTTATTTGAACGAAGCGGGTGGGATGTCTGCCCTGGGGGGGATTCTGCCGAACCCGGTTGCAAATCAAGAAGATGGGACTCTGGCGTTGGATGATATCCGCGCCGCCATTCGGACCGAAGATGTTCACCACCCGATCACGCGCCTGGTCTGCCTCGAAAATACTCAAAATATTTGCGGCGGTGTGCCGCTGACTCCCGTATACATTCGCCAAGTTGGCGAGCTCGCCCGTGAGCATGATCTTGCGTTTCACATGGATGGGGCGCGTGTCTTCAATGCCGCTGCGGCACTACTCGTAGATGTGAAGGACCTTGTTGCCCCCGCGGACTCGCTGATGTTTTGTTTAAGCAAGGGTCTCGCTTCGCCTGTGGGTTCGATGCTGGTTGGGACGAGACAATTCATCGCGCGCGCGCGTCATTTGCGCAAGATGCTCGGAGGCGGCATGCGGCAAGTGGGTGTCCTTGCCGCGGCAGGTATCGTATCGCTCGAAAAGATGACCCAGCGTGTGGCTGAAGACCACCGCCGCGCGAAATTGCTCGCCGAGGGACTGCGTATGGTTTCTGGTATTGTGCTGGATGCGAACGCGCCTCAAACAAACATGGTGTATTTCAATCTTGCAAACCACATTCCGTTCGACGAAAATGTTGTTATCGAAAAGGTTTCGAAATTCGGGTTACTCGTGGACTGGGCGGATAAACGACGATTTCGGCTGGTTACACATTATGAAATTGACGACGATGCGGTGGAAAAGACAATTCTCGCTTTCAATAAAGTTTTGGGTTGAACACCTAATTTTTAGCCCAGTGTTCGTCTTCGGTCAACTCAGGGTAGGGAAGACGCGCCAGTGCGCGAACGATATCAGGGTCGAACAACACACCACTATGTTTCTCCAAAAATCGGAGGGCATCCTCAGCCGATGATTTTTCTCGATACCTGCGTCTGCTTGTAAGCGCATCGAAAACATCAGCCACCGCGAAGATGCGCGCTTGAGTGGGTATTTCGCGTTCCCGCAGGCCGACTGGATATCCGCTCCCGTCCCAGCGTTCATGGTGATAGCGAATGACCGAGACCGTTTCCTGCAGGAACGGAATGCCTTCGACGATGCGCGCGCCGATCTCCGGGTGGACGCGCATGATCTTCCACTCGTCGTCGGTGAGTTTGTCCGGTTTGTGCAGGATGGTATCGCTGATCCCGATCTTGCCGATATCGTGGAGCAAGGCACCCCGTTCGAGGGATTTGATCTGTTTTTCCGACATGCCCAATTCTCTACCAAGCATGCATGCCAGTCTGCTCACGCGCACACTGTGACCTTCGGTCTCGCGATCCCTTGCATCCAAAGCGGACATCAGTGATGTGAGCGTTCGGTCGTACGTAAGCTCCAGTTCCGACAACGCTTCTTCGAGCTGCTTCGCTTGCCTGCGCCATTCAGCCAGGAGAGTGGCACGTTCAAGTGCAATTGCGGCTTGGTTTGCCAGCGTCTGCAGATTCGCAAAATTCTGCCCGCGGCTTTCGGGAATGTTCATCCATAAGGCACCATAGGTTCCGCCGCGCGTAAGCAGCGGATAACACACAAGCGACCCGGTATCGCTTGAGATGATGATGCTTTGCCCGGTCTGGATCGCCTGATCGATGGTTGCTTGCGGGTGTTGCCGGCGGGTGTGGAAGCCGCCCGCGTCGATCTCCACTTCTGCTTCAACCTTCCCCGTTTTTGAAAGCAGGACGATGCCTGTTTCCCTTGAGTTGGTCAGTTTGTGGGCAGCCTGACTGATCAATTTCGCCGCGTCGCTCAAATCCTCCACCTGGATGACATCCACGCTGAGTTGATAAAGCATGGAGGTTGTGTTCAAGGTGTTGCGCAACTCCTGATACAGCCATGAACTTTCGATCGCGGCCGCTGCCTGGGAGGACAATAGATCCGCGAGCGATTCGTCGTTTTCTGAAAATGAAACACCATCTTGCTTTCCGAAGGCGAGAATCGCACCGATGCTGAGCCGGTGGAGCCGGATCGGTATCGCGAGTCCACTGCGGAGGCTTGGGCTGTCGAGATCAACTTTGTTGGCTTGAGTGTATTTCCGTACATCACGGATGCGGAATGGATGGGTGGCATTCAAGGCGGCTTGCAAAATTGCCTCATTGTTGGATCTCGCGTTCAAGGCGTCTAGTAATTTAGGCGCGTTCCCAGCGGATGCAACGCGGGAGAAATTTCCCTGTTGGTCGAGCAGGGTGACAAAAACAAAACGTGCTTCGAGAGTGTTCCGTGCGATCATGGCAATTTCCTGCACGGCGGCTTGCGGGTCGAGCAGGGTGGTGAGTGAGATGCCCGCTTGAATCAATTCCTTCAACCGCTGGTGATAGCTTGAACGTTCCCATGCGCGCGTCAGCTCGGTTGCCACGTCTTCGGCGAGCGTTACCTCAGCTCCGCTGAACGCGAAGGGTTTGTCCGAGCAAACCTCAACGATGCTCCGAATCTTATTGTGTTGCAGGATCGGGATGCTGATCACGGAGAGGATGTTCTCACTTTTGACTGGCACAAAGTCCGGGTCCAGCCGCGTGTCGTTCACCGATTGTGTTTTCTTAAGCCTCGTCGTCCTGCCCAAAATGCCTGTGTCTGAATTCTGTTGATAACCTGGAGGGATGACCTTCGAATCTCTGCCCGCGGAAGTGAGCACCACATATCGTTGGTGCTCTGGTTCATGCCACATCAACGTGACCAGGGTGCAGTCCAATGCATGTTCAAGCGTATTGACCGCAAGCTGTGCCGCCACCTCCGGCTCGAGTTCTGCCTCGAGTTGCTTGCTTAGTTCGTTGAGGTAGGTCAATTGGGTTGTTTTACGTTTTTCGGCGGTCAGTCTTTGGGTGAGGATTTCGATTTGCCCGGTCAGAGTTTTCGCGTCGGATGCCGACGAATTGTCGTAAGTCTCTTGCGCCGTGGTGGTGGTCGTCACGGATAGTTCGGTGGAGTTGGTTGCGAGATAAATGCCAAGGCTTGTCAAAACGGTGATCAATCCACAAAGGACGAATCCAGACTCTCCCTCTGCTGAGCTGCTCTCTACCGTTAAAAGTATGGCGCCCAGGAATCCAACCAGTTGTATCCCTAAATGGATTCCAATTTGATTGCGCACATGGCTCATTTGCCGCAATGCGGCAAAGTACAGGCACGATGCAAGGAACAAAACCAAACCCGCTGCGACTATGTTGCCAACCGCTGTCAGGTATTGCAGCAGCGGGTCAAATAGCCTCGGTGAAAGAGCAAATCCCTGCCCGATCAATGAGACAGTTGAGGCGAGAAAAAGTAGTGTCTTTCCCTGCGGCGAAAGCGACTGGAAATTCATGTGAATTCTGCGGTTCTGCCCGTTATTTTACTTCATGCCCTGCCAATCTGATATAATTTTTCGGCGCATAATAAATCAAGGAAGCAGAAATTCACAAAGAAAAGAAGATGGATACATGAATACATTTGTCACGCTCGAACAGATTGACCAGGCGGCAGAGGCAATACGCGCCCGCACCTCGTATAGACCTCGGGTGGGAATGATTCTCGGCTCTGGTTTGAACAGTCTGGCCGACTCGCTCCAGAACGCGGATGTACTACCATTTGGAGATATCCCCAACTGGCCTGTCTCAACCGTACATGGACATGCTGGACGGCTTGTGATCGGCGAATTGGAGGGGCAGCCGGTCATGGTCATGCAGGGGCGCATCCACTTTTACGAAGGGTACAGCTTGTCGCAGATCACGCTCCCCGTGCGTGTGATGATTCGCCTTGGGTTGGACATGCTGGTCGTGACGAACGCGGCGGGCGGAGTGAACCCGGAGTTTGTTCCGGGCGATGTGATGCTGATCACGGATAACTTGAACCTTATGGGAATGTCTGGAGCGAATCCGTTGATGGGTCCAAATATTGACGAACTGGGTCCGCGCTTTCCGGATATGAGTCAGTCGTACGACCTCAAACTGATGGCGCTTGCGCGCAAGGCGGCTTCTGAGAATGGCATCAAATTACGCGAGGGCGTGTACTGTGGATTGAGCGGACCTTCGTTTGAAAGCCCCGCAGATCTACGCTTCTTGCGTATGGCGGGGACGGATGCCGTGGGAATGTCCACCGTACCTGAGGTGATCGTTGCGAGGCACGGAGGCATGCGTGTGCTGGGGTTCTCTGGTATCAGTAATAAAGCCAACCTGGATGGCTCAACGGTGACCACGCACGAGGAAGTAATCGAGGCAGGCAAGGTTATCACTCCGAAGATGGAAAAAATCATCCGGGGCGTGTTGCGTGCACTCTAAAGTTCGTTGACATGAGTTCCTTCTATCGTTTGCTGGCCGCGTATGAGCCACTCGTCTATATCGCGCTGGCGATCTGGGGATTGTTCATCCTGCGCGCCATGCTCCGCTCATGGCTCGAATGGCGAAACTCAGTATATGGTCTGGAGCGCGAATTTGCACTTCGGCGGTTGGTGCGTTCAACCTTATTTGGATTGCTGGCGGTGGGTCTCGTCTTCTCGGAATTTTTTATCGCGACCTTCGTCGTTCCATCGCTTCCTGCCTCGGATGTCGTGCCGACTCCCACGCTCAACCTACTCGTAACTCCAGCGATTACGCCGTTATCCGGCACCGAAGTCGCTTCAAACCCCGCACTTCAATCCGCACCCAGCGGAATGAGCGGATGCAACCCGGACCAGATCATACTCACCGGACCGGCGCCTGGCGCGCTCGTGAGCGGCACAATTGAATTGACAGGCACGGCGAGCATTCCCAATTTTGGTTTTTACAAATACGAGATCTCCGCGATGGGAACGAATATCTGGGCGACGATCTCCGCGGGAGATCAACCAGTGACCAACGGAAGATTGGGAGACTGGGATACCACTACGCTTGCCAACGGCGATTATTTTCTGCAACTCGTATTGATCGATAATGCCGGCAAAACGCTTGATCCATGTGTGATCGCCGTGCGCGTGGAAAACCCATAATGTAGACTCGCTCCCCTCCCCGTCCTTAGCGCGGCATGCCGCGAAACGGCGGAGAGGGTCGACGGCAAATGCGATTTCTGGAAGGAGCAAACTTGTTTGAGATTCGCCCCGCTACTGCAACTGATTTTTCGCGCTTGATGGCGTTGGATCACACATCATCAAGCGATTACGTCTGGCAACTGGATCTGAAGCGCGAGAATGGCCAGGCTTCAGCGAGTTTTCATGAAGTGCGCCTGCCGCGTGCGGTGGAGTTGGCATACCCTCGCAACCCGTTTGCGCTCGCCGATGATTGGACGCGTCGCGACCTCAACTTGGTGGCCTCGGATAAGAAATCATTGGTGGGGTACCTTTCGGCAAAAGAGGACAAAACCTGCGCGGTAGCCTGGGTGACCGACTTGGTCGTGGAAGCGGCGTCAAGGCGTCAAGGCGCTGGCTCCGCCTTGCTGCTGGCAGCTCAGGCATGGGCGTCCGAACGAGGCGTCCGTCGACTTATCCTTGAAATGCAATCGAAGAATCACAATGGCATCCGACTTGCGCAAAAATTCGGCTACGAGTTCTGCGGGTATAATGACCAGTATTACGCCACGCAAGATGTGGCTTTGTTTTTTGCGAAAGTGATCAAATCGAGCTGACGGATGTTTGACGGCTGGTTGGATTGGCTACTGACAGCGCTTCAGACGCTGAACAATATATTGACAGCGGGTATCGCGATCACCGCGTTCTCACTGTTCATGTATGCACTTTCATTTAATCTGCGCGATCGTGTGGCGCGTTCGTTTGCCATTATCCTATTGTGCGTGGTGGTGGTCTTTACCACGGAAGCGTTGCAAAACCGAGATGTGCCCAATTGGGGGATTGAACTCCTGCTTGAAATTCAATGGATCGGCATAATCTTTCTCCCGCCCGCATATTTGCATCTTTCGGATGCGCTGCTGGTCACTGCAGGCAAGCCTTCGCGCGGCAGGCGCAGGATCGCTGTAAGGCTTGTGTATGCACTGGCAGTCGTATTCGTTGTTCTCCTGGCTTTGGGTCTGCTTGTCGGTCCGCTCGTTCCGAATGGAGTCCCGGCTCCACACTTGCGCCTGACAGCCTGGTCTCAAGTCTTCACGGCCTTTTATCTTGTGGTTATTGCTTGGGCGGGCTACAACTTCATCCGTGCCTATTCGCGCATGTTGACGCGCTCCGGCAGGCGGCGGATGATCTACCTGATGGCTGGCGCGACCGCGCCAGCGCTCGGCTCCTATCCCTACCTGCTGTTTGGTTCAGGCATCGCCGAGCTGTATCCTGTTCTGTTTTGGGGTGTGGCGTTAATCAATAATGCGCTGGTCGCGGTGCTTGTGGTTGTCATGGCATACGCGGTTGCGTTCTTCGGTGTCTCGTGGCCCGACCGCGTGGTGAAAAGCCGGCTGTTCAAGTGGCTCCTCCGCGGACCGGTGACTGCCTCGCTTGCGTTGACGACCATGACGCTTGTCCGACGAACGGGCGAGTTTTTCGGCGGTGAGCCTTATTCCGGATTCGTGCCGCTGGCGGTGGTGGTTACTGTCCTGCTCTTCGAGCACGCGGTCACGTTATTCTCACCCCTCTGGGAGCGCCTGCTTTTCTACGGGCGCGATCGCCAGGAACTTCAATTGTTGCAGAACATCGAAGAGCGCTTGCTCACGCGCGGCGACTTGCAACAATTCCTTGAAACCGTGCTGGCGGCAGTGCGCGACCACTTGCAATCGCCTTGTGCGTTCGTTGCCGCGTTGGATGGGGAAGAATTAACGTTGAGCGTTGTCGCGGGCAACCGTTCGTTGCTCGAAAACGAAAATCTGGATGAAGCGATGAAGATCATTCACCTGAATGGTGAGGGGCAACGGCACGAATACACGTGGGGGCATTTCTGGATCCTTCCGCTCCGCAAACAAAAGGAGAATGGTGACAGGGACGAGATTCCCCCGTTGCTGGGTTTGCTGGGCGTGGCGCGCAAGCCCGATCATCGAATGGACGGCGACCAGCGTGACGCGCTCTGGTTGCTCGCCGACCGCGCCTCGCTCGCCCTCGAAGATCGACTCCTGCAACAACGTGTTTTCCTCTCGCTGGAAACTCTACAACCACAGATCGAACTCCTGCAGCGAATGCGCGCCGCGGGCCGCTACGACTCGCGCGCTTCTCTGCTCACCGAGCCGCTGCCCGATGAATCTGAACTTGCTGATTGGGTGAAAGATGCGCTCACGCATTATTGGGGCGGACCCAAATTAACCAACAGCCCGTTGATGAAACTGCGCATCGTGAGAATGCTTGTTGAAGAATATGACGGCAATGCCTCAAACGCCCTGCGTGCTTTGCTTCGCAAAGCGGTGGATCAGGTGAAGCCCGAGGGCGATCGGCGGTTCACCAGCGAATGGATCCTTTACAATATCCTCGAGATGAAGTTCATCGAAGGACGAAAAGTGCGCGAAGTGGCTGGCAGGCTCGCCATGTCTGAGGCCGATCTATATCGCAAACAACGCGTCGCAGTGGAAGCCGTGGCGCGTGCCATTCTAGAGATGGAAAACCAGGAAGAGGCGGGATAAGCGCGGATGCAAAGACGACCTCACTCACAGCCCCCACCGGAAGCGGAGAACCGCAACACCTGGCTGGATCGCATCGCGCGATTCGATGAGCATTTTGGCAGATACCTGCGCGACGCGTTCGGCTTGTTCATGCTTGCTGCTGCATTGATGACCTTTCTGGCGCTCGCAAACTATACACAAGGATTGATCCTCACTCCGTGGGCAGGGCTTCTGTCGCTTTGGTTGGGCTGGGGCGCGTATCTTGTCGTCATAGCGTTTGGATATACCGGATTCGCCGCCTTGCGCCGCAACAACGCGCGCCTTGGCTGGGGGCGTCTCTTCGCACTTGAAATCGCTGCACTTCTGACGTTGGGTCTGTTGGCCGTCATCGGAGGCGGATCGCTCCTACGCGCAGAGGCAGGCGCAGACGGCGGTAGAATCGGTTGGGGACTCGTCACGTTGTTTTGGCGCTTCGATCGGTTATGGGGAACCCTGCTGTTGTTGATCTTGTGGCTGCTCGCGTTGATGTCCGGCTTTGGAGTTTGGGCGGTGATCGAACGTTGGTTATTGACTGTCGCAGGGGATGAGGTGCCGGTGAAAGTTGTGAGCCAACCCGAATTGGTGATTGAAGCGAAAGAGGAAAAACAAGCGCGTCCGCCGCGCAAGAAGTCATCCCCGGCACTGCCTCCTGAATTCAGAAAATCGCTGCGTATCGCCGACCAACAGGACAAAAAACCATCCGCGCCGCGCAACCGCGATGAACGCCTGCCTTCGTTAAATATCCTGCTCGCGGATCAGAACACGCGACCCGATGAGCGTACGATCAACCAGACCGCAGGCATGATCGAGAAAACCTTGGCTGAGTTTGGCATACCGGCAACGGTGATCGGCTTTCGTGTGGGACCCACTGTGACGCAATTTGCGGTACAACCGGGCTTCATGAAGAAGCCCGGCGCTTCCGAAGAGGAAACGCAACAAATGAAGGTTCGCGTTGCGCAGATCGCATCGTTGCAGAAAGACCTTGCGCTTGCACTCTCTGCGGAACGGTTGCGGATCGAAGCGCCGGTGCCTGGCAAGGCGTATGTTGGCATCGAAGTGCCAAACTCGCATACCTCTGTTGTGCGGTTGCGATCCATTTTGGAGACGGACGCATTTCACAAGATCGGCGCGCCGCTGGCGATGGCGCTTGGGCGCGACGTCTCCGGTCAGCCGGTCGTAGCCGACCTGGCGCGCATGCCGCACCTGTTGATCGCCGGAGCGACGGGCTCCGGCAAGTCCGTTTGCATCACTTCGATCGCAGCGTGCCTTGCCATGAATAACCCGCCCGAAGATCTGCGGATGGTGATGATCGACTCGAAGATGGTGGAATTGCTGCGGTTCAACGGCTTGCCTCATTTATATGGAAAAGTTGAAACTAACGTCGAACGCATCCTCGGTGTGCTGCGCTGGGTTGTCGTCGAAATGGAGCATCGCTATCGCCTCCTCGAAGGCGCGAACGTCCGCGACCTGGAGGCGTACAACCGCCGCAGCTCGCGCAGGAAAGAGGGCACAACGTTGCCGCGCATTGTGGTGTTGATCGACGAGCTGGCAGACTTGATGATGTCTGCGCCCGATCAAACGGAACACAATCTGGTCAGGCTCGCTCAAATGGCGCGTGCGACCGGTATTCACCTGATCGTTGCCACACAACGCCCTTCCACCGATGTGGTGACCGGATTGATCAAAGCCAACTTTCCCTCGCGGCTGGCCTTTGCCGTCGCTTCGGGCGTGGATAGCCGCGTCATCCTCGATTCAACCGGGGCTGAAACGCTGCTCGGTCGCGGCGATATGTTGTTTTTGAATCCGGAGTCTGGATCGCCGGCGCGCGCGCAAGGTGTAATGATCACGGATATGGAGATCGAACGCCTCATCGCGCATTGGCAGAAAACGGTCGAGGACGCGGACGACTCCGCCCCTTGGGAGAAATTGCTTACCGAACCCGACGAGAACGAAGATGAAGGCTTGATCGAACAGGCTGTCGTCATAGTGCGGCAGGGACAGCGCGCCTCAGCATCCCTCCTGCAACGACGTCTGCGAATCGGATATCCGCGGGCGGCGCGATTGTTGGATCAACTCGAGGAGATGGGGGTGGTTGGTCCGTCGTTGGGCGGCGGCAAGGAGCGTGATGTGCTGGTCGCGCCTTTGGATGAAGATGAATTAGGCGGAGAGAAGCGGTAATTCCTGATATGATTGTGGAACCAGACCTCATCAAGACATAATATGGAAAAATCGTCCGCCGACTCTCCCGTGCGCAAGACATTCACCGACTATTTGCGCCTCTGGTTCAAGTGGGTCCTGGATCCGCTGGGGAATTTTTTCAACCGCATCGGCCTGACACCGAATATGATGACGGTTATCGGGATGCTTGGGAATAGTGTAGGCGCGTATTACCTCGCGCGAGGTGAATTCCTCACCGGCGGATTGTTCGTACTCGTCATGACTCCCATCGATGCGTTAGATGGAACGATGGCGCGCCTGCGCGGTGAGCCAAGCGACTTCGGCGCTTTCGTGGATTCGGTCAGTGACCGATATTCTGAATTGATCATTTACGGCGGATTGCTTTACCATTTTCTTGCCATCGGTGAACCCCTGGGAGGCATGCTGACGTTCACGGCTGCAGCGGGATCGGTGCTTGTCTCATACGTCAAGGCGCGCGCGGAAGGGCTTGGCTATGGCGCGAAAGTGGGTTTGCTTACGCGCGTGGAAAGGTACCTCATACTCGCTCCCTCGCTTGTATTCGGTCAACTCTATGTCGGGTTGGGCATTATTGCGCTGTTTGCAAACATTACCGCGTTGCAACGGATCTGGCATGTGCGCGCCCAGGCACACGAAACGTTGGATCGTAAGAAGAAAAATGGTGGTGCCTGATGCCATTCTTCCAATTTGATGGAATGCACTTTATCCTGTTCGGTGACGAACGCGTCGTTCGCTGGTACGGACTCATTTTGATGGCTGGCGCGGTTGCCGGAGCCTGGCTGGCGACGAAGTCTGCGCGGCGGCGCGGTCATGATGAAGAAACAGTGTGGGACCTGTTGACCTATCTGTTGGTCGGGGGAATTATCGGGGCAAGGTTGTGGCATGTTTTTACGCCGTCGCCATCCCTGCTTGTTCTCGATCCTGCCACGGGCGAGCTCGTCAATCCTTATTTTGCCGGCGGCACAGTTCAAATTCTGGATATTTTATCCGTGTGGAAGGGCGGCTTGGGGATTCCGGGCGCGGTCATCGGCGGCGCGGTCGTGCTGTATTTTTATGCAAAAAGACGCGGGCTCAGTTTTGCTGAGTGGGCAGACATTGCCGCACCCAGCCTTCCGCTCGGGCAGGCGATCGGCCGCTGGGGAAACTTCTTCAATCAGGAACTCTACGGCGCGCCCACAAACCTGCCATGGGCGATACGGATCGACCCGGCTCATCGTGTACCGGGCTATGAGCAGTTCGAATTCTATCATCCGCTCTTTTTATACGAATCGATCTTGAATCTGGCAAATATGTTTTTCCTGCTTTGGCTCTCGCAACGCTATACAGATAAGCTCAAGATCGGCGACCTCTTTCTGACGTATTTAGTTACGTATCCCCTCATCCGTTTTTCCCTTGATTTCTTACGGCTCGACGCTTCACTCGTAGGCGGTATCAATATCAATCAAACCGTCATGGCGGCGGTCGCGGTATGTGCTGGCGCTGCGTTATTTCTACGCCACAGAAAAACGCCGGCGGCGGGCTAGTTCCATTCTGCAATGCAATTTGCAGGGGGACTGTTGTCTTATTGACTGTAAAATTGGCACTGACTATGCTGGAAAATGGTCTCCAACAAGAAGGAAATTCATGATCGAAACCGAAGATTTGAGCAAACAATTCAATAATGAAATTTGGGCAGTGGAGAATGTAAACATTCAGGTTCAGCCCGGGCAGATCCTCGCCCTGCTTGGGCAGAACGGCGCCGGCAAAACAACCACGGTTCGCATGCTGACCGCGCTGTTACCGCCGACACGCGGCTCTGCCCGCGTAGCTGGCTTTGACGTAGCCAGACATCCGCGCGAGGTGCGCTCGAACGTTGGTGTGTTGACAGAACAACACGGTCTGTATATGCGGATGACTGGGGATGAGTACCTTGATTATTTCGGCCGTATCTACGGTATGAGCGCAGAACAGAGGAAAGCCCGCGCGGCTTATCTCCTGGACTACTTCGGTCTCGGGGAGGCGGCAAAGCGACGCTCTGGCGAGTACTCGAAAGGGATGAAACAGAAGCTGGCGCTGGCGCGCGCGTTGATGCACGATCCCGCTGTGTTGTTATTGGATGAGCCGACCTCTGCCATGGACCCCGAGTCGTCGCGGTTGGTGCGGGATGAAATTGCGCGGCTGCGGTCCTCCAAGCGGACGATCGTAATCTGTACGCACAATCTTGCCGAAGCCGAATCGCTGGCAGACCACATCGCGATCATTTACCGAGGCAGAATTTTGTTGAACGGTTCGTTGGAAGATCTGAAACGACGGGTCCTGGGGCCAGTTGAGTTCGAGGCCAGGTTCGCTGAAGCATTTGATGCTGGTATTTTCGATTTGCCCGCCGGGGTGGAGGTCACGTCGCGCAGCGCAACCAGCCTGAAATTCCGGGTCGAATCGCCGCATCATGCGAATCCGCAGCTTGTACACATGCTCACCTCCCTCCAGGCACCGCTTGTATCATTTCACGAAGTTCCCAGAAAATTGGAGCATGTATATTTGAAGACTATGGCCGATGCGCAAGGACTTGTGTATGCGGCGTAATCTGGAATCAATCTGGTTGGTGGCCCGGCGCGAGTTCATCGACCAAATTCGCGACTGGCGCATCGTCGTGCCGATGGTGTTGTTGGTGAGTTTATTCCCGTTCATTGCCGACGATACGACCCGCCAGGCGATCGATTTCATGAATCGTTATGGTGGCGATTTGATTCTCGAACGGCTGGTGCCGTTCGTGGTTTTGGTGATCGGATTCTTTCCGCTTTCGTTCACGCTGGTGGTCGCCCTCGAATCGTTCGTCGGTGAAAAGGAGCGCGGCACCATCGAGCCGTTGTTGAGTTCGCCGCTTGAAGATTCGCACATGTATCTGGGGAAATTGCTGGTGGGGATCATAACCCCGCTCTTTTTCAGTTACACTTCCATTGGAATTTATCTTCTGCTCGTCTCGCGCAGGGATATTGTCCTCCCCGGTGCGTATATTCTCGCGCTCGTATTGCTGCTCACGTTTGCGCATGCTGTGCTTATGGTCAGTTCCGCGATCGTGATCTCGGTGCAGGCGACAACGATCCGCGCCGCAAACTTGCTTGCCTCGTTTGTAGTGGTACCTGTCGCGTTCCTATTGCAGGGCGAAACCGTGCTCATCTTCTGGGGTGACGAAGAGGTGTTGTGGTATGCGATCGTGGCTGTAACGTTGCTGTCAGGTCTGATCGTGCGGCTGGGACTTTCACATTTTCGCCGCGAGTATCTTCTGGGCCGCGAGATCGACACGCTTAATTTCAAGCACATGCTCCACGCCTTTACGGAGCGGTTTACCGGTGGGGCGACCAGCATCTCCGATTGGTATCGATGGCAACTGCCTCAAACTGTAAGGCAATTAAAACAACCTTTGCTGGTCATCGCCATTATCGGGTTTGGTGCGATCGCTGCAAGTTATTGGTGGGTGGATGCCCGGGTGCCTGATCTTATTGATCTGACGCCCGAACGGGCGGATCGAATTCGGACCTTCGTGGCAGGCAACCTGGCGATTCTTGATGACCTGAGCAGTCAACTACCTGCGCCGATCTTGTTTTTTCACAATGCGCGTGCCGTTGCGATCATCTTCCTGTTGGGGTTGGTTTCGTTTGGAACCCTGGGTCTCACTTTTTTCCTTGTAAACATGGCGCTGGTTGGAGGAGTTCTGGGCGGCGCAAACATCATCGGGTTCTCGCCGTTGCTGACCTTTTCTGTCGGTATCTTGCCGCACGGTATCTTTGAACTCACTGCATTTTTTCTTGCCACTGCTGCCACGCTGAAAGCGGGCGCACTGCTGGTCACCCCGCAGCCGGATCAAAGCCTCGGCGAGGTGCTATTGCTCGCGCTTGCCGATTGGTTGCGGGTCTTCGTCGGAATCGTATTGCCGTTTCTTGCCATAGCGGCGGTGATCGAGATCTATGTTACCCCATACCTGATCAGGATGGCATTCCCATTAACCTTACAATGAGGCAACGATGGCAAAAGTGATTATCCTTGGCTCCTCCAATGCAGTGCCTTCCATCGATCACGAGAATACCCATCTTGTCATCGTAGGTAAAACGCGTACCATCCTTGTGGATTGTGTCAGCACGCCGGTGGTACGCTTGGAGCAGGCAGGCGTGGACTTCAACTCTCTTACCGATGTTGTCATCACGCACTTTCACCCGGACCATGTCGCGGGCATCCCTCTCCTACTCATGGATATGTGGTTGATGGGGCGTACCCAGCCTCTTAACATTTACGGTTTGCATTACACGATGGATCGCCTGGAAGACCTCATGGGCTTCTATGGATGGGATGAATGGCCGAACTTCTTCCCGGTGGGTTTTTACCGCCTGCCGGGGGCAGAGATGGCGACCGTACTTGACTGCGATGAGTTCAGGGTAAAGTCGTCGCCTGTGCATCACATGATTCCAACGATAGGCTTGAGAGTGGAATGCCTTGCGGATGGAAAAGTGCTCGCCTATTCGTGCGATACCGAGCCCTGCGAACAGACTGTCAGACTCGCGGCAGGTGCAGATGTACTCATCCACGAAGCGGCAGGCGCCACATTCGGTCATTCCTCGCCTGAACAGGCTGGGGAGATCGCAACCAAAGCGGAAGCCCGGAAGTTGTACCTGATCCATTACCCAACCGGGCGATTTGCCAAGGGGGATATCGCTGCCGAAGCGCGCAAGAGGTTTCAGGGCGAGATCATTGTGGCAAAAGACTTCATGACGATCGAAATTTAAAAGAGACGGTCATCTTCAAGATGACCGTCTCGGGTTTTCTTACCAGCCTGAGATGTACGGCTCCCATTCGTGGTACTCGCTCAAGTGCTTTCCAAAAATATACGCTGCGTTTGCCGGAGGCTCCCTGGGAGGCATCAACAATCGCATGTGCGATTCCTCCACTTTTCTACCGCCCTTGCGGTGGTTGCACGTCGGACAAGCGGCAACCACATTCGTCCAAACATGGGCGCCCCCCAAATGCCGGGGAATCACATGGTCTACGGTCAAACCGCCTTCGCGCTTCCCGCAGTACTGACAGGTATAATTATCCCGGCGGAAGACCTCCCGCCGAGTCAACTTGACGTGGGGGCGCGGCCGATGAACCTGGCTTTCGAGCCGGATGATCGAGGGACGCGGGATCAATTGCCTCACTGTTCGAATGTGACCGCGTCCGTTCATCACCATATCGGCTTTGCCTGCCAGAAGCAAACCGACCGCGCGCCGCGTCGTGCACACGTTGATCGGTTCAAAATTGGCGTTCAATACCAGCACAGGTTCGTGCATTCGGTCTCCGCAACAGGCACGATTATACTGCCGATTATTTGAATGTG
Source organism: uncultured Anaerolinea sp. (assembly GCA_964517905.1). GTDB lineage: Bacteria > Chloroflexota > Anaerolineae > Anaerolineales > Villigracilaceae > Defluviilinea. Next base: position 6,888 of record CAZFDL010000006.1, on the reverse strand, counting down.
TAAAATCATGAACCGCCGTATCATCGAGCGGATACAGGAGTCGCTGTGAATGTAATGATCGCCGGGGGCAGGGGATTTCTCGGACGCGCCCTTACGAATACCCTCCTCGAGGATGGTCACAACGTTGTTGTACTGACGCGTCGGAAGCCCGACCAGCCAAATCAATACCTTTGGGATGGCATCACAGCGGACGGTTGGGGGCACCTCCTAAACGAAATGGACGCGATCGTGAATCTTTCGGGATATAGCACATCGCATTGGCCGTGGACGAATAAGACCAAGCAACGATTCGTGGATTCACGCGTCCTGCCCGGACGGGCGTTTGTTTCCGCCATCTCGAGCGCGACTCGCCGCCCGCGCGTGTACCTGCAATCCTCCGGTATCAATTACTACGGCTTGCGCGGCGATACCATTGCGGATGAAACCTCGCCACCCGCCAACGACTTTCTTGCGCAACTCACCGTCAGTTGGGAGGATGCCACTATGCCGCTCGAGAAACTCGGTGTACGAAGGGTTGCAATGCGTTCAGCGCCCGTCCTTGCCAAGCGCGGTGGATTGTTCCCACTCATGGCTTTGCCCGTTCGGCTGTTTTTCGGCGGTAAATTTGGGAGCGGATCTCAAGCCATGCCCTGGATTCATTTCAAAGATTACATCAATTCCGTGAAATTTCTGCTTGCAAATCAGGGTGCAAGCGGCGCATTCAATCTGATCTCGCCAGAAGGATCTTCCAATGCCGACTTCATGCGCGAAGTGTGCAGGGTGTTGTCGCGACCATACTGGTTCCACCTCCCGGAGTTCCTGCTGAGACGCGTTCTTGGCGAGATGAGCGTCCTGCTTGTGGAGGGCCGTTTCTCGCAGCCCAAGCGTCTCCTGGATATGGGATTTGAGTTTCGATTTGGTAATCTAGCGTTGGCTCTGCAGGACCTTATGCGTACTTAAGGAGAGTTTCATGAAACAGATCATGTTATTGTGCGTACTTCTCACCTCGGCTTGCTCTGTGGTTCAACAACCGCAGGGCCTCGTTCAACCGTTGCCTACTGCGTTCATTGACCAATCGTATCCGACCTTCGAATCTGCTCCCGCGGCTGCGCTTCAGTCCTCCAGCGGCATCAACGTCAGCGCGATGCGTGCCTGGCGCGACGGCAAGGATGTTAACGCCGAAGTGTGTTTCACTCTGATCGACGGCTCTGATTGGTCGATCTGGGGGGCGAGCCTGCAATATGGCGAAAGCGTCATTTTTGATTTCGCTTCCACCATGTTGAGCGTTCAAGAGCCCTTGGAAGGGCAGTCTGGCCTTCGGTGCGACCTGCTTTCGTTCTTCAACATCCCGCCGGATGCAGATCTATCCAGTGTAACCATCACAGTGGACGCGATTGCCGCCTCGCCGCGCCCGGAAGATTATTGCACGATCTATATGCCGAAGATCCAACAAACTCTGAATGATCGCGGCGCGGGCATTGTATTGGGTTGTGTCGATTCGAATGGCGTGCAGGTGATGCAGATCATCGGTAAACCCGATAGCCTGTCACAGGAAGAGGCGGAACAGATCGTTTTCAGCGACGAGTTCTACACGATTCGAGGTCCCTGGGCGTTCACCTTCAATCTTGGGCAGTGATGATGTATAATCGCCGCATGACAATGCTCGAGGTGTCCGAAAGATATTATTATCGCCTTACTTGAAGAATGCGTAGGCGACTTGAACGCGTGGCGCCTCGGTGTCACGCGTTTTTATTTGTATGAGATCTTGCAGGAGGACGGATGACGCTGGACGAACAAGTTGAGATATTGATGCAGGGCACCGATTACGGTGACGAGGAACTCAAAAAGTCAATGACTGCCGAACTGCGCGCGCGCCTGGCTGAGGGCAGGCCTTTGCGTGTCTATTGCGGATACGACCCCACGTCAACCGACTTGCATCTCGGTCATACGATCACCATGCGAAAACTGCGCCAGTTTCAAGATCTGGGTCACGAAGTGACGTTCTTGATCGGCAGTTACACCGCGCTGGTGGGCGACCCTTCCGATAAGAATAAGGCGCGGCCTGTGCTGACCCAGGAACAGGTGGGCGAGAATGCAAAGACGTATGCCGAGCAGGCGTTTCGGGTACTGGATCAATCGAAGACGAAGGTTCGGTATAACGGTGAATGGCTGAGCGAATTATCCTTGGTGGATTTGATCCGATTGGGGCAAAACTTTACCGTGCAGCAATTCCTGGCGCGCGAGAATTTTGCCAATCGGCTCGACAAGGGAGAACCTATATACCTCCACGAGACCTTTTATGCGCTCATGCAAGGGTATGATGCGGTCGCAATGCAGACTGATGTGCAGGTCGGCGGCACGGACCAGTTGTTCAACATCATCGTCGCTGGCAGGAAACTGCAGGAGGCCTTGGGTCAAAAGCCGCTGGTTGGCATCATCACGGGTATTTTACCCGGCACCGACGGGGTGCAACGCATGTCTAAATCGACGGGAAATATTGTACCCATCAATACCGGCGCCGAGGACATGTACGGCAAGTTGATGTCGATTCCCGACTCTGCGATGGGTACGTATATGCGTCTGGTCACTCGCTGGAGCCCAGGTGAGATCGAAGGTCTCGAGAAGGAACTAGCCGATGGTCGTGCGCATCCACGCGATGTAAAGATGAGAATGGCGGGCGAGATTGTATCCATTTTCTACGGCGAGACAGGTGCCCAGTCCGCGCAGGAAGCGTTCATCAAGATGTTCCAGCAGAAGGAAATTCCCGATGCGATGCCTGAGTTCCAATTGCAGTCCGGTCAATCTGTGTTGGATGTGTTGCTAGCGGCAAAAATGGTCAACAGCAAATCGGAGGCGCGCCGATTGTTCGATCAGAAGGGTGTCCGTTTGGATGGTGAGACGCTTGAACGGGGAGAGGTTCCATTTCCACACCCCGGTGTGTTACAAGTGGGGAAGAGGAAATATTTGCGCGTACGATGAGAGCAGGAACGGGACGACGTGGGCTAGCCCGTTCCTGATTCGTCCACGTTGACCATTTTCAAGAATAGATTAACAACCTTGGGGTCGAGAATAGTCCCCGCGCTTTGCTTGATGTACTCAAGAACCTTATGGTTAGGCCACGCGCTGCGATAGGGGCGGTTTGAGCGCAGCGCATCCCAAATGTCCACTACCGAAAAGATCCGGGCGGAGAGGGGTATCTGGTCACCTTTTAAGCCGCGGGGATAACCGGTCCCATCCCAGTGTTCGTGATGACAATAAGGAATTTCAAGCGAAGGTCTCAAGTAGCTGATCGGTGAAAGCAGGTCGTAGGCGTATTGCGGGTGGCGTCGCATCTCCTCCCACTCAGAGTCTGTAAGCGGTCCCGTCTTCTTAAGTATTTGATCAGGAACGCCCATCTTGCCGATATCGTGCAGGAGAACGCCGCGGTAGATGTTTACGAGTTCTTCGTCCTTGACCCCCATTGCTTTGGCAAGCCGCATGGTCAGTTCGGTCACGCGCCTCGTGTGACCCTCGGTCTCGCGGTCGCGTAATTCGAGCGCGCGCGCCCACCCTTCGAGTGTGATATCGTAAGCCTGCGTGAGTTCCTGGTTTGTTCTTTGCAGGTTGTCAAAGAGATAGGCATTATCGATTGCGATGGCGGCTTGCCCGGCTATGGTTTGCAGGAACTGCATCCACTCTGCGCTGGGTGAGAGTGGCGTGCGATGAAAGACCTCAAAGACTCCCTTGATCTGTCCCTTCACGATAAGCGGGACACCGATATATGTGACGAAACCCTCGCGCGCCAGCGTGGGATCTCTTTTCGCGTCCGGGGAGTTCATCAGGTCGGTTACGTGATCGATTCGACCTTTCAGCAAAACCTGTCCTCCCAACCCTTCACCGATTCGCAACAATGGACGAGAGGGGGAGGTTGTGCGGAAACCGGCGCTCGACAGCAGGCTAAGGCATTGGAGCTCGGGCCGGTAGAGGAGGATGTCCATGGCGTCCACTTTTAGATGTTTAAGTGTGTGCTCTGAAAGGATGTTTAGTGTCACGCGTAAGTCGGTGGACGATGCGATGGCCGAGTCGATATCGCGCAGCGCGGTCAACCGGCGAATCTGCTCCTGGCTGTGATCGAACAATTCCATGCGATGGATCGCGTTACCGGTGATCTCCGTCATGATCGCGAGCAGATCGATCTCGCCGGTTGTAGCTTGCCTGCCGGATTCGATCCCGAGCCGCATGACTCCCACGGGTCCTGCAGTCGATTCAATGGGAAGAAGGATTCCGCCGAGTCCGGGTTGGAATCTGTCCCGGCTGGCTTCCAGCGGTGGCGAGCCTGTTGTGAGGTCATACGATAGATATTTCTCGCCGCGCGCGAACACGCGGCCGATCATTCCATCCCAGGGCTTGAGCGTGGTGATATCAAGTGTTGTCTCGGCGCCTCGGGCAACGCGTTGGACGAGCACATCGAACGAATGATCGTAAAGCCAGATGGATCCGTGAGGCGAGCGGATCAGGTCTAACGCTTGTTCGAGCAGGACGGTGAGCATTTCATCCAACGACTGCGCTTTTCGCAACGAGGCAGACAGTTGGTTGATGATCTCCAGTTCTCGCACCCGGCGTTGTTCTGCCGCAAACAGGCGTGTGCGTTCCAATGCGCTTCCAAGTCCACCGGCAATTATGGTTAGAAAGCGCTCATCGCCATCGTCGAAGGCATCCTGTTTCTTGCTCTCCACGTTTAAGACACCGATGACACGGTCGTGCACGCGGATGGGCACACACAATTCCGATTGAACGCCAGTGGCGATCTCGATATATGCAGTCTCTCGTGTGATATCGCCAAGGCGCATCGGTCTCCCGGACTGTGCAACCTTGCCGGTGACACCCTCCGTGATTGGGTAACCGCTTCGCCAGTTTGACACGTCAGCGCCCAGGTAGGACGGGTGCGGCGTGAGTATGTCTCCGGCTTCGTTAAGGAGAAGAATACCGCAGACTTCGTCGTATATCTGGCCAATGATCGTGGTGATGCGTTCGATGAGGTCGTCCTCTGTCGATGCGATCTCTGCTTCGGCGATCGCGGCAGAGTGAAGGACGGTCAACTCCTTAACCTGCCGCGCAAGCGACGTTTCTGCGCGCTTGATATCGGTAAGGTCGGTGATGACTGCGATCGTTCCCGCCACCTTGTCGTTTTTCCATCGCGGGACGCCGGTTATGATCGCCGGCACCTCGTGCCCATCCTTATGGATCAATACAGACTCGTATGTTGTTGTTGTTCCCTGCCTGCGCAACTCTCGTTGATGTTGTAGTTGCTGTTGGCTTGTTTCGCTTGTAAAATCGACCGGCTGTTTATCGATCATATCCGCCTGCGAGTACCCCAGCATGCGCGCATACGAAGGATTCACATATTCAAAGCGATTCTCTTCCGTTGTCACTGTCAGGCCCTGCCCCATGGTATTCAGCACTTGCAGTGCGAAATCCCTTTCGGCTTGCAATGCCTGCTGAGATTTATTCTGGTCAGTCACGTCGTAGAACATTGCAAGCACACACGGTTCTCCGCCAAGATCGACAAGTTCATAATAAGCAACCGTATCTCGCGGTCCGTTCGGGCTGTTCGGATAGGGAACAGATACACCGTGCAAATAGCGCTTATCCAACAGATCTTGTATGAACGCCTTCCGGTTCATATCCTCCACCCAGAATCCGAGTTCCACCGATGTGCGGCTCACGAGTTCGTTTAACGGGATCCCGGTCAGATCGATGAACGCCTTATTTGCGTCGATGAACCTGCCTGATTCCAGGGTAACCACGCAAGTGGCGATCGGCGAAGAGTGAAAGACGCGTCGGAACCGCTCTTCGCTTTCGCGGATGGTATTTTCTGTTTCTTTTTCCTGCGAAATATCCAACAGGATTCCCTGCCAATAGAGTGGAGTTCCTCTTGGGTCGCGAATCAGGTGGGTGATCTCCTTGACCCAGACGATTTTACCGTCCTTGCGAACGAGTCGATACTCCTCCTCGAACGGCGTGCCGGCGTCGTGCGAGATATCGTACGCCTGCCTCAACCGAGGCTTGTCTTCTTCATAGATCAGTTGATCCCATAAGTTGGAATTTGCAAGCCATTCATCCGCCCTGAATCCGGTTAGGTGCTCGATGCGAGGGCTGATGTAGATCCCAGTTTCGTGTTCATCGGCTTTGTCCAGAAACACAACCGCAGGGATTTGTTCGACCAGCGATTGATACCGGATCTCCGCTTCGCGCAATGCGCTTTGTTCACGTGCCAGACGGGATTGCGCCACCGCGTTGTTGATCACGACCGGAAGGCGGTGCAGGTAATCGGCCTGCTTGATAAGATAATCAGCCGCGCCCGCCTTCAGTGCGGCAACGGCGGCTTGTTCATCACCGTCACCAGTGATTAGCACCACAGGGGGAGGCGCCGTGCCGCTATTTACTCTAGCGAGCAGGTCGAGTCCGCTGCCGTCGGGTAGACGCAGGTTAGAGAGAATCAGGTCGATGTCCGGGGTGGATTCGAGCATGTCCAGGGCGCCGGCAATGGTTTCCGTGTGAAGCAGTTCGAACTTTTGGCCTGGTAGCTCTTCCAGCATTCGCCGTGTCAGTGCGACACGCGCGAGTTCATCTTCAACGTACAATAATTTCATTGGGCTCTCACGGCTCATTCCGCGGTGTTGCATTTCCACTCCAAGGCTGACATGTACGCCATTATATGCCGAACTTCCCAGCGGAGCCTGACAATTCCCTTTCAGCCAGAAAACAAAAAACGCCTCGCGGCGTCAATCGTAAATCTACAATCGCAAATCAGAAATCGGGAGAGGCGTCGACGGGATTTGTTTCATCCCCCCTGCGGGGAAACCCGTGGTGACAACAAAAAACGCCTCGCGGCGTCAATCGTAAATCTACAATCGCAAATCAGAAATC
>CAZFDL010000005.1:0-38309 GCA_964517905.1 uncultured Anaerolinea sp. | reverse complement strand
CTCCTCATCGGACTCGCCGCACTCGCGTTATATATCCGCACGCTTGCGCCATCATTGCTGTGGGGTGACTCTGCCGAATTCCAGACTCTTTCCTACACCCTCGGCATGACTCATCACACTGGCTACGCGACCCAGATCATCTTCGGAAAGATTTTTACACTGATTCCGATCAACAGCATCGCGTGGCGCGTAAACCTCATGTCGGCTTTTTTCGGCGCGCTGGCGGTGGCGAATACCTTCCTTATCGTGCGCTTGTTGACCGGTTCACGGGTTGCAGCGATGTCCGCTTCGCTGGTACTTGCCTTAACGGAGGGATTCTGGTGGCGCGCTCTGGTGGCTGAATCGTACGCACCCGCGGCCGGCATGCTCGCTACGGTCTGGCTGTTATTCCTGTTGTGGAGAAACTCGGGTAAGCCGATCCACCTTTTTCTCGCGGGGTTTGCCGGTGGATTGAGTTTGGGCATACACAGCACCGTGGTGATGACCGCCGCGTCCGTGTTGGTGGTCATGGCGTTCAGCGCGCGCAAGCGCGGGGAGTGGTTCAGCGCGGCGGCGGGCGCGCTTCTGGGCGTTGCCCTCTTTCTCGGATTCTTTTTCTTCCTCGATTACAACGACCCTCCCTCAAGCGTACATAACACCGTCTTTCGCCCAAACCTGAGCGCGGTGGGGCTTACCGAAAGCCAATATGATTCCGCGTGGGATCGTTTTCTGTTCATCTTTCCCGCAAATCGCGCGTCGTCGTATTACTTCACCGCCACGCCAGACGAAATGAGCAACAGGCTGGTGGAGTATGTGTCTTTTTTTCCGCGATGGCAATTGATTCTGACACTTATGGGCGTTGTCTGGTTGTTCCTCGGAGGCCGGTGGCGCGAGGGATTGTATCCACTGATTTCGTTCCTGCTCATCTGGGGGCTGGCAGTCACGGTCGCTTTTTCGATCTACCGCGAGTTTTACGTCCCGGCGGCGGTCATCACAGCCGTCTGGTTTGGCGCAGGCGCGGGTGCGTTACTGTCCGCGTTGGGCAGGGTGACGAGATTGAGCCAGCCGTCCCTGCGGATGATACGGCTTGTCCTCTCTGCGCTGTTGATCGCATTACCGATCTGGGCCTCGCGTCAGGATCTGCGCCTCGCCATCCAAAACGGATACACCACATTCGTCCGGGAGAATCATGTCTATCCGGTGTTCGCGCCCGATAAAGCCGTCCGCGACGCCAAGCAGATCATCAACCGCGTGGAGGAGAATGCGATCGTTTTTACGAATTGGGATAAACTGTATTCCTACGTGTACACAGCGCATATCTATGAAAGAAAGACAGGCATTGCCTTTCACGAAGTGCTGGACGAAGGCGATCAAATTCTACCAACAACGATGATGGAATATATCGATGCGAACATCGACACACGCCCGATCTATTTTGCCATCGACCAGCCCGGTCTTTCTGAGTTGTATCAAGTGACAAGGATCAACGACACGCTTTTTCGAATCAACAGAAAATGACACACAACAAACGCTGGGTCGTCGCGCCGAAAATCACGCCGCAAGCCGCCGAGGCGCTCGCCGCGTTCCCGCCAGTCCTGCAACAGATTTTGTTCAACCGCGGCCTCGGCACAGATGCCGATGCGCGCGCGTTTTTACGCGCACAACCGAATTTCAATAACGACCCGTTCCAGATGATCGGCATGCAAGCCGCGGTGGATCGAATTAGATTCGCGCTGGACCATCACGAGCCCATCGCGGTCTACGGCGATTACGATGTAGACGGCGTCACTGCGACTGCGTTGCTCGTGGAGGCGCTGCAAAAACTGGGAGCCGATGTACGCGGCTACATCCCCAATCGGTTCGACGAAGGCTACGGACTCAACAAAGACGCATTGGATTCGTTGAAAGCGGACGGCGTCAAACTGGTCATCACCGTGGATTGCGGAATCCGCTCGCCCGACGAAGCGCTTCACGCGCGGACGGTCGGGCTGGACCTCATCATCAGCGACCATCACCACCCCGACGGGGATAACCTCCCGCCCGCGTTGGCGGTCATCAACCCCAAACAACAGGGAGATACATATCCTGATAAAGATCTGGCGGGGGTGGGAATTGCCTACAAAATCGTTGAAGCACTGGCACAAGAAAGAGGAAAGAAGAAAGACGATGAAAGCGATGATATCTTTCCTCATTCTTCTCTCCTCGACCTGGTTGCGCTTGGCACCGTCGCCGATTTAGCCCCACTCGTCGGAGAGAATCGTGTCCTCGTCCGTGCTGGACTCAAGCAACTGCGCGAAACGCAACGGCAGGGACTTTTCTCTCTTGCCGGCGTGGCGGATCTCAATCTCAAGAAGATCACCGCAGGCAACATCGGCTTTATGCTGGGACCGCGCTTAAACGCGTCGGGCAGACTCGAATCCGCGCTGGCTTCGCTGGAATTGTTGACGACAACCGATTTCATGCGCGCCGGTCAACTCGCACAACAACTCAACGTGCAGAACCGTCAGCGGCAAACCATCACAAAGACCATGCAACAGCAGGCGGAAGAGATCGCCATGCAGGATGATCCGGAAGCCTTTCTCTTGTTTGCCGCACACGAAAGTTTCAATTCAGGCGTGGTCGGCTTGGCAGCCTCGCGCCTAACCGAGACATACTACCGCCCCTCTGTGGTCGCGGCAAAGGGAGCGGAGGAAACACGCGGCTCGTGCCGTTCGATCCCCGAATTCCACATCACTGATGCGCTCGACCGATGCAAAGACCTGCTCGTCCGCCATGGCGGCCATGCCGCGGCGGCGGGTTTCACCGTAAAAAATGAAAACCTGCCCGGTTTGGTCGCGCGCCTCAAAATGATCGCAAAGGAAAAATTGGGTGGGAAAGACCTGCGCCAGACCCTCTCCGCCGACATGGAAGTTCCTCTGGCAGATATGAACTTCGGCGTGCTGAAAAATCTCGCATATCTCGAACCAACCGGCTACGGAAACCCCGATGCCATCTTTGTTTCGCGCGATGTAAAAGTAAAAGCCTTCCGAACTGTAGGCTCAGAAGCCAGGCATTTGAAACTTACCCTCCAGGATGGTCCCGCCTTGACCTATGATGCCATCGGGTTCCGCATGGGCGGAATGGCAAAATCCCTGCCGCCGCGCGTGGATGTGATGTATACGCTCGAAGCGAACGAATACAACGGGCGGACTACACTGCAGTTGAATTTAAAAGATGTGAAGCCAAGCGGTGTGCCTGATTGAAAACGTCCCGCAGGTAGATCCTTCGCTTTGCTCAGGACAAGCCCGCGAGACATTTATTACTTAGCTTTTAACTCATCTTCCCGTTCGGGGATGGTGAAGCGGTTGATCGTCGTGTAATCCACGAACCAGTTGAAATTGCGGTTCATCCACATCGTGAACGACCACAGCCACGGGATGATCCACATGGCGCGCGGGCGGCGCACGAGACTCACAACCGCGCGTCCCACATCGTCTGCGGTGAGCAACATGAATCTTGGGGTCGTCGCCTTGGTCTTGCGGTTGATGCCGGCATGCGCACCGAACTCGGTGGTTACACCGCCGGGATACACCATCGAAACATCGATACCCCACGGTTTGACCTCTCGGCGCAGGGCTTCGGAGAATCCGTGCACGGCGTGTTTGCACGCAGCATAAATTGTGTACGTCGGCGTGCCGACCAGGCCAGCCATCGAGCACATTTGAATGATGGCGCCCGATCTTTGCTTGATCATGACCGGCAACGCCTGCCGCGTGGTCTGGATGACTCCCATCACGTTCACATCGAACTGACCCTGAATGTCCTTCACGGGATCGAGTTTCTCCAGCCAGTCAATGCGGCCAAAGCCGGCGTTGTTGACCAGCACGTCGATGCGGCCGAATCTGTCCAGCGTCTTTTGGATCAAGGATTGAATATCTTCGAGTTTGGAGAGATCCGCCTGCACCACCAGCACTTCCGCGCCGGTGCCCATTCCCCCGATCTCGTTCGCGAGACTTTCGAGCTTATCCACGCGCCGCGCGGCCAGAACGACCCTCGACCCCTCGCGCCCAAACTGACGCGCCGTTGCTTCGCCAATCCCTGACGATGCCCCTGTCACGATCACGATCTTGCCTTTTGGGTCCATGAGAATCTCCTTCGTTAATGGGTCACCCTGAGGGAGCGTACAATGCGACCGAAGGTTCTCGCTTTTCGTGATCGAGATGCTTCGCTACGCTCAGCATGACATACAGTAGGAATAAATCACATTATAGCGCGTCACGGTCCCCAGCGCGGCTGATAATCGCAATAACCGTTGTTCGTCAAGCGTCGCAGGTCGGTACCATTGATGCGGATGAGATAGATCTCGCAACCGTGATCGTCACCGTAGTTGTCGAAATAAGCCGTGAAGGCAACCCACTGACCATCCGGCGAAAAAGTTGGTCCCTGACTATTTCCACCGGTCGGCGTGAGCTGACGGACGTTCGAGCCGTCCGCGCTCATGATGTAGACCTCACGATTCCACGGCTCGCCGGAGTACGTGACGATAAGCGACCCATCGGGCGACCAATCGCTTCTTCCCCGAATGGACGGCAGGTTCGTGATTCGTTTGATCGCGCTCCCCTTCAGGCTGACCGTGAACAACTGAACTCCTCCATCGCGGTCGGAGGCGAACAGGATCAATTTTCCATCCGGCGACCACGTAGGATCCCAGCCCAGCGCCCCAGGAATGTTTTCAGGGTTGTCCCCGCTTCTATCCATGATCCAGATCTGATTCTGCTGTGTGTTCGGGTTGCCGCGCATGAACGTGACGGATTTTCCATCCGGCGAAGCTTCCGGCGCGTTGGACACGCCAAGGCGGTTGGTCAGGCGCTTCACGTTTCCGCTGTTCAGGTTCAATTCGTAGATTTCATACACGTTCTGTTCGCGGAACGCGGAGTACATCACACTTTGTCCATCCGGTGAGAGCGAGGGATAGTAATGACGGACCTTATCGCTGGTTAGTTGTTTGAATCCCGACCCATCTGCGTTCATGATGCAGATCTGATCAGAGGCTTGCACCTTGTTGACCTGGCACGTGAATACGATCTTCCCGGTCAATTGATCGGCAGGCGATGGCGATGGAATTGAATTTTGAGGCAGAGCGGTAAGTGTGGGAGTCGGAAAATTGAAATCGGGTGTCGCGACGGACTCGGTCATGGCGGAAGGGGTAAAGCCGGAGGGTGTGGAGGCTTGAAGCGTGGCGAACAGATCCGCTGTCGGGGTCGAAGCGGCAGGGAGATTGCATCCCGCCAGAATAACAGGCAGGATCGCCGCCCAGATATTCCTATTCATTTTCCATCTCGATGGAATCAACGTAAAACTCCTCGCCCGATAAAATCTTTGCGCCGAAACTTCCGCAATGGGGGCAATGGATCCCGCCGCCTTCCGGGTGATATTTTTGGAAACACGCCATGCATTGCACTTCGGCTCGAATCACCTTGTAGTGGATCTGTGAGCCTTCCGCCGGCGTGTTCCGGCTCACTTCCAACCATGCCGATTGAAGTATGTCCCGGCGGATTTCGGATATTTCACCGGCCATAACATGAACGCCGGTGATTCGACCGGCGTTCCGCGCCTTTGCCAGCGCATCGTTCAATAGGATTTCAACCAGCGCGTGTTCTTTTTGAATAAGCATGGATTCGATAGACGCACCTCAGGTCAGTCTATAAGCCGCATTCTGTCCTGCAGATTGCTCCGCATGTGCGATCATCTCTCTGGGCGGTGCGTTGCCGCGCCGCTCGGTGCGGCCTACCCGGGACTGACCCAATCACCGCGTGAAAGGGTACGTATGAAGACGAGCCGTCTCCCGCCATCCGCAGATGGCTTCGTCCCTGCTTGGCCTTGCTCCCGGCGGGGGTTACCTGACGATCTGCATTACTGCAAATGCCGGTGGTCTCTTACACCACCTTTTCACCATCACCCCGCGCAAGCGCGGGGCTGTTTGTTTCTGTGGCCCTTATCCGGCAGGTTCGCTCCTTACGGAGGCTTCCCCGCCCCGGGGACTATCCGACGCCGTGCTCTATGGAGTGCGGACTTTCCTCGATGGCGCAAACGCGCCACCGCGATCGCCCAACCGACCTGAGGCAAGTTCATCATACACGCAAGCGCAGGCAGCGTCAACGGGGGTTAATAACCGGCAATTTTGAAAATGGGTCTTTTCTGACTGGAAAAAGACATTAAAATAGCATTGCAAGTCTGGTCTGGAGGAGTCATCGTGAGCAAGCGGCAGGGCAAAACAATCATCGGTCTCACCGGCAACATTGCCACCGGCAAAAGCGTTGTACGGCGTATGCTCGAACATCTGGGCGCATACACCATTGACGCGGACGCGCTCGCGCACCGAGTCATTGCGAAAGATGCGCCGGGATTTAAACGCGTTGTCGATACGTTCGGCACATGGCTGCTCGATAAAGACGGACAGGTCGACCGCGGAAAACTTGGGAAACTCGTCTTCGGGGATGTCGAAGCCCTCAAACAACTCGAAGGCATCATTCATCCCTACGTCCGCCAGGCGGTAGACCTGCTGATCCGGCGCGCCAGCCAGACCCTCGTGGTCATCGAAGCGATCAAACTGCTCGAAACTGATTTGAGAAACGAATGTGATTCGATCTGGGTCACCGACGCGCCGCAGGACGTCCAGGTGGAGCGACTCGTCCGCAAACGGAATCTCAGCCGCGAAGAGGCTGTCCAACGCGTGCACGCGCAAAACCCGCAAAAGGAAAAACTCACGTCGGCGAACATCGTCATCCGGAACAACGGGTCGTACGATGAGCTATGGAGGCAGGTGGTCGAGGGATGGAAAGCGGTCACCTCCGCCAAGGGAACGGCTCCACTCGTGGCGACTGAAACGAAGGGCGGAGAGTTCCTGCTCGAACGTGCCCGCCCGCGTGATTCGATAAAGATTGCCGACCTCATCACACGGCTGAGCAAAGGCAAACGCGTCATGACCTCCGAGGATGTGATGGAGGCGTTCGGCGACAAGGCATTCATCCTGCTGCACAGCGGGAACGAGACGGTCGGCATTGCCGGCTGGCAGGTGGAAAACCTGGTGGCGCGCACCGACGATCTCTTCGTCGATCCGAGAATTCCCACCGAGAAAGCCCTGCCCCTGCTCCTTCACGAAGTGGAACGCGCCTCCGCTGAGCTGCAGTGCGAGGCATCGCTCGTCTTTCCTCCCCTAGACCTTGTGGGCGTCGATTCGGTGTGGAAGAGTTTGGGCTACACACGCCGCGCACCCGAAGCGCTCGGTTCACAGGTGTGGACCGAAGCGGCGAATGAATCCATGCCGCGCGGCGGGACCCTGTTCTTCAAGCAACTCCGCGCCGACCGCGTGCTTAGACCGATCTGAACGTCCGCGATCGGTGCTGGGGAGTCGAACCGCAGAAATCGCAGGTACGGTATCCATTGGGCGGCATCTGGAACTGAGTGGCCAATTAGTTTTATCAGTTCGCCATTGTCCAATCCGTGATTACGAATTACACTTTCGCCAATGGCGGACTTCCTCGACAATGTGTTCTTTATTTTTCAGCGGCTGAATTGGCTGAGCATCCTCGACATCCTGCTCGTCACGCTGATCTTTTTCGCGCTGCTCTACACCCTGCGCGATACGCAGGCGATGGTGCTGTTACGCGGGGCGATCTTCCTCGTCGTGGCGTTGATCCTGCTCACGTCGCTTTTCGAACTCCCGGCATTCTCGTGGCTGGTTCAATATACATTACCCGCGCTTTTGCTTGCCATCCCGGTCATCTTCGCGCCGGAGATTCGCCGGGCGCTGGAGAGGTTGGGACGCGCGGGCACGTTCGTCACAGGGACGACTTCTGCCCCACAAACCAACATCCTCACAGTGATCCACGCCGTTGTAGAGGCGACGAGAAGACTCTCGGCGCGGCAACACGGTGCCTTGATCGTGATGCAGCGCAACGACAATCTGGAGCAATATACAGAAACCGGCGTCCAACTCCGCGCACAAGTGACCCCGGAACTTCTGCTGCAAATCTTTTACCCCGATACGCCGCTTCACGACGGGGCGGTCATCGTCGCCGATGGACAGGTGATCGCGGCCGCGTGCGTGATGCCGCTATCAGCTAGTGGAATCCTGAACCGCAACCCCGAACGCCAGATGGGTTTGCGCCACCGCGCTGCGTTGGGTGCATCGGAAGTCAGCGACGCCGTTTCGGTTGTCGTTTCTGAACAAAGCGGGTCCATCTCGATCTCGCACGCAGGACGCATGATCCGCCGCATCGACCCGGAACGGTTGGAGAATATCTTGATCGCCTTCTATCAAAGTTCCAATACCACTCCGCGCAAGGTTTGGTTCCAACGATTCTTCCCGAATCTATTTCGAAAGGACCAGTAACTCCTGCGATGAGTGATATCCTGCATCACCTTCAAAGGCGGACCATCCTTCCGCTTCACCTAGTGAAAATATAATGCGCTGGCTTGCATCGAATTTCCGAACGCTCCTCCTCGCTCTCGTTCTCGCCGTCGCGGTGTGGATCTCCTCCGTCACCTCCGCCGACCCGGACGAAATCCGCTCACCGATCGCCGTGCCACTCGAGATCGTCGGGCAAGATTCATCGCTTGTGATCACGAGCGAAATCCCCTCGACCATCGAAGTGACCCTCCGCGCGCCACGCTCCGTTTGGGAACAATTGACCACGCAGGAGCGACCGGTGCGCGCGCTTCTCGATCTATCCAATCTGAGCGCCGGTGAGCATGAGAAGGAGATTCAAATTCAGGTGCTTGTTCGACCGACCCAGATCGTTCTTACCAACCCCGCAACGGTTTCATTGACTCTCGAGAGACTCGCCACCATCACCCTCCCGGTTGACCTTTCACTGCTCGGAGAAACCGCGGTCGGATATCAGGCCGGCGAGGCGACGATGAATACGGTTGCGGTAGCCATCTCCGGACCCGAATCGATCGTTCAGCTAGCGGAGCGAGCCCAAGCCCTGGTGAATTTCGCCGGTGCACGCGAAAGCATCGAACAAGCCATTCCGGTCCAGATCCTTGACGCGCAGAACGCGGTCCTCAGCGGGCTTACGGTGAATCCTGAATCAGTCATTGTCCAGATACCCGTCAGCCAGCAAGGAGGATTCCGAGATGTGGCGGTCAAGGTTATTGTCGGCGGGCAGGTTGCCGCGGGCTATCGGCTTGAAAAAATCTCGGTCTTTCCGCCGGTGATCACGGTGTTTGCCTCAGACCCTGAATTGGTGAACGCGCTGCCCGGCGTTGTCGAAACCCTGCCCCTTGACCTGCAAGACGCGAAGGAAGATATTTCCACGCGGCTTGCCTTGAATCTTCCCGAATCCATTACCATCGTTGGCGCGCAGACGGTGGAGGTTCAGGTGGGCATCTCGCCGATCCAAACCAGCGTCACACTTTTGAATCAGATCATCAACGTGACCGGGTTACCCAAAGACCTGGCCGCCGTGGTTGCCCCTCAAACCGTGGATGTGATCATCTCCGGTCCGCTGCCCCTGTTGGATGCGCTGACGCCGCAGAACATCATCGTCACGGTTGATGTAACCGGTCTTCGGCCCGGCACCTACCAATTAACACCCTCGGTCGAAGTGCTGATCGAAAATATCGTTATCGAATCCATCCTGCCGGGCACGGTCGAGGTGATCTTGTCTGTGCCGGGTACGACCACGCCGAGTCCGTAACAAAACATTCACAAAGGACACGCGGCACACAACGTTTTGAACCTTGCGCAACATGTTGTGTCCTTCGTGATAGAAAACAAATGACGAAACCCATAGTAGCCCTGGTCGGAAGACCCAACGTCGGAAAATCAACCCTATTCAACCGCCTCGTCGGTGAACGCAAGGCGATCGTGGATGAAACGCCCGGCACCACGCGCGATCGTCTGTTCGGTGAAGCCGAATGGAACGGCCGCGCCTTTCACATTGTGGACACCGGCGGTATTGACCCGACACACGGCGGCAAGACCCCGCTTTCCGTCGGCTCGGCGGATTTCATTGACGATATCCGCATCCAGGCGCAGGTCGCGATCGATGAAGCGGATGTCGTCCTCTTCGTGAACGACGGCCAAACTGGTGTAACGTCGTCCGATCTCGAAGTGGCGGAAATCCTGCGCCGCTCGCAAAAAAAAATGCAGGATGGATCCTTCTCCCCGCCCATCATTGTGGTGGTAAACAAATGCGAATCCCGCGAAACCATGGACGCCGCGCCTCAATTCTACGAGTTGGGGCTGGGCGACCCCATAGCGATCTCTGCCGTACATGGGACGAACACCGGCGATCTGCTCGACATCCTGGTCGCATCCTTTCCGGAACAGGTTGAAGAAGAGGAAGACGACAGCATCAAGATAGCCATCGTCGGCAAGCCGAACGCGGGCAAATCCAGCCTATTGAACAAATTGGTGGGCGAAGAACGTGCCATCGTAAGTCCGATTCCCGGCACCACACGCGACGCGACCGATACCAAGATCGATCTGAATGGATTGGAAGTGACGTTGATCGATACCGCGGGAATCCGCAAGCGCGGCAAGATCGAACACGGCGTGGAGCAATATAGCGTCCTGCGTTCGTTCAAAGCCATCGAGCGCGCCGACGTGGCGCTGCTGATGATCGACGCGACCACAGGCATCACCGCGCAGGACGCACACATCGCCGGCTTTATTCTCGACCAATGGAAGTCGTGCGTGGTGATCGTCAACAAGTGGGATGCGGTCGAAAAAGATTCGTACTCGATGGAGGATTTCACGAAAAGAATCCGGTCGGACTTGAACTTCATGGATTACGTGCCGCTCTTGTTCATCTCCGCCAAAACCGGCCAGCGCGTCGAACAAGTCCTGCCTATGGCGTTGCGCGTGCAGGAGGAACGACTTGCCCGGTTGACTACATCGAAAATCAACGCGGTGATTCACAATGCGCAAGATGCCCACCCACACCCCACACATGCGGGACGGGCTTTAAAGATGTTCTATGGGACGCAGGTCCGCTCCGACCCGCCGACATTCATGATCTACGTCAATGAACCGAAGTTGATGCACTTTACATATTTGAGATATTTGGAAAACCAGATTCGTGAAGAATATGGATTCCTCGGCACGCCAATCAGGATCGTTATAAAAGGTAGACGCGAGTAGCTGATGCCTGACTGCTTCGATTATGTAATCATCGGTTCCGGCTTCGGGGGAAGTGTTTCTGCAATGCGATTGACCGAAAAAAGCTATTCCGTCCTTGTTCTTGAAAAAGGCAAACGATATGAGGATAAAGACTTTGCCAGGACAAACTGGCAATTTTGGAAATATCTCTGGCTGCCAGCGATTCGCGCGCATGGGATTTTGCAAATCAGCATTCTCAAAGGTGTGATGGTCCTGCATGGAGCAGGCGTCGGCGGCGGGAGTTTGGGATACGCCAACGTGCTCGAAGTTCCAAGTGAAGAAACTTTTGCAACACCTGCATGGATTGAAAATTTAAAGTGGGGCGAAGTGCTTGGTCCGCATTTTGAGACAGCGAAGAAAATGCTCGGCGTGTCACGCAACCCGCAATTTTGGAAAGCCGACCTGGTATTAAAAGAGATGGCGGAAAGGCGCGATATGTCGCATACCTTCCGCGCGACGGATGTTGGCGCGTATTTTGGGGAACGGGGAGTTACTGTCACTGATCCGTTTTTCGGCGGAGAAGGACCCTCACGTGCTGGCTGCATCCATTGCGGCGGGTGCATGGTGGGATGCCGCCACAACGCAAAGAACACACTCCCGAAAAATTACCTGTACTTTGCGGAGAAAAACGGAGCAGAGGTAAGAGCGGAGGTCGAGGTCATTGATGTCAGGCCGTTAATGATGAACCTCCCTCACTCCAGCCCTCTCCCTTTGGGAGAAAGTGGTGCGCGCTACGCAATCACGTATCGGACCTCAACATCGCTATTCAAACGCACGCAAACTGTCTATGCACGGAATGTTATTTTTTCTGCGGGCGTGATGGGGACAATGAACCTGCTGCTGAATCTGCGCGATGTGAAACGATCATTACCCCACCTGTCTCCGCGACTCGGCACCATGGTGAGAACCAACTCAGAAGCGTTGTTGGGAAGCGTCGCTCGCAGATCCGATATCGATTACTCCGAAGGTGTCGCGATCTCATCCATCTACAACCACGACGGGATGACTCGCGTCGAGCCGGTCCGCTACCCCAACGGGTCCTCATTGATGCGCTTTCTTGCCGCACCGCTGATCGATAAAAATTTCAGTGTGCCGCGCCGCATCCTGAATTTTCTGGGTTGGGCGATCACACATCCATTGGATTTTGCGAGGGCGCTGTTCCTGCCGGGCTGGGCACACAATGTAACCATCCTTCTCGTGATGCAACACTGCGACAATCGAATGCGATTCAGGATCGGACGCAGTTTGTTCACCCTCTTCCGTACGGGAGTCATTGCCGAGGAAGAACCCGGTTACAAGATCAACGCGCAAGTGGAAGGATCGCACGCCATCACACGCGATTTTGCGAGCCGCACGAACGGTGTCCCGCTCGGTTCGCTCGGCGAAAACCTGCTTGGCTTGCCCACCACCGCGCACATTCTGGGCGGTGCGCCGATGGGACGAACTGCCGAAGAAGGTGTGGTGGACCTAAATTTCCAAGTCCACAACTACGAAGGGATGTACATCATTGACGGCTCTGTGATGCCTGCCAACCCGGGCGTCAACCCATCGCTGACGATCACTGCGCTGGCAGAGTATGCGATGAGTAAAATACAAAATAAATCCGCTGGTTGAGTAGCCAGAGGCGAGAGCCGAAGGCGTATCGAAACCAGCAAGTAACATTCAAACTATTGGTTTGTTGAATATCAGGTGATTTCGATCCGTCCCTCGCGATAAACCGCTTCGACAAGCTTACCGCGTCGGCTCGGGACTACTCAACCAAGGTCTTTTCTCTTGTTACATCCTTTCCTATGTGCTCTTCGTGTCCTTTGTGGTAAAAAATGAATATGAATAATTTCTCCCCTTCCCTCGACTTCGCCCAACAACTGGACTCACAAGACTATCTCGCCTCATTCCGCGAGCAATTCGTCATCAGCGACCCCGACCTAATTTACCTCGACGGAAACTCGCTCGGGCGTATGCCCAAACCAGCGGCGATGCGCGCCAAACAGATCGTGGACGAGGAATGGGGGTCCGACCTCATCCGCGGCTGGAACAAGGGCTGGTGGGACGCGCCTACGCGCGTTGGCGACGTACTCGGTAGATTGATCGGCGCGGCAGCCGGGCAAACGCTTGTTAGCGATACAGTGACTATCAACCTTTTCAAACTCGCCACTGCCGCGCTTACACTTCAACCAGATCGCAAACGCATTATCACTGATACCTTTAACTTCCCTTCGGATTTGTATATTTTGCAGGGTATTCAACAAAATCTTGGGAACCACCATGAAATTCTTCGCATCGGTGCAATTGACGACGACATCACTCCCGACATCACCGCGCTAGAAACTGCCATCAACGAAAACACCGCGCTGGTCACCCTCTCGCATGTCGTCTTCAAAAGTGGATATCTCTACGATATGCAACGCATCACCGAACTCGCCCACAAAAAAGGCGCGCTCGTATTATGGGATTTGAGTCATTCTGTCGGCGCGCTGCCCATCGACCTCGACAAATGTAACGCCGATCTCGCCATCGGGTGTACGTACAAATATCTCAACGGCGGACCCGGCGCGCCCGCGTTCCTGTACGTCAACAAAGCCCTTCAAGAAAAACTATCCTCACCCATCTGGGGCTGGTGGGGGCAAAAAAATCCGTTCGACTTCGGGCTCGATTACACCCCTGCGCCCGGAGCACAACGATTTCTCGTCGGCACACAACCGATGATCTCCATGCTCACAATGGAAGCCGCCCTCGCACCGACCCTACAAGCCGGCATGGATGCCATCCGCGCCAAATCCATTTTAATGACGGGCTACGCATCCTTCCTGACAGATAGCTGGCTCGCCCCCCTCGGCTTTTCCCTCGGCACCCCGCGCGAATCCGCCAGGCGCGGCTCGCACATCTCCATCCGCCACGCCGACGGCTACCGCATCAACCGCGCCCTCATCGAGGAGATGAACGTCATCCCCGACTTCCGCGAACCCGATAATATCCGCCTCGGCTTTTCATCGCTTTACACCTGCTTCACCGAGATCTGGCAGGGCCTTGAAAGAATCAAACGCGTGATGGAAGAGAAGCGGTATGAAAACTACCCGAAGAAGAAGTTGACGGTCACATGATGTCTACGACAAAACTTCGCACCCGAATCCTCGAATATCCCTTTGCGACGCTCCTCCAGGGTGCTCGTCTTGATTCCTACCGCGAGACCAGATATAAAATCATTCTACAAATTCAAGGTTTCCAGCCGCAGTCATCCAAACTGATACGCAGGGATGGAAAGATCTTCGAGCGCGTGAAGGCAAAACTCATCCCCATGGAGTTGACCTTTTCGAAAATCTCCAAACTGAAGCGGGATGATTTTTTCACCGACCTTGACCAGTACAGCATGGACGATTCCTCACGCACAATTGCCTACATGTATTCGTGGCGTCAGCCGAACAGGCAGAAAGTTTTCTACATGTTTGGTTTGCGCCTGCCCGCCGGTGCAGAGATCTCATTCCTGGCATCAGAAGTGAATTGCACGATCAGTCACGCCGCCAAAAAACCTTTTACCATCGAGCGCGATTGGTCGCCTGCGCCGCCCATGCCGAACAGACTTGTTCCTGAATTTAAGTCGATCAATACAAAATACGGCGGCGACCCGGTCGGTATCAATCGAAACGGTGTGGAAACACACCGCAGGTTGTTCGTTGGCGGAGTGCATCTACAGCCCAGGTCACGCCCACACGTCGACGCGGTGCTCAACGTCGGGGAAGAACCCAGTCGCTGGGTAAAGCCGGGGGAAGATTTGAAGTCGACGGACAGGGCGGTTGAACATGGGGAGGGTTCGCAGGGGATGACGGTGGACCAAATCAATGCTGAGGCGGGCTGGGTAATCGAGCGATTAAGGGACGATCAGCGTGTACTTGTCCATTGTGTAGCTGGTATGAACCGCTCGGTTACAATTTGCTGTGCCGTTCTGATTCTTTTAGAAAGGCTGTCTGCCGAAGCCGCCCTTGCGCGCGTCCGCTCACATCATCCCTGGGCGCGACCCGATTCTCATCATTGGCTGGCGCTGCGCTGGCTGGCTACATCAAAAAGGAAAAAATCATGACCACCAAACCCGACACCATCAAGGTATCAGCTTCTCACAAAGAGGAGATCTCCGCCAACCGTGCGGACTTGTACGTAACCGTCAAAGGCTCGTCGCTGGTCAGCGGGGATGCGGCGATGAAGAAAGCCTTGGAGGTGAACCAACTCGTCGAAGCGTTGACCAGCCTCGGGGTCAGCTCCGAAGCGATCCATTTGCAGGGAGTCCACATCGAAACGTCGAGCGGCGCGTTGCTCAAGTCATCCAGCGCAACCTATCGGTTGAAAGTCCAATGCGAAAAATTAGATCAGCTGGCTGAATTGCTCGATGTCATCTCAGCGCAAAAGAACGCGGCACTGGAGCGCATCGCGTGGCAGTACAACGAAGACGAGGCGCGCGATCGCGGCTTGTTTGCCGCGTTGGAAAAAGCACAGAGCAAAGCAGATAAAGTAGCGAAGGCCCTGAGCGTGAAGATTCTTGGGGTGTATGACCTGATCGAAAATAGTTTCGATGAAGAGATGCCGTATCCGCAGTTCGCGGCCATGCAGGCGGCGCCGAAGCGTTCAGTAGGCATTACTCCCGAACCCAGCCTCGGCATGGACATACAGCACAGCAAGACGATCAACGTGAACGTGGAAATTTGGTATCGCGTATCTGCGTTCTAACGTTTAATGTCAGCACAAGCCTTGCCGGCTGAGTAACCGCGAAGCGGCGTAGTGATACCTGAAGGCGAAGCAATCTCCGTCACTGTGTTGCAGATTGCTTCGCCACTTCATGACTTGTAATGACGGTCGTGGAATTATTTCCGCGCCAACACAATTACGGACGCGCCATCGGTAGAAGTGAACGTCAAAAACTCGCCATCGAGAACAAACGTCGCGGATTCGAAGAATACCTTCAACGTTGTTTCTTCCTGTGCACCAACAGGACCTTCGCAAAACATCGCGGTGGATACGATCGATCCAAAAGATACTTGTCTTCCATCCACTTGATAGTCGCCGCCAAAGCCGTTACAACCTACGTTGCCGCCAAGCGTTCCATCGGACTTAAACTCGATGTTCGTGTCCACACCCTGAGCGGCGGGGGTTTGATCGGCCGCGGAACCGTGGGAGACAAGTTCCCACTGCCCCACAAGCGGGTCTGCTTCGACGCCTCCGCATGCGGCGAGTACGAACACGAACATCAAACCAAAGAACAGTTTTTTCATTGAAGTCTCCGAAATCATAGTTTTGAATAAGGACGTTGATCGGAGAAAAATGTTCCCGCAGGGCAGCTCTAGCACTTTTGTTCTACGAATGATAAAATCGGCTTTCCCAGAGGAACAAGATCATGATACCTGAGACCATCCTCGTTGAACAACTCAGTAAAACGTACAAAGTGCCCGAACGCGAAGGCGGATTTGGCGCGGCTGTGCGCAGTTTCTTCAAGCGCAAATACAACGACGTTAAAGCCGTTCAGGAAGTCACTTTCAAGATCGCGCAGGGGGAGATCGTCGGTTTTCTCGGACCCAACGGCGCAGGCAAGACGACCACCCTGAAAATGCTATCGGGCTTGCTCCACCCCACCGAGGGTAAAGCCATCGTGCTTGGATTCACTCCGTGGGAACTCAAAGCCGATTACCTCCGCTCGATGACCCTGGTAATGGGACAGCGCAACCGTCTGGCATGGGATATCCCTGCGGCAGATTCGTTCCTGCTCGCACAAGCCATCTATCGCATCCCGGACGATGAATACAAGCAGACCTACAAGGAACTCGATGAACTGCTCGATCTCGAACCGTTGATGAAGAAGCCCGTGCGCAACCTCTCGCTTGGCGAACGCATGAAATGCGAGATCGCGGCAGGCTTGCTGCATCGCCCCAAAGTGTTGTTCCTCGACGAACCCACCATTGGCCTCGACATCACCGGTCAAGTGAAGATCCGCGAATTCCTGCGCGAATACAACAAACGTACCGGCGCGACGATTCTGCTCACCAGCCATTACATGGCCGATGTGACAGCACTGTGCGAACGGATCATCATCATTCATCACGGACAACTTAAATACGACGGCGGCATTGCCACTCTTTCGCGTCGCATTGCGCCCTTCAAACTGATCGGCGTGAGATTGGAAAAATCGAACGGGCACGATCTCTCGCCCTACGGCGAACCCGTTCAAAACGAGGAAGATGCGGAGAAGGTCTACGTGCGGGTCAAAGCCGAGGATGTGACGAAAGTCACCTCGAGGATGCTGGCAGACCTTCCGATCCACGATATCACGATCACCGATCCGCCGATCGAGGATGTGATCGAGCGCGCATTCAATGAGTAACGCATGCTAAACATTTTCAAACGACTCTGGCAGGTGAATTGGGCGGAGCAATGGCAATACCGCGCCAACCTCGCCATGTACATCCTGTACTGGCTTGTTTCGCCGGTCATTTATCTTGCCGTGTGGACCAGCATCGCCACCGCGAATGGGGACGTGAGCGGGCTGACCGCCAACGACTTCATCACCTATTACATGATCCTGCTCATCGTCGATCAACTCACCAGCAACATCATCATTCACATTTTCGGATACAAGGTGCAGGACGGCTCGCTATCCGGCGAACTCATCAAACCGATTCATCCGCTGTTGACAAATACGTTGGTGAACGACCTGGCCTTCAAAACATTGAACATGATGGTCTTGATCCCGATCTGGCTCGTGCTTGCGCTTCTCTTCAAGCCTCAATTTGATTCGGTTTCCTTCGGCGGAATCCTGCTTGCGATCCCCGCCATCGCGCTTGGATACGCCATCAACTTTCTACTCTCGGGCATCATCACCTCGCTCGCCTTCTGGACGACTCGCATGTATTCCATTCACGAGTTCTACTATGCAATGATCCTGTTATTCGCGGGCCAGTTCGTGCCGTTGAAACTGATGCCTGAGGTGATCCAAAACATCGCCCGTGTTCTGCCGTTTCAATTGTTCATGTACCTGCCGATCCAGATGATCCAGGGAAATCTTTCCTCGAACGAGGTCGCGCAGGGATACATGACCGGTGTCCTCTGGCTGGCCGCTGCCATGATCGGATTCCGAATCGTCTGGCGCGAGGGAGTGAAACGATACTCGGCGGTGGGCGCCTGACATGCACGCACTCAAATTAATCTCCACGTTTTTCAAGATCAATGTTCAAATGGCGATGGCCTATCGCGCCGACACGCTCGTCAACATCCTGCTTAACCTGATGTGGCTGGGCTGGGAGCTGTTGACACTGAACATCATCTTCAGCAATACGGAAACCCTTGGCGGCTGGGGCTTTGGTGAACTCATCGCATTACTGGGCGTCTTTCGACTTGTAAACACGATGATGATCGCGCTGATTTGGCCCAACACCGAGAAGTTCAACCAATCCATCCGCGACGGCTCGATGGATTACACCATCCTCCAACCGGTCAGCAGTATGTTTCTGGTCACGTTCTCGCGCATAAACGTCTGGCGCATTTGGGACATTCTGCTTGCGATTATTCTGATCGTGGTCGGAGTCAGGATGGCAGGCGATGTCGCCACACCTTTCAGCATCCTCGGCTTTGTGTTGTTGACGATTTCAGGGACTACGGTCATTTATAGTTTATGGATCGTGCTGATCGCGCTGACGTTCTACTTCACGAAATTCGACAACAATGTGACCATCCTGCAAGCCCTGCTGGATTCGGGGCGTTACCCCGTATCGGTATATCCCGTGTGGCTGCGGATAATCGTCACCTTTCTTATCCCCATCGCGGTCGCCACGACCATTCCCCTCCAGGCCTTGCGGCAGGAGTTGAACGCCTCCGAGATCTTGATGTTCATCGGAATCGGGATCGCGAGTTTTATCGTCGCTTCACAGGTATGGAAGCGGGGATTGAAACAATACAGCGGCGCGAGCAGTTGATTTGTAGTAGGGGCTAACAGCCGTTCATCCCTACCGTTGATTGAACTTCATTCTGTTAAATAATGTAATCCCCGCTGCGGCGGAAACGTTCAACGATTCAACTTTTTCGTTTATGGGGATTCGAACCTTCAAGCCCGCGGCACTCTCCAACTCTGGTGAACACCCCTCTTTCTCGCTGCCGAACACGATTAGCAGTCGTTCAGCAATGGCGGATATCTCATCCACCGTTTTTTCTGCCTCCGCAGACGTGACCAGCAGTGTTTGATTGTTTTGTTTGCAGTAATCGATCAATTGCTTTGTAGTGGCGGTCATCACGGGCAATGAAAAGAGGTAACCCCGGCTGGCGCGGATTAATCTGCGGTCATAAATGTCGAGTGGATCCATGTTCAGCAACATCATCCCACCCACGCCCAGCGCAAGCGATGTTCGTATGATATTGCCGATATTCCCCGAAATGCTCACATCTTCCAGCACCACCACATCTTTTTGAATGGTTGCCAACGCTTCCAACCCGATTGGCTGGGGGGTCTCAGCGATCGCAAAGACACGCGAGATCTTGTCATTCTCGAACAGTTTCTTTGTGGTCCGCCGCGCCACTTCGTGGATGGTGGCGCCCGCGGTCAGTTTTTTTCGCAGGGTTTCGGAGATCACATCCTCACCCGAAAAATAGACGGACTCGATCTCGATTCCCGCCTCAAGCGCCTGCAGAATATTCTCTTCGTCGTCAATGATGATCTGGTTGAGTTCGCGCCGCCCTTCGCGCGTGAGAAGTTTGCGGATGGGTCCCGCGAGTGAATGGTTGAGAGAATCAACCAGGAATGGGTTATTTCCAGAGGGTTCATTCATGACTGGGATGTCTTATTGCAAAGTGTTGAAGTGATCGAAGTTATATCCTGATCCAAGATCGGCATCTTGTGTCTGTTCTGCCAGAGAATTCCGCCAGCGAGCCTGATCCAAATTCGCTTGCAAACGATTGAGTTCAGATTCCCGGTGCCGTGCTAGAAATTGCCTCCACAGATTCAACAATAACCGGATCGGTCTAAGTCTCATGTTTTTTCCATGACGGAGTATAACACCTGGAATTCAAGCAAAACAGACTAAAATTCTGGTATGGACACTTCTGAAACCGCTGTGCTTTTTAAGGATGAAAACATCCTTGTTATTGACAAACCCGCAGGGATACCCGTCCTGCCTGATGGGTGGGATGAGGATGCGCCGTATTTAGTAAAGATGCTCGAGGATACATACGGGAAATTATGGGTCGTCCACCGCCTCGACAAGATCACCAGCGGTGTGATGGTCTTCGCTCGTGATGCGGAGAGTCACCGCGCCTTGAATATCCAGTTCGATAATCACGAAGTGAAAAAGGTCTATCACGCAATTGTGGAGGGGAACCCAACGTGGGAGGAAAAAGTTGCGAAACATCCCCTGCGAGTGAATGTAGGACACAAACATCGCACTGTGGTTGCCGACCGGAACGGGAAACCGTCGGAGACGGGATTCAAAATCCTACGGTGCTTCCAGATATCCACGCTGGTGGAAGCGATGCCGAAGACGGGGAGAACCCATCAAGTGCGAGTCCACGCCAAGGCGTTGGGGCATCCGCTTGTGGGAGATGTCCTGTATGGCGCATCGGAATCGGGAGTGATCGCCCGCCCTGCGTTGCACGCGCGCTCGTTGACCTTCACGCATCCGGATACTCATGAAAGGCTCACATTCGAAGCGGAATACCCGCAGGATTTTGCCACCGCGTTGAAACTTTTGTAAGTTGAATACGCCCAACCTTGTGTGGTATCCTTTGCCCGATGATCCCCAGCCTGCCGCACCTCGACATCCTGCCCATCGAAAGTTTGATACTGCACGAAGATCACGACATGCAGAGGAGCGCGCCGCTCATCGAAAAATTGCGCGCCGCCGGGATCCTGCGCAACCCGCCCATCGTGATGCCGCTGATGGACGGCACAAAACGATACATGGTGCTCGACGGCGCGAACCGCGTCACGTCGCTGCAGGAGATGGAATTCCCGCATAGCATTGCCCAGGTTGTGGAAGCGGATGACCCGAATGTGAATTTGCAAACCTGGAATCATGTCGTGTGGGGGATGAGCCCGAAGGCATTGATGACCGAGCTTCGCAAATTGAAAGGCGTTGACGTTGTAAAAGTTGATATACACAAATCGCTGGATGCACCGAAGTACGTGCCGGTCAACGTGCGCCTGCCGGACGGGAAACTGTACCTGCTCTCGGAGGAACCCACCGATCTTGCGAATCACATCGCCACCCTTCACGCCACGGTCAGCGCGTATAAATCGTCCGCAGCACTGGATCGCACCAGCCAGACATTGATCGAGCCATTTCGCGAAATTCACAAAGACCTGACTGCATTGATCATCTTTCCGCGATTCAAAATTCGCACCCTGCTCAAACTCGCGGGTCGAAGAATCGTTCTGCCGACCGGCGTCACCCGTTTCACCGTTTCACCCCGCGCCCTGCATTTGAATTATCCCTTGCATGAACTATCAAGCGGCAAGCCCATCGAATACAAGCGCGAATACCTCAAACATTGGGTGGATGAGCGGGTGAAAAAGAAAGGGGTGCGGCTTTATGCAGAGGCGACGTACCTATTCGATGAATAACTCGACCATTACCCTGCCCTCTACCTGCACGAGAGAGGGGAAAGTTTAACATGGATTTCTTTTTTCCTGAAGATAATTTGAATCGTATGACGCCCGAGGAGACGCGTATCACGTCGCTCACGGCCGAACCGTACTCCGATGGATATCGTTTGCGCGTCAACATTGAGATCACGCCGTTCCAAAAGCGTCCGCACATCGAGGTCGTGCTTAACGATTCCGAAGGCGAAGAAGTAGCCTCTTCAACCATCGTCGAGCCGCTGGGTTGGAAACTCGAATTCACCATGCACATCCGTGATGAGGAGTTGAAGAACCCATACACGCTGGAGGCAAAGCTGTATTATCCCGATGGACCGTCCGACGAGTTACAGACTTTTTCATTCGATGTAAAACCGCCTCACGACTCGGGGAAGGCTGATTCTACTTTACCCTAACTTTCTCCCACGTTGAGATGCGACACGATCAAAACCATGCCCAAACATTACATACGCTTATTATTAACCCTCCCACTTCTCCTTCTACTCCTCTCGGGTTGCATCCAACCCGTCGCAGTAACCCCCGCGCCTGAAAATACAACGGAAACCATCGCGACGGAAGAGTTCGTTCCCGTCGTACCTGAAAACGCGCGCGAGATGATCCTGTTCTCCATGGAAGAAGATGGCTACGCTCACCTCTTCGCGTATGTTCCCGGTCAATTACCGTTAACTCGCCTGACTTCAGATCCCTGGGACGACATCAGTCCGGCAGCCAGCCCGGATGGAAGATCGATCGCGTTCGCATCCAACCGAAGCGGATTTTGGGATCTATACCGGATGGACCTTTCGAGCGGCGAAGTGACACAGCTCACGGATACGCCCGAATACGAAGGCGCTCCGGCGTGGTCTCCCGACGGATCCTTCCTTGCGTACGAAGCCTATCGCGATGACAACCTCGACATTGTGATCGGACCTGCAACCGACCCGCTTCGAGATGCGGTACTGTTGACTGACTCGCCCTCCTCCGATCACTCCCCCACCTGGGCACCCGGCGGGCGGCAGATTGTGTTCATTTCGGATGGCGAAGTCATTCTCGCAGATCTGGATAAACCGGACGAGGCCCGTTTTTCCAATTTGAGCAACACGGGGACGGCCGTCGAATCGCATCCGATCTGGTCGCCGGATGGGACACAACTCGCATGGGCGTCATCAAGTCAAAGCGTGGGGCGAAGCGGAATCTACGTGTGGGATGCAACGGGTATCGCACCCGCGCGATGGCTCGGGGATGGGGATTATCCCGCGTGGGATTCGGTCGGCGGGCAGATCATCACGACCTTTGGCACCCCGAACGAGTCATTTATCACCACTTATTCCCTCGACGGAAAAGTTCTGAGTCCGTTGGCCCCATTTCCTGCCACGCTGCGTGGATTGTTGTGGGCAAATCTGGTTTTTCCCGACTCGCTAGCAACCTCTCTTCAAGGGGCGGCGCAGCTCACTCCGGCTCCATTGTGGGCAGTCAATGATGACCCAGTGTCAGAGGGAGCATTTGGAAGATACTCACTGGTTGACCTTCAAAGCGTGCAAGCTCCCTATCCGCAATTGCATGACCGCGCCGATGAAGCCTTCAACGCGTTGCGTCAGCGGGTCATAGAAGAAGCGGGCTGGGACGCGCTCGGCAGTTTGGAGAACGCGTTCGTGCCGATCACTACCTTCCTTGACCCAGGTTTTGAAGAGGACTGGCTATACACGGGACGCGCGTTTGCCATAAACTCGCTCATGACAAATGCCGGCTGGATGGTTGCCGTGCGCGAAGATTTTGGCGCGCAAACGTATTGGCGGCTCTACATCCGCGCGCAACTCCAGGATGGCTCACTCGGTGAGCCGTTGCGAGTTACGCCTTGGGACTTGTCCGCGCGTTACAACCTCGACCCGAAAGTGTATGAGCAGGGCGGCACGTACAGCGCAACTCCCGCTGGATATTGGGTGGATGTGACTTCGCTCGCGCGCCAATACGGCTGGGAACGCGTCCCGGCTTTGCCAAACTGGCGGACGTTCTTCCGTGGCGCGCGCTTCACTGAGTTCGCGCTCACCGAGGGTCTCGATTTTTATGCCGCGATGCTTCAACTCTATCCGCCTGATATCCTGGTAACACCCACGCGTTTGTTGCCGCCCACCTTCACCGCAACCGTAACGCCGACCGCCACACCCACCGCCACGTTCACGCGCACACCGCGCAATACTCAAACTCCCTCGTTGACACCTACGATCACGAGAACGCCTCCACCATCGAATACACCGGTGGCCACACCCACTCCACCGACGATCATTCCATGATTCAATTTCATCGCGCTGAGCAGAGCGTCCTTCGACTACGGGTTTCGCAACTTTCGTTCAGCCCTCCGCTCCGGACGAAAATAAACAAGCAACGAGCGAAGTCATTGCGCGTTCTCGCCATCGGTTTGTTTCTTTTGACCTCCTGCACATCTGCAATATCCAGGGATGTGAATCCAACTCCAACGGCAGTGATCGCCGGGGAGGCGAATCAACTCGCGGCTGAGCCTGAAGCGACGCCGCGCCCGACGATTCAGCCGTTTCGATTCGTGCTCCCCACGCCGGGCGCGGAACCCGTTTCGGGATGGCGTCCGCCTCTGTATCCGATTCCGTGGGCTGTTTCGCCGTACGACCATTTCTACTTCGCCCGGCCCATCGCCGCCGACAATGTAAATTGGCCCCTCGCGGAATATCGCTACGGCGGCGTATTCTTTGCGCCCAACATCGTCCACACGGGCGTAGACATCGACGCGGCGGACGGCGCTCCGATCCTCGCTGCCGGCGCGGGGACGGTAGTTTCTGCCAACTGGGGTTTGTACACGGGTGTGGAAGGCAACGAGTCTGATCCCTATGGCAAGGCGGTTGTGGTCCTACACGATTTTGGGTATAAGGGTCAATCGCTATACACGATTTATGCGCACATGAGCGAGATCATTGCGATCCGAGGGCAGCGCGTGGAGACGGGTGACATACTTGGTTTGGTCGGCGATACCGGCGCGACGACGGGTCCGCATTT
The DNA here is from genome assembly GCA_964517905.1 of uncultured Anaerolinea sp. Classification (GTDB taxonomy): domain Bacteria; phylum Chloroflexota; class Anaerolineae; order Anaerolineales; family Villigracilaceae; genus Defluviilinea. Next base: position 13,557 of record CAZFDL010000005.1, on the reverse strand, counting down.
GCATTTCGAGGTGAGACTCGGCGGTAATTCGTTTTACAACACGTACAATCCGGAGTTGTGGATGGCACCGCCGCAGGGCTGGGGTGTGCTGGTAGGCCGCATCACCGATGAAAAAGGCGAGTTGATAAATCAGTATCCTGTGGAGGTGCGTCCGTTACCGTCTGAAGTGCCTTTGCGGAAGGTGATCACGTATGCCAAGGAGTCGGTGAACGGCGATCCGTATTACCGGGAGAATCTGGTGCTGAGCGATCTGCCCGCAGGGATTTACAAAGTGCTGATGAAGTACAAGGAGAAAGATGTGCAGATGTTCGTGGAGATCTTCCCCGGTCAAGTAACGTACTTTACCTTCACCGACAAGGATGGATTCCAGATCGTCCCGCCGCCGTTACCCACCTTGGATTTCCTGCCAAAAACGCCTACTCCTGTACCATGAAAAAAATTTCCGTTCCATTCGTCGTCGCGGCGATCATTTGCATGGTGACTGTCGTTTCGTTCATTGTTTGGGGAATCCCTTACTTCCTTCAACCGCCTGCGATCGAATTTGGCGGCACGGCGTACGGCTCCCAAACCGTGCGCGCACGCGTGACCCAGATCCTTGAGGAGGGAGAGATCACCCTCGGCGCTCAGCCCCAGCCGTATCAAGTCCTACTCGTCGAATTGCTTCAGGGCGAATACGAAGGAATTCTGATCGAAGTGGATTACGGCAGGAGACAGATCCGAAACGACGACAATGCCTTTGCTCCCGGCGACGAGATCTTCGTCCTTTTGGGAACGAACCTCGACGGCATACTCACCGCTCACTATGTTGATTATGTCCGCACCAAGCCGCTCCTGATCCTGTTCGCGGTATTCGTGGTTGCAACACTTATGTTGGGAAGGTGGAAAGGACTCAAAAGCCTGCTGGCGCTGGCGTTCACAATGCTGGTGATCATTGGCTACGTCGTTCCGCACATTCTGGCTGGCGAAGACCCTTTACGTGTCAGCCTGATCGGGTGTACGCTCATGCTCGGCACAACGTTGTATCTCACCTATGGCTGGAATTTGAAAACACACGCCTCGGTGATCAGCATGGTGCTGGCATTACTTCTTACAGGCTTACTTTCGATCTTCTTCGTTGCGTTGACGCGTTTGACGGGTGCGGGACAGGAAGACACTTTGTTCCTGATCCAATTTTCGCAGGCATCCATCAATCTACGTGGGTTGCTCCTGGGTGGAATGCTGATTGGCGCTTTGGGCGTTTTGGATGATCTGGTCAGCTCGCAGTCCTCGGCAGTATTTGAAATCCATGACGCAAATCCATCCCTCACCTTTCGCGCAATCTACGAGAAATCGATGCGGATCGGGCGCGACCATGTCGCCGCCACCGTCAACACGCTGGTGCTGGCTTACACGGGAGCCTCGCTTCCGCTCCTTTTACTCTTTACTTTGGGCAAGGGAAACTACGGCTTTTTACTCAACGCTGGATTCGTGGCTGAAGAGGTGGTACGCATGTTGGTCGGTTCCCTTGGTTTGATCGCTGCGGTTCCGATCACATCGCTGATCGCCACCGCCTTTGCTCTGCGCGGAGAAGAACTGGGAGAGTGGCGCGCCATCCTCGGCTCACAGACGGGGGATGCCGAACACCGTCATTCCCATTAACCACGGAAACGGAAAACGTCCTTGACAGTCAGAACATCTGTGCTATACTCTCGGCTACACACACTTCAGACCCTTACACTTGTATTGGAGAAATAAAACATGTCCCCTCGAAAAGCCGCAAAGGAAACCAAAGCCGCCGCGATGGAAGAAGCGCAGGCAAACCGCCACCTGGATGGAGCCAAGCAAGCCGTGCTCGACAAAGCCGTCGGCGATATTCTCAAGCGTTACGGTGACGGGTCCATCGTCCGCCTCGGCGAGGCGAAGTTCATGGAGACCGAGACCTTCCCCACCGGCTCGCTTTCCCTCGATATTGCCCTCGGCGTCGGCGGCATACCGCGCGGGCGCATCACTGAAATTTACGGACCCGAGTCCTCCGGCAAGACAACCATCTGCCAGCACATCGTTGCCGAAGCGCAGAAAGTTGGTGGAGTCGCCGCGTTCATCGATATGGAACACGCGCTCGATCCAGTCTATGCCGCGCGCGTCGGCGTGGACATTGACAACCTTCTCGTCTCACAACCCGATACCGGCGAGCAGGCACTCGAGATCGTCGAAACCCTCGTCCGCTCCGGCGGCGTGGATGTTGTGGTGATAGACTCGGTCGCTGCGCTCGTCCCACGTTCAGAAATTGAAGGCGATATGGGCGATGCGACGATGGGCGTGCAGGCAAGGCTCATGTCGCAGGCGTTGCGCAAGTTGAGCGGCGCCATCAACCAGACCAAAACCGCGGTGGTCTTTACAAATCAACTCCGGCAGAAGATCGGCGTCATGTTCGGGAACCCCGAAACCACCACAGGCGGTCAGGCGCTCAAATTCTACGCCTCCGTCCGCCTCGATGTTCGCCGCATTCAAGCCATCAAAGTCGGTGATGAGGTCATTGGCAATCGCACACGCGTCAAAGTCGTCAAGAACAAGGTGGCGCCTCCGTTCCGCACCGCCGAGTTCGATATCATGTTCAACGAAGGCATATCGAAGAGCGGCGACGTTCTCGATCTGGCGACCAAGTTCGAGATCGTCCAGAAGCGTGGTGCGTTCTTCTCTTACGGCGATCAACGTATCGGTCAGGGACGCGAGAACGCAAAGGATTATCTCCGCGCCAATCCTGCACTGATGGCAGAGATCGATGGTGTCATCCGCCAGAAAGCGCTGAGCGGTGAGATCGCCCTTCCACTTGAGATCGGCGGAGGCGACGACTCAGGCAGCACTTCCGACGAAGAAGCGTAGACCCGACTTACAGGGGCGGACAGATGTGTCCGCCCTTTTGATTATGATGATCCCTCGGCATCGCTTAGAACGCTTCTTGATCAACCGACAGCTGACTCTGCTCGTATGCCTTACCCTCCTTTCAGCGTGCTCGCCCGCCTCCACACCGACACCGTTCATACCTCCCACTGCGCAAGCCCTGCTCATCCAACCGACCTTCATCATCAATCCAACCCAAAACGTGGTTGTGGTTCAAGCCACGCAGCTGCCGACGATCGAGCCTACCTCCAACCCGGAGGGATGCGTTAGCAACCTGACATTCCTCAGCGACTTGACCATCCCGGACAATTCCTTCGTCGCCCACGGCGCGGCCATTGACAAGCAATGGCTTGTGCAAAACAGCGGAACCTGCGACTGGAACGACGCGTATCGCCTTCGGCACATCGGCGGAGCCGCTCTCGGCGCGCCTGAAGAGATCATGCTTTACCCAGCCAGATCAGGTGCGCAAGCCACGGTCCGGATAATTTTCATCGCCCCTTTCACCGACGGCGAATACGAATCCGCATGGCAGGCAGTCGATCCGCTCGGCCTCCCGTTCGGCGACCCGATTTACATTCGAGTCAATGTGGCAGCGCCCTAAGAGGAGCCAGGGTTCGGTCAGCATTTGAACGACCGACACAACCTCCCTTAATCCAAAACCGTCAATCCCTGTTAGAATAGCGACGAAGAAGCCCTTCACGGGCTTCTTCCATGTCAACTCAAGGAATCGCCCTGTCAATGCACTACAACTTCCGCCTGTTCTGGCGCACATTCTACCGCTCGTTCTTTGCTTCCAAAAATACACCCGCCCCACTCAACCGAAGACGCATCCTCTTTCTCACGCTCTTCTACGCGGTCTGGCCCCTTGGCTCCTTGTTCCATTGGCTCTGCTTCTGGCTCGATGACTTACTGTACCCCGGACATAAAACTCAGCCGGTCGATAAGCCTCTCTTCATCATAGGAAACTTGCGCAGCGGCTCCACCTTTCTCCATCGCCTGCTCTCACGCGACGCCACCTTCACCAGCCTGACCACGTGGGACATTTACCTCACTCCTTCTGTCGTTCAAAAGAGGTTCACGCAATTCGTCTCGCGCCTCGATAATAAACTCGGCGGGCATCTGCACCGCCTGCTCTACGCCTTCGACCGGCACACGCTCGGTCAATTCAAGATCCATCCCATCTCGTTCTTCCAACCCGAAGAGGATGAGAACATCCTGATGCACGCCTGGGATTCGTTCTGGGTCACGTTCCTCTTCCCGTTCATGGACGAGTTCCCCAACTACCAGCACTTTGATGAAGCACTGCCTCCCGAACGCAAACATAAAATCATGGCGTTCTATAAATCCATGTTGCAGCGGCATCTGTATGCAACGGGCAAAAAATATTACGTGGCGAAAGCGCCAGCCTTCAGCGCCAAGATTCAAACGCTCGCCGAGTTCTTCCCCGATGCGCGCATCATCTATCTCGCCCGCAACCCGCTCGACATGCTCCCCTCCACCGTCTCGTGGATCAATTACTCGCGCGCGGTGTTCACGGGTCCGCACAAAAAGTACATTTATCTGGATGAAATTCTCGACCTGACCCAACACTGGTATCGCCACCCTCTCCATTATTTGGACACGCATCCCTCCCCCAGACACCTGATTCTTGACTACGACGACCTGATTCAACGCCCGGAGCAGGTCATCCGCAGGTTCTACGAACAGTTCGGCTACCCGGATAAACCGGGGCTGGAAAAAATCGTGGATGAAGCGGTGAAAGACACGCTCGCCCACCGCAGTGACCACACTTATTCCTATGAAGAGATGGGTTTCACCCGCGAGCAGATCGTGGAAATGTACTCGGATATTTTCGAACGCTTCGGCTTCGACAAACGCGAGAACGAACTCGCTGGGGTTAAGACAAGAGTATCGGCGTTTGATTAAAACAACAGGTCGGGATAAAACCCGACCTGTTTGACTTTACCTCGATGTATTTTTTCGACGCATCGTTGGTTTGGATGATTTCCGTATCGGTGCCTTCGCTTTTGCTTTTTTGGCGGGAACAGCTTTGGTCTTCCGCACGGCTGATTTTCTCGTAAGCGCCACGACGACTGGCTCAACAAGGGCAGGCTGTGGAGAAGAAGGAGGGGTGATCTTATATTCCTCTTCCCAATCTTCTGCAAACGAGGCGTTCATTCCCTTGTACCGAATCATCAAGATCACTGCGCCGGCAATCGCCATCAACGCGGAGAACAGCGCGGAATAACTGATTCCCATTTCGGGAATCTTCGGCTGGTCGGGACGGAAGAACTCGATCCACGTGCGCCCCACCCCGGCGAGGATCAACCAGCCCGCGAACAGCGTTCCGGGCTTGAGCTGCTTTTCATATCGGCGAGACAGCCATAATAGGAGTCCCGCCGCGGCGAGATTCCAGAGCATCTCGTAGGCGAATGTCGGATGAAAGCGCGCAGTTTCCGGTAGGTTTCGGAACTCAAGCAGGCGGTTCTCCGCCGAGATGGGAATCCCCCACGGGAGCGCCGTTGGCGGACCATACAATTCCTGATTGATGAAATTGCCAAGCCGTCCGATCGCCTGGCCGATCAACAAACCGGGTCCAGCCATATCCAGATACAACCATGGGTCAAGGTTGTTCCTCTGAATGAACCACAAGAGAACGATCGCGCCGAACAGGAAGCCGCCAAAGATGTGCAGTCCGCCACCCCCGATGTTGATGATCTGAATTGGATTTTCGACGTATACGCGATTACCACCGAGAGTGGCATTAAGGACGTACCATAATCGCGCACCGAGGATGCCGATCAGCACCACCCAGATCAAGGCATCCCAGAGTTTCTCGCTGTCTTCGCCGCGGCGTCGGAGGTTTCTTTCGACAACCATCGAGCCAACCAGCACACCGACCATCACGATCAGTCCATACCAATAAACAGGGCGTTCATAGCCGAACAGCCGAATTGTGAAGATTACAGGATCTATCATGAAATACCTCAGAGAATGGTTTTGAACGATTATAACATTGCAATACTGTGCACTTGCCAATCGCTCAATAGGGATTAAAATTGGAGCATGCGCACCTTCGAACTCAACATCTTTATCGATCGCTCCCGCAACGACGTCTACGACCATCTTTCCGAGCCGGTTAACATGATCGGGCTTCAACCCTACCTCACGACCATCGACATCCTGAAAGAGCAAAAGAGCGCCACGGGGGTCGTGTTGCGCCCCTTCAACATGGTGGAAACCTACCGGTGGCTGGGGCTTCCTGTCTTTAGGAGCCGGGTGTATACAGTGATCAATTTGACCAACCCGAAGCGGGAGATCGTCATTCGTCATTACAGTAAACCCGGCCTTGAGATTGCATACCAATTTGAATTCCACGAGATCGAAGAGCAACGGACCCACCTTGTCCAGAAAGCCTATTTTGAAAAGGTCAACAAACTACTGGAAAGAGCCGTGTACAAACGCGCGAACACGGCGCAACGCGGCTTGCTCACAAACTTGAAAGTCCGGTTGGAAAAGTCATAATCTCAGCTTGCATCGACAGAACGACAGTGCTATAATATTGGAAATCCCCAGTTCATTACAGCCCCATTCACTGTGTAATCCGCATGCGCGGCGATTCAAACCCGCACGGGTTCCACGCCAGACGACCTTGACCGAAAATCCACACCACTCAACAAATTAAGGGAGACTCCCGCCCCTGCGCCCTCGAAAGGCGTGCCTTTGGCTTGCGGGTCGCCCCCACCAAATCAACCCAAATAGAGAAAAGACAAATGAAAATCCTTGAACTAGAGAACGAACCCCTTTCCAAACTTCGCACACTGGGAAAGACGCTGAACATTCCCAATTCCAACCGCCTGAAAAAGGAAACGCTCGCGATGATGATCCGCGAGGCGGAGGCGCAAAAGGAGGGTATCGAACTGCGCGGCGGCATCCTCGAGATCATGAGCGAGGGCATCGGTTTCCTGCGCGCCACGAATTACCGCATCAGCGATCAGGACGTCTACGTTTCGCAGGCACAATTACGGCGGCATGACCTGCGGGCAGGGGATCTGGTTATCGGACAGGTTCGTCCGCCCCGTGAGAGCGAGCGGCACTTCGGCCTATTGAAGGTCGAATCCATCAACGGACTCGACCCCGAAGAAGCGACACGCCGACCCGTATTCGAAAGCCTTACACCGATCTTTCCGGACAAGCGATTTGATCTTGAAACCGACCATGATACGCTCGCACCCAGATTAATTAACCTGATCGCACCGATCGGCCGGGGACAGCGCGGACTGATCGTTTCTCCTCCCAAAGCGGGAAAAACCACCATTCTCAAGCAAATTGCAAACTCAATTTCAACCAAATATCCCGACGTGCACTTATTGGTCGCCCTCATCGGCGAACGCCCCGAAGAAGTAACGGATATGGATCGCTCAGTGGATGCCGAAGTGGTTGCATCCACCTTCGACGAGCCGGTCACTTCACACGTCCGCACGGCAGAACTGGCCTTGGAGCGCGCCAAGAGGCTGGTAGAGATCGGACGCCACGTGGTAATCCTGATGGACTCGATCACGCGCCTGGCGCGCGCGTATAACCTTGTGGTCAACCCGTCAGGCCGTACGCTCTCCGGCGGCATGGATCCCTCGGCGCTTTATCCTCCCAAGCGATTCTTTGGCGCGGCGCGTAACATCGAGGAGGGCGGATCTCTGACCATCATCGCGACGTGTCTCGTAGATACCGGCTCACGCCTCGACGATGTTGTCTACGAGGAGTTTAAAGGCACCGGCAATATGGAATTGATTCTCTCACGCAAACTGCAAGAGAGGCGCATCTACCCCGCGGTGGATATCGAACGCTCGTCCACGCGTCGCGAGGACCTTCTGCTTGGTCCAGATATCCTTCAACGGGTCTGGCTGATGAGACGGATGTATATTCAGATGATCTCGCAGCAACCGCAAGGCGCCGGGCTGGATAACTCCGTTGCCACCGAAGCGATCATCACCCGTCTGGATCGGGCGCGCAACAACCAGGAGTTTCTGGAAAACCTCGGCAGGGATGAATAGACAGAATCGTTGAAAAATGTCAAAATTGATCGCTTTTCTTAGAGCCCATACCATATCAATTCTTAGTTGGGTGCTTACTCTCGCCATCGCCGGGGGCATGGTCGGAGGCGCGCTTGCCTGGAAGAATTCGAATGCACCCACTCTGGTAACTGTCCCCCAACCGACCGCCGCGTCGGAGGATCAACCGGCTAATGTGGTAATGCCCGCCCTGGGCGGACCCGTAGCGTTTCTCTCCATCCCGCGCGAAATCCAGATCAAGACAAACGTCCCCGCCGATAAACCGCGCTACCAGCCCGTCGAGTATCGCGTCAAACGCGGCGATTCGATCTTTGCCATCGCAGAAGAGTACAAACTTACCGCAGAGTCTGTGTTGTGGGCAAATTACGATATCCTGCAGGATGACCCGCACAGTTTGAAACCCGGACAGGTACTCCAGATCCCGCCCACCGACGGCATTTATTATCAATGGAAAGAGAATGACAGCCTTGAATCGGTCGCCAATGAATTTAGCGCGGGCGTCGAAGATATCATCAATTTTCCCGGTAACGATATAGACCTGACGAACCCGACCATTACATCCGGGTCGTGGGTCATGGTGCCTGGCGGCGAACGCGAATTCGTGCAATGGCTTGTACCGACGGTTGCGACCGGCGCATCGGGAACTTCCTCCACCAGTCAGAGCGCGTGCCCCGGCGGAGCGGTGGGAAGCGGCGGTTTTGTGTGGCCAGCCGATGCGCGTTCCCTTTCCGGTAATGATTATTGGAGCGGTCACCTCGGCATCGATATCGCCGCAGGCGAAGGAGCACCGGTCTACGCGGCGGATAGCGGCGTAGTGACCATGGCTCAGGGCGGATATAACTACGGGTACGGAAATGTCATCCAGATCGATCACGGCAATGGGTACTCAACGGTGTACGCCCACTTAAGCGTGATTGGTGTGGGTCAATGTGCAAGCGTGAGCGCTGGTCAATGGATTGGCTCGGCGGGGAACACTGGCAACTCGCAGGGCGCGCATTTGCATTTTGAAGTTCGGCAGGGCGGGGGTTTTATCAACCCATGGTTCGTGTTACCATAACCCCATTCCATGAACCAGACCGAACTCACTGAATTGCTTTCAAGTCTGCCACTGGGAGAAATCCGTTTTTTTGAATCGATCGGTTCAACGAATGACGAGGCGCTGAGGTGGGCACAGGCAGGCGCGCGCGACATGTCGGTGGTTGTTGCCGATGAACAAACCATGGGGCGTGGCAGGATGGATCGACCGTGGTTCACGCCACCCGGAACCGCTCTGGCTTTCAGTGTGGTCCTGCGCCCAACCTTCGATGAAAAGCCGCATCTCTCACGTCTGGTCGGCCTTGCGGCACTTTCCATCGCTCACACACTCCAATCGTTCGGGCTCTCCCCCCAGATCAAGTGGCCCAATGACATTCTGTTGAACCAGCGCAAAGTGGCAGGCGTTCTGATCGAACTGGTCTGGTCAGGGGAGGATGTGGTTTGTGTGGTGATCGGCATTGGCATTAATGTGCTAAAACGCGCTGTTCCCGATACGGATATCCTTCGATTTCCTGGAACAAGTCTGGAGGACGCGTTGGGGATTCCAGTAAGACGGGAAAAGATACTTAGGGACGTGCTCTCCTCGTTCCTCAGTTTGCGTCCTCAAGTAGGGACCGATTCGTTAATGAACCAATGGGGTGAAATGCTTGCGTATCGAGGCAGGCAGGTGCGGGTTGAAATGGGCGCCGATCAAACTGTAGTGGGCAGACTGGAAGGGATTCTCGCCGACGGAAGCTTAAGATTGCGGGATGACAATGGCAAATCCGTGACAGTACGATTTGGCGACGTTAGCCTCCGCCCGTTCACTGATATACTTAAGAATAAGGCAACCAATGTTTGATAATCTCCGTGAATCAGCCTCTTCTTCATCATTCTACGAGGAGGAATCCAACGAACTCTACCGCGAACCTGCATCAAGACCCGTTGCGAGATCCTCAACCCGTAGAGAATCACGCTTCCTTGGTATGACCGCGCAACAACGCTTCCTGCTTTCGCTAATGCTGTTTCTCACCATTTGTGCATTCGGAACACTTGCGATGTTCGTTTTGGGAAAGATGACTATATTTTGATCTGCAAATTTGCATAATAAAATCCCGGAAGAGTTTCTTTCGGGATTTTTGATTCTTAGATCAATTGCGGTTGCGGCTCGGCTTTTTCCTCTTCCAATTGCGCGCCTGCCCGTTTTAAATCTTCCGCAGAGATGCGTGCCACCGATGCCACATAGTCGCCATCCTGCGGCTTGATTAGATGAACGCCTTTTGTGGCGCGTCCGGCGGTTTTCACCGTTTTGTTCTTGATACGAATAGTCTGGCCGTTCGCCGTCATAATGGTCAGGTCGTCTTCCTGTTGCACAACGCGAGCGGAGACGATCTTTCCAATTTCCTTCAAGGCTTTCTGGTCGATGGTAGCTACACCTAACGTGGCGCGTCCTTTTGGCGAGTATTCCTTGAGCGGAGTCTGTTTGCCGAACCCGCCGCTCGTCACCACAAGGAGCGAGCCGTCTTTCTCGACAACATCCATGCTGGTCACGGCATCACCCTTTTTCAGTTTGATCGCGGTTACGCCACCGGCTTGCCTTCCCATCGAGCGGATCTTGGTCTCGTTGTAGCGAAGCGCCTGTCCGTTCTGAGTGACAAAGATCAGGTCATCCTTGCCACTGGTGACCCGCGCCCAACCCAAATGGTCACCCTCCTCCAAATTGACGGCGATCAAGCCAGAAGGGCGGACCGAGGCGAATTCCTCCAACACCACACGCTTGGTCCTGCCGCGCATGGTCGCCATCACACAAAATCCGTGGGCAGAAAATTCCGAAACGGCGATGGCAGCGGTAATGCGCTCGTCCGCATTGAGTGACAGCACGTTGACGAGCGGGATACCTTTGGCGGTTCGATCCGCATCGGGGATCTGGTAGACCTTTTCGCTGTAGACCTTGCCGCGATCCGAGAAGAATAACATCGTATCGAGACTGCGCGCGGGGATGAGCGCAACGACTTCATCCTCCTCCTTCGTATCGAAACCTTTCACGCCACGCCCGCCGCGACTCTGCGAACGGAAAGCCGACGCCGCCACGCGTTTGATGTAACCGCGTTCGGTGAGGCTGATCAGTACGGCTTCATCCTGCACAAGGTCGGCTTCGGTGAGCTCTTCTTTTGCTTCGGCGGCAATGCGCGTGCGACGGTCGTCGCCATATTTCTCGGCGAGGTCGCGCATGTCGTCCTCGATGAGAGCGAGAATTTTCTTGGGGTGAGCCAGCAGGTCCTCGAGGTGCTCGATAGTCTGGCGAACCTGTTTGTGCTCCTCTTCGATCTTCCAACGTTCGAGCGCGGCGAGGCGACGCAACTGCATGTCGAGGATGGCCTGCGCTTGCAGGTCGCTCAGCTTGAAGCGCTTGATCAGGTTCGTTTTAGCAACGTCTGCATCCTGCGATTCGCGGATGGTCTTGATGACCGCGTCGAGATTGTTCAGCGCGATCAAGTAGCCATCGAGGATGTGTTGCCGCGCCCGAGCCTTTGCCAGCTCGAAATTCGTGCGGCGGACGATGACCGTTTGCCGATGTTCGATAAAGATCTGCAGCGCGCGCTTGAGCGGAAGTGTGCGCGGCTCGCCATCCACGAGGGCGAGCATTTGTGCGCCGAAGGTAGTTTGCAGCGATGTGTATTTGTAGAGCTGGTTGAGCACCTTTTTCGGCTGTGCGCCGCGCTTGAGTTCGATAACGATGCTCATGCCGCGCTGATCAGATTCGTCTCGCAGGTCGGCAATCTGGTCGATCTTGTCGGCGCGCACGAGTTCCGCAATGCGTTCGATCAAGGTCGTCTTATTAACCTGATACGGAATCTCTGTGATGATGATCTCATGCTTGCCGCCCTTGCCTTCCTCAATATGCGCCGTGCCGCGCACGATGATCCGTCCCTTGCCCGTACCGTAGGTGGATTCGATTCCCTCGCGCCCGACAATGATCCCGCCGGTGGGGAAATCTGGACCGTGCACGTGCTTCATCAACTGGTCCAGTGAGATATCGTCCATCTTGTCGTAATTTTCGATCAGGAACACGATGGCGCCCGCAAGTTCGCGCAAGTTGTGAGGTGGGATGTTGGTCGCCATGCCCACGGCAATGCCCGACGTTCCGTTGAGGAGCATGTTCGGCACCCTGGCAGGCAGGACAAGAGGCTCTTCCATTGAATCGTCGAAATTGGGACCGAAATCCACCGTATCTTTGTCGAGATCGGCAAGGAGTTCCTCCGCCAGTTTATGCAGGCGGGCTTCGGTGTAGCGCATCGCGGCAGGGGCATCGCCGTCAATCGAGCCGAAGTTACCCTGACCATCGACGAGCATATAGCGCATGGAGAAATCCTGCGCCATCCGCGCCATGCTCTCATAGACGGCAGAATCGCCGTGCGGGTGAAACTTACCGAGCACCTCGCCCACGATGCGCGCAGATTTCTTGTAGGACGTATTCGAGCGGATTCCCAGTTCCTGCATGGCGTACAAAATGCGGCGGTGAACGGGTTTCAACCCATCACGGGCATCTGGGAGGGCGCGCGCTACGATCACGCTCATGGCGTAGTCCAGGTACGCCGAGCGCATCTGGGCGTCGATATCCACGTTTTCGATGTTGCCTGCCAGCTTGTTCTCTTCTGCCATTGTTCTCTCGGTTTTTGGGGTTTCGGCATAAAAAAGACACGAAGACGTAATACTGTGACTCCGCGTCTTAATTAATGAAAGGTCTCTGCCTATTTTTGTCCAATTATACCACCGACCCTGCCGCCTCTGAGTGGCATCCTCCCTATTTTCCAAATGGAAATTAAGGAGAGTGGGGATGGGGCTAGGCAACAAAAAAACCCGCCTCACAGCGGATTTTCAGGTGGATTCTGTGCCGAAGGAGGGATTTGAACCCTCAAGAGATTGCTCTCACCACGCCCTGAACGTGGCGCGTCTGCCAATTCCGCCACTTCGGCCAACTTGCGTGTGAATTTTATCGCAAAGAACGGTTTTGTCAACGCAGGAAGCGGGTCTCGCAACCGAAGAGCCGCGTAAAAGGAATCACGTAAACGACGGAACAAAACTCCGTCACTCAACGTCAGGTGGATGTGCTTTGCATAATTGATATGCAAAATCATTGCAGTACCGTTAGGGGGTATAACTTTCAAACTGAAAAGAGGTTAAATCAGCATAGAGAGAAAGGAGTAGACCATGTTCGTCGTTGCTGTGATCGGTTGTCTGATTTTGTTCGCGGCCCTGGCGATCGCGGACCTGCTCGTCGCGAATATCAATTCGGATGAGTTGAGTAACATGGGTGTCGAGAAAAAGTGATGAAAGCGGACACCCACATTCCCTAGCCCGATGCGAAATCCAAAGCGCATCGGGCATTTTTATTTAAGACGAAAATCAGTATTGGATGCGGAAACCACAAGGTATAATCTTGGAAATTCAGTCGAGGACGCATGGACATCCAACCCATCCACACAAAAATCGACAAGACGATCCAGGTGAATGCGGGCGTGATCGTGCTGGAAAACCCGAGCGGCTTTCCACGCAACGAGTCCAATTTGTACTTATTGAAGTCAGACGGGAC
>CAZFDL010000004.1:2088-40102 GCA_964517905.1 uncultured Anaerolinea sp. | reverse complement strand
AGCATCCCCTTGCGCCACGTGTATACCAGACCGACGATGAGGATGAGGATAAAAATGATGCCTTCGATCACGGCGAACATGCCGAGCGACCCAAGTTTTACCGCCCACGGAAAGAGAAACACAGTCTCTACATCAAAGATCAGAAAGACAAGGGCGAAGATGTAATACTGGGCCTTGAACTGAACCCACGAATCGCCGACGGTTTCGATGCCGCACTCGTATGTCGATTGCTTGATGGGGTTTGGTTTCTTGGGTGCCAGCACCCACGCGGCGCCGATAGCACCGATGGGAATGATCAGCCCAACGATCAGAAACAACCCAACATAAACCCACGAACTCATAAACGCTCCTGTAAAGAATTTTACGAGCTGGAAAATTGTACCATAAAGAACAATCGCCCCAAGATGACGGAGTATTTGTTTTTAGGTGATTTTCATCCTATTGCATCTTGCGCCGGCGGGCGAAAAATTTAACGAGATCTTCCAGAAACGGGAACCCCAGGATGGTTCCGGCGATGGAGCCGACCACACCGAAGGATCGCGCTACATCCGCCGACAAGCCGAGGAAGTTCACCGCTTCGATCTCGACGGGTTGGGCAGACACTACCCGCTGGCTTTCTCCGCCGCTGCCGCGCTCGACAAACCGCAAGTACAACCAGACCGTGCCGCGATACACCCCCACCCCGTCAGGGCGAATGCTCCAGAAGAACGAAACAGACTGACCCGGCGCCAGAGGCTGGCTTGTGAGTCCCGGCGGCGAGATTTGCACCCCGGCAATATCGAAGCGCGCTTCAGCGATCACGTTGTGAGTTTCATACAGATTCGGAATTTCGATCACTTCGCCGGTGACAACATTACCCCCGACCTCGGCAGTGGGCGTCAGGTTGCCCAAGTCATCCACCTCGAGCGTCAACCGAACGACATCCGAATCGCCCGCACGAATTTGAGGAGGAAATTCGATCGTGAGCCGCCGCTTTTCAGGCAAGGCCGGCTGCGAGGTCGGGCTGATCGTTCCTCCGCCGGTGTTCGGCAGGGCGGTGACGGTGGAGATTGATACCACAGGTTGTGTTGGGAAGACCTCGCCTTGCGACGGTTCTTCCGCGGGCTGTTCGGTCGCGGCGGGTGCGTCTTCGTCAGGGAGCGAATCGCTGATGGATGAAAATGTGTTGCCGATCGTGGGGCCGCACGCGGAAAGAAGCAACAGAGTTGCCGCCAAACATATACGACACACCCACGAGACTCGGTTCACCACACAACCTCAACCGGGATCATCGATACAGTTTCAAGGCGAAACGGCAATTGCAGATCGGAAGGGGCAATCGGCTGTGTACGAATCTCGCGGCGCGTGGGGGCAAATCCCCAGATCAAGAGTGAAACCGAGATTGCGAGAAGTGCGAGCCCCAACAAGATTCGAATTCGGCGTGACACGTTGAACCTTTCAGCCCCGGCAGCGCTTTATGTCGCCGCCACATGACTACAGAATAGGCACCAACTCACCGGCAACGAGACCGGGGAACGCGGCGCGGAGTTTTTCTTCCACCTCGGGGGAGATCAAGGGTTCGGGGTGCTTCGACATGATCTCTTTCACCTTGTTCATCGCGCGCGCTTGAATATCCAGCGCGCCTTTCTTTTCCCAGATGGTGCGCGCATCACGGTCGGCAATCCTCGTCATCACCGCTTCGGTCTTCATGCGGTTGATGGTGTGTTTGGCAACGATGAACGATCCGCCCGGACCGATCTCCTTGATAAGGTCAACAGCAAGATCATCTTCGCTGAATGAAATGCCGCGTTTGGCGCGCTTCATCATTTGCGCCACCTCGTCGTCAATGACGGCTTTGGCAAAGTCAAATGTCTTGAGCGCATCGATCAGACCACCGATGTTGAACATATCCATACCGCCGAGGATTCCACCCATGCCGGACATGCCGGTTTCGTAGCCCGACTGCGCGTCGTTGAGTTTGGAATTCGTAAGTCCGATGTAACCGCCGCACGGCACGTTATAGAAGCGGGCAAGTTGGGCAAATGCCATGTGCAGCATGCCGCACTCGATGGCCCCGGAGGTATAAGCGCCCGAACGCATGTCGGCAACCGTGGCAAGCGTGGCATAGATGGTCGGCGTCCCTTGCTTGACCATTTGCATCAAGGTGACCGTGGCGAGATATTCCGCGTTACCCTGCACGAGCGTCCCAGCCATCGACATGGGTGATGTCAACCCCGCGTTCGGTACGATGGTTGGATACACCGGCAATCCTTCGTCCGCGAAGTACATCACATTCTCTGTGGAAAGATTATCCATGGAAAGCGGAGATACCGTGGGGCAATAATGATGCGTGAGGAAAGGATGCTCTTTGTACGCTTCCTTGCCCCCAGCCACGATGTAGGCCATTTCCATCATCGAGAGCGTATCTTTATGATCGGTGGTTGTGGCGCGGATCGGCTTGAGACAATATTTGATCGCAGGATACAAACGTGAGATCGTGAACTGGTCCTTGGGCGCATCGTCTGCCAGCGTGGAGATGGAGAACATGTCGTAGCCGGGTAGTTCATTGATCAGATGCGCGATGCGGGCGATGTCACCGGACTCGGCGCGTCTTTCTTTACCGGTAACCGGATCGATGATGTCGGGTGCCGAACTCGCCGTGACGATGACCGGGCTGTCACGCGGAATCGTTTTATCGAATTTCGGGTCACGCGCATGGAACGTGAAGGATGGCGGCGCCATCTTGCGATATTTCTCCACCACCTCGCGCGGAAATTTCACCCGCTCGCCATCCACAGAACATCCGTGTTTGGCGAATAGGTCACGCGCAGGCTCATAGCGGACCTTGAAACCCACCTCCTGAAGAATCTCAAGGGAGGCTTCATGAATTCGTTGTACCTGGTCTTGCGTGAGAAGCTCGGCGAATGACATGAGTTACATCCTCGTTTTCTAAAATTCATCGGTGGTCGAGTTGGTGGCGTTCGTCCGCCATATCGAAACCACCGAGCCGTAAAGCAATATTTGTTGCATTGTTATGTATGCGTACGAGTGGGTCGCCATACGTTCCGCAAAGAACGTGCGGGACTACTCGACCCACAGAACTTACCTAGACAGTCTTCCTTTTGGCCTTCACCGAAGGATGTTCGGCGCGAGGCGAATTCTTCTTGGGTAGCCGCAGTTCGCGCAGCAGTCTGACTTGCGCGCGCTGACCCTGCACCGCGACCTGGCGCGGAAAAGACAATATTCGTTCAATGATCTCAAAGCGATTATTCTTGAATGCCCAGTGTTCCACTCTGAGCCGGCTTGCCAATTCCATGATTTCCTCGATTGGAAACATCTTCAACCCGGCTCGCGTGACCTTCAATGTTGCTGCGGCAGTGGCAAACCGCGCGGACCGTTCGAGGTTCCATCCCTTGAGATACCCATAGATAAATCCCGCTGAAAAAGTTGCGCCTGCGCCGCAGGCGTCCACGGCCTTCACTTGCGGAGCGAAGACTCGCACGATCTGCTCCCCTTGTGCCGCGAGGCAGCCGCCTTTTGCGAGGGTGATGATCGCAGTCTTAATTCCCGATTTCAATAATTTGCGCGCCGTGCCGATCAGTGCGCGCTTGCCGCCGAGTTGCGCGGCGTCGGTCACGGCCTGGCAGAATGTGGCGCGCTCGGCGTACTTCTTAAGGATGTCGGAATATTTATGCCCATGCTCGAGATTCACAAACACCGGAATTTTGAGGCGGTTGGCTTCATCCATCGCGCGGAGCACGTGATTGCCGTCGTACCAATCCACGTATAGCACTTTCGAACCGCGCAATAGGTCTAAGTCTGCTGTTTCGAGTGTGCTCAGAATTTGAGGTGTACGCTGCCAAAAATAAGTCCGCGCACCCTTACGATCCGAGACGTTGACTTCCAGTGGAGTTTTGTATTCCTTCGTAAAGCGAACCTTCCCTTGTACGCCCCAATCCTTTAGGCGCCTGGCGAGCGCGCGTCCGCGTTCATCATCACCGACGGCAGTGCCGATCATCCCTGCGGACACATCCCACTGGCGCAGCAAACAAGCCACGATCGCGGCGTCGTCGAACACGAACTCGTTGACCTCGGTCACGATGGCGCCCGTGTTGTGCTTGGGCAGTTTCTCCAGCACCATGATCTCGACAGGCGTCAGCATCCCAAAGCCGACGTAATCAGGATGGGATTTTGGCATGTTTCAATTATACATCGTTGGTTGAGTAGTGGCGCAAAGCGCCACTACTCAACCAACAGACTATTTATGTTACCCCTTTAACTTTTCACCCTTTGGATCATACAACACAGACGAAATCACCTCTGCCACGCGTAGCCCCTCGATCAACTCCACGTCCACGCGCGAGCCAGCCTTCGCCAATTCAAGCGGCAAATACGCGAGCAGAATATTTTTCTTCACGGTGTAGCCGTAGCCACCACTGCGGACGCGCGTCAGCACCTTGCCTCCGTGGTAGATCGCTTCGCCGCCATAGATTTGGGTGAAGTCTTCGCCGTCTAACACGAGCGTGCAAAGTTTGGTTGCAATACCCTTTTGTTTCTTTTCCATCAGCGCAGATTTGCCAATAAAATCGCCTTTGTCGAAATTGACGCAAAAACCTAAGCCTGCCTCGTACGGGGTTTCCAATTGAGTTACATCCGTGGTGTAGTAGCGATAGGCTTTTTCAAGGCGCAGCGAGTCCATCACCTTGTAACCCCCGACTTCCATTTTGAATTCTTTGCCTGCCTCCGTCAACAAGTCCCAGACCATCGAAGCGCGGTTGTTCGGGATGTAGAGCTCCCATCCCAACTCACCGACGTAACTGACTCGTTGCGCCCAGACCTTGGCTCCGTTAATCGTGATGAATTTCGCCGAAAGATAAGGAAACGCTTCATTGGAAACCGAATCAGATGTCACCTTGGAAAGAACCGAGCGCGACCGAGGTCCCATCAATGCGAGACAAGCCCAGTCTGTCGTGATGTCTCGTAAAGTCGCATCGTCGTCTTCCATGTGCATTTGCAACCATGCAAGATCGTTGGCGATGAATCCGGAACCTGTCACGACCCAGAACTTATCCTGCTCAAGGCGCGCCACAGTAACATCCGCTTCAATGCCGCCGCGCGTGTTGAGGAATTGAGTGTAGGTTGTGCTGCCGATAGGTTTATCAACATTCGAATCAGTGACGCGTTGCAGAAGTTTCAGCGCGCCGTCACCCGTAACCTCGATCTTGCCGAAGGAGGTGAGGTCGAAAAGTGTTGCGCGTTCGCGCGTGGCTCGATGCTCCTCGCCGACGCGCTCAAAATACGGAGGCTTGTTCCAACCCCATACTTTTTGGTCCGCGCCTGCACGCCGCCATTTTTTATCGGGCGAATAATACAACACGCGCTCCCATCCAAATTTTTCACCGAACACCGCGCCCAACTCCTGTGTGCGATGATACGCCGGGCTCACGCGATGAGGACGCGCCGCTTCATTTTCATCGTTGGGAAAACGAATGGCGTAATAATATTTGACGCTTTCAACGGTGCGTTCCGCAGCATACTGCGGATCGGTGAAATAATTTCCGAAGCGCGTGGCGCGGAACGCGTTGACATCCATCGGCGCTTCGCCCTCCACGATCCATTCGGCGAGTAGTTTGCCCATGCCGCCTGCACCGCCATACCCATTGAGCGACATACCTGCCAGCATCCACATACCTCGCGCGCCGGGAATCGGCCCCAGCATGGGTTGACAATCAGGCGTGTACGCGCCCGGATGACAAGTGATGTCGATTATGCCCGCATCCTTCAAAAACGGGATGCGGCGAATCGCACCTTCGAGCAGCATTTCAAACCGTTCGTACGAATGCGGCAGGGTCGCACTGCCGTGTTCCCACGGCGCGCCGTCGATCCAGCGCGCAGGCGGGTTGGGTTCATATCCTCCAATGACGAGTCCACCCTGCTCTTCACGCATGTAGACCAAATTATCGGGGTCGCGCAAACACGGCGTGTTCTTCGGGAACTCATGACCCGGCACGGCTTTGAGCGTGATGTGTTGATGGTCAACGGGCGTTGTCGGGAGTGAGACACCCACCATAGCCGCCAGGCGCGGCGCCCACATCCCTGCCGCGTTGACGACCATGTTGGTTTTGATTACACCTTTATCCGTAACAACCGCTTGAATTTCACCTTTAGGCGAAAGTTCGATCCCCGTAACGCGCGTGTTCGTGTTCACTTCCACGCCCAATTCTTTGATGATGCGCGCCAAACCTGTCGTCGTGTCGTACGGCGAGAGGTGACCATCGCGCGGCAGGTAGATCGCGCCGTAAAGATCCTTATCCGTGATCTGGGGCATGACCTTGACCGCTTCGGCGGGTGAGATGATCTCCACCTCCATGCCGATCGCCTTCGCCCGGCTGACGCTTCTTTCCAACTCTTTGAGCTGCTCCGGGCTGGACGCGACCCGCAAACTGCCAACGTGGTGGAAGAACCCGAGCTCGCTCCACAATTCGATGGAGTATTTGCGGAATTGCATCATCGTCTTGGATGTGGCGAACTGCGTCACCACGCCCGCCGCGTGGGACGATTCTCCGCTGGCGATGTCGCCTTTTTCCAAAAGAACAATGTCTTTCTTCCCCAATTTGTGCAAATGATATGCAACACTCGTTCCATAGATTCCCCCGCCGATGACGACGATCTCTGCGTGTGATTTCATTTTCACCTTATCAATAATATATCGGTGGTCGAGTAGTCCCGCTTGTTCTTCGCGGGACGTATCGAGACCACTGGTTTCAAGTGTACTCTTGGTACAAAATAGCTTTACTTCGTGGTGGTTTCTATACAGGCTTCGGTCGCCGCCTTAGCCCTGCTCAACCACCGATATTTTCTCTTTCATTCATCGGTTCTCACGTCAACAAGTTGAACCCAATCATTGGTTGAAGCGCGGTTTGGGTCAAAATCTATTGTAAATGTAAATAAGTTACCTACCAAAGGCTCCTCACCAACAAAATCAATCACAGGTTGAGTGATCGCTTCACCATCAATATCAAATTTATAGGCCGCATAACGATAAACGCCGTTCGGAACAGCGAGATATTCCGTAGTCGTTCCAGCGGGAATGTCGCCGAAACTGATTTTGTCTTCAGGGAACCAAACAACAAGATTTACGACTGGATAGGAACTCTTATTAATGACTCGCAACCGAGATGTTCCTGCTGAGGTTGGAGTACAGCCACTCAAAGTAACACTTAATATCAAGATCGACCAAATAAAATAAAGCGGAGAGTAATTATGGCTTGTAAACATTCTTGTCAACTTACTACTTCCACCAACCATGTTTCAAACTCCTTTGAATCCATTTTCTCCACTGCGCGACCCCAGCGTTCGATTGCCCAGCCCCAGAAGTCGAAGTCAATCGTGGAGATCTTCGCCTGAATCGCCGCCCATAATCCCCAACCCACATCGGACATGATCATGTTCAACTTCATGCGCGCGATCATGGCAGGAGTTGCCTCACCGAAATACGCGGCACAGACTTCGGCGATCTGGTTCTCGCTGAATTGCATCTCCTGACAAGTGTTACCCAACTCGAAGGTCGGATCGTTGTTGCCGCTGTATTCGTAGTCGATCAACCAGAGTTGCCGGCCGTCATCGATGTAGTTTTCCGCGAGCAGGTCGTTGTTGCAGGGAACGGTCGCCAGCGGTTTGACGTTCATTGCCTGCTCGATACGCTGGACTGTCACTACGTGGTCAAGGTAGCCGTCGGGGATTTTGATGCCGCGGTCTTTGCACAGGCTGAGATAATATTCCGTGAGGCGGAACATGTTGAAGTCCAGCAGGAAGCGCGGACCGGCGTGGAGTCTTTTGATGGCTTGTGCCATGCGCGTTGGCATCCCCGGCGCGTTGAGAGCATCCTTCGACATGGTCTTGCCGTCGAGAAATTCGATTACCATCACGTTATATTCCGGCAAGTGATGGAAGATTTTCGGCGCAACACCCGCTTCCGATGCGGCTTTGGTGTTGTGATATTCGTTGGCTCGGTCAATGGCGAGGAGCTCTGTGCCTGCACCGGGCACACGAACGAAGTACGGCAAACCGTCCACTTCGACCTTGAAGTTGGAGTTGGTCAATCCGCCCGAAAGAGGCGTGACGACGATCTGCTTGCCGTTCCATTCGGGTATCCTGGTTACGACTTCATCGATGACTGTCATATTCTCCTCAAATGTAAACAAGTAGACTGGGACACCCGCGCGCGCGGCTGCCTGTCTACTTGTCTGGGTGGTTATAACCGTCTTAAAGCACCAATACCGCTTCTTTTGAGCACATTACCTTTTCTTTAGCGCCCAGGGCGGGTAACTCAAGGAACGGATTGTTGAAGGTATCCATGTTGAAGTTGGTCTTACCGATCTTAATTTGGATGCGCACCACGGCACCAAGGAACGTGATGTTTTCAACGATGCAATCAACAACATTATCTTTCATCGGCTCCGCCGCAAAACTAAACCGCTCCGGGCGGATGGAGATCTTCACTTTGTCGCCTTTCATGCGACTGGCAAAATCCTCTTCCGCGGTTTTGAACTGGACACCATCCATGGCAAGGATACCGTTCGCCGGATCGATCACTTCGGCATCGGCGTTGTTCAGAGAACCTACAAAGTTCGCCACGAACTGCGTCTTGGGAAAGTTGTAGATCTCGAACGGTGTTCCCACCTGCTCGATCTCGCCGGCGTTCATCACAACGATTCGGTCGGAGATGGAAAGCGCTTCCTCCTGATCGTGCGTGACGAAGATGGCGGTGATACCCAATCGTTGTTGGATGGCGCGGATCTCGGCTCGCAAAGATACGCGGATCTTCGCGTCCAGCGCGGAGAGAGGCTCATCGAGCAATAGGACTTCGGGGCGGATGGCAAGCGCACGGGCGAGCGAGACACGTTGTTGCTGCCCGCCGGAGAGTTGGTACGGATACTTGCCTGCATGTTGTTCGAGATTGACCAAACCGAGCATTTCATCCACGCGGTCTTTTACTTCATTTTCGGCGGCTTTGCGAATGCGCAAGCCGAAACCGATGTTTTGAGCGACGGTCATGTTGGGGAAGAGCGCGTACGCTTGAAAGATCATGCCGACATTGCGCTGGTTCGGTGATTTGTCGGTGATGTCGGTGCCGCCCAACGTGATCTTGCCCGCGGATGGAATCTCGAAGCCTGCCACCATGCGAAGGGTCGTGGTCTTCCCGCACCCGGATGGACCGAGAAATGACACGAACTCACCTTTTTGCATTTCCAGGTTGAACTGATCGACCACCACCACGTCGCCAAATTGTTTCGTTACATTGCTGAGGGATAGATACGCCATTCGAGTTCTCCGATTCGCAATCTGTTAGTGTGCGCCTGCGGCTTGTCCCTGACCGCCCGTGAACAATTGGATCATACCCATCGCCATCCACGTCAACAGGAAACTTACAAAGGATAACGCGGCTGGCTCGTACGCGCGATGTTGCCCGAGAAGGAAGAGGTACGGACCGAATGCGTCCACGCCGAGGAAGGAAGCAAGGGTCACTTCGCCGACCACGATGGCAAATGTCAACAGCGCGCCGCTCAACAACGCGGAGCGTATGTTCGGGAGGATAATGCGCGTGATGATCACAAACCAGCTCGCCCCGAGGCTTTGAGCCGCCTCCGTCAGTGTGCGAATATCCACTGTGCGCATACCGGTATCCACCGAGCGATACATGTATGGCATGGCGAGCACCATGTAGCCCGCGACGATCAATACATTCGTACCCGCTTTGAAATTTGTGAGTGGTTGTAGTAATCGGATATCGGTAAAGGGCAGGGTGATCGGCGCGCTGTAAATACGGATCAAGCCGAAGACGAGGATGATCGCCGGAACAACGAACGGCATCAGGGTAATGAATTCCACAACACGACGCGCCTCGGGCAGGCGCAACCGGATCCAATAGGCTGTGGGAACGATCAAGATTATGCTCGCCAAGATGGTTGCTAGTGCAAGCACGTTCGAAAATATAAATGTTTCCCAAAAGTCGTTATCTTCGAACGCGCGCTGATACGCCTTCAAGGGAACTTCGGGATCCCAGCTAAGCGAGAACTCAAAAGTGGCGACCAGCGGCAGAATAAAGTATAAGGCGCCGATAATTAACCAGATCCAACTCCAGAACGGGAACCTGCGCAGACGGGACCAGAAGTTCATCGCAACCACCTTTCGGTCTTCGCTTGAAGCCACGAATAGCCAGCCAGTGAAATTGCCATGATCACCACCATGCCGATCGCCATGGCATAGCCCAAACCGGGATTGTACAAAACGTCGCCTCGAATCTGCGCCCCGATCTGAATTGTGACGATGCCAATCCTCCCGCCTGTCAGGGCATAGGCGGTGGCATACGCGCCAAAGGCATTTCCGAATAACAAGATCATTGCTCCGAGAATTGAAGGCAAAAGGACCGGCATAGCCACTCTCAACCAGTATTGAGTGGTGCTGGCTCCCAGATTCTCCGCGGCTTCACGCCATTCACGTTTTAATCCGTCCAGAGCGGGCGCCATGATCAAGACCATGAGCGGGAACTGAAAGTACATGTAGACCAGACTCAACCCTGCAAAACTATACAAGTTGAACCCGGCGTCATATAGATTGACACCGAGATAGTCCCTGAGAATGTGGGTGATAAATCCCTGCCGCCCGATCGTTGCGACGAAAGCAAAGGCTAGGGGCACGCCTGCAAAATTGGATGCGACACCTGAAAACGTGATCAACACGGAACGCAGGGAGCGGGGCAAGCCGCCCACCGTAACTGAATACGCCATCAGGAATCCCAGGATACCGCCGCCAAGCGCTGTCACTGCGCTGATCTGAATGCTCAACTTATAGGCGTTGACGATGAAAGGCTCGGAAAACAACTGGATAATATTGTTGAGCGTGAAGTTACCAGCTGTATCAGTGAAACTGGCGGTGAATAAGCGCAGTGAAGGAAGAAAAAGAAAAAGGAATGCAAAAAGGAGAAACGGAGCAACACCAAGCCATACCCTCCAGTTCGTGGTTGCCGTGCCGCTGCTTTTGAGTTGAATCGCGCTCTGTGCCATCGAACATCTCCTCAGGACCAGCCGTGCTGCAGCGAGACCCTGTCACATCGACAGGGTCTCGCCTTCGTACATCAAATCAATTGTTACGGGGCAGCTTGCACATCCGCACCAACGGCGGAATCCCAATTCTCGGTGATCAATGCCTTGGCGGCATTGAGTTGGTCAAGGCTTGGGAAAACCGCGCCGGACACGTCGGGCAGTTTTGCGAGCAAGTCAGCGGGAATCACACCGCGCGCGCGCATATCCGCTTCACGGATCGGGTGGCAGTAGCCCTTCATCCAGAGAGTTTGACCTTCATCGGAATACAGGAACTCCATCCACAATTTAGCGGCATTGGGGTGCGGAGCGTACGCGCTGATCGCCTGAACATACACACCAGCGAAACGACCAGAGGCAGGAACAACCACCGTCGCGTTCGGATTACCCTCAAACGTATCAATGGCGGAAAGCGCATTGTAGTCCCACGTAATGCGGATGGGAATCTCGCCGGTGGCAACCAAGCCATTATTGGCGATCAGAGGGATCAGATTTCCGGCTGCGTTCAGATCGGCGAAGAAATCGAGACCGGGCTGAGCGTCGTCGAGCGAGCCGCCATTGGCGAGTGCAGCCGCATAGACGGATTGAATCGCCTGGTTCGAGGCGCGGGGATCACCGGAGAGCGCGATCTGACCTTTGTATTTCGGGTCGAGCAGGTCAGCCCAATCTTGCGGCACATCCGGCTGAACATCGGTGTTCACGAGGAAAGCCAACACGCCGTAGTAATCGCCATACCAGTAACCATCCGGGTCCTTCGCGTCGGCAGGAATGCTATCCCAAGTGGAAACTTTGTACGGCTGGATCAAACCTTCCGCCTTGGAGGATTCGCCGAAGGCGAAGCCCACGTCGATCACATCGGGAGCTTGCGGTCCCGTGTTATCTTTGTTGGCTTTGATCGCTTCGATCTCATCCGCAGAGCCGGCGTCGGGGTTCAACTCGTTGACTTCAAGGCCATATTTCGCCTTGAAAGCTTCGATTACCTCGCCGTAATTACACCAATCATGCGGCAACGCGATCGTGGTCAGCATGCCTTCGGCTTTCGCGGCGGCTACCAGATCCGCCATCGGGTCGGCGGCAGGGGCGTCCGTCGCGGCGGGCGGTGCTTCTGTCGCGGCTGGGGCGCATGCTGCAAGCACCATGCTCGCTAGAAGCAACAGCGAGAACAGGTTGAACAAGTTCTTTCGGGTCTTCATACTCTTCTCTCCTTTAGGGTAATTAACTCGTGGAGAGCAACGCGCTCTCCATCGTCATTGATTATATACTGAACAAGTCAAACACGGTTAACCATTTGTAAAGACCACTTTAACGAGCGACCTCCTCCACCTCCACGTACCAGCGGACGCGAGTACCGACCTTATCGCGCATCTGCCACGCGATGGATTTAGGCATGGATTCGAACACACGCAGGATTTCGGCGACCCGCTTCCTGATCAAACTTCGTTCTGATTCAGTCAGGGGAAGCGTGTCCTCCCCTACGATTTCATCAACGCGATTCAAATTGATGGAAGTCGTTTTGTATAACCCCCAATCACTTCCACAAAGCTGAGCAATTCGAGTTAGATTGATCTTATCGCTATCGTCGGAGCCGGTTTCCACGTAAAGCAATAGCGAGGCAATATCCAGCGCGTCCTTGCGGTTGAGTTCGGCGATCTGTGCTTTGGTCAACAAAAGATCAGCGGGGGGAATCGTCAGCGGGTGAAGATCCAACCGGTCCTCCAGCGGTATTTTATGGCACATCTCAAACGCCCCGATGAAAACGTCTACTTTCATCTCGGTTTCGTTATGATGGTAGATTTGCCTGGTCGTCCCATTGAGCAGGTTGAATTGCTTATGCGGGGCATATCCTGCGGAAGGCATGAAATTTTCAAAGGCGCGGCGATGCCTGGCCGCGACCACAAAATCAAGGTCTCCGTATTCGCGGGCAAAGAGCGGATGCTCGCCTTTGTGATGGATCTTGATCGCTACCCCGCCCAGCACCCGCAGGAGAATCGATTCCGCGTTGGAAGCTGAGATCAGGCGATTCGTTTCATCGAGAAGAAACCGTGAGTTGGACATGAACGAGTGGTGGTCGGCGATTTTCATCACCGGCCACCACATTCTAATCGCAAACCCAACCTTACTCCGGCGGGATTTCCTTGAACGCGTAATCCACGTTGATACCTTTGGATTTTTGCGCATTCTTGGCGAGGAAATACCATACGGCTGAGATCGCCAAAATCCCAATTACGATTCGATAAGCCAAGGGGCTGGTCAAACCGAGCCGGGCATCGAACATAAACATCAACAACATGCCCGTACCGAGCACGAAGCCCAACAGGCCGAGGATTGTCACCAGCGGAATGCCCCCGACTTTATACGCCGCGCCCGGTGACGATTCGTACACATCCTTCGCGCGATAGGGAAGCAACGCGCCGGCAAGACAGGTGATAACGAATACGTAGCCGCAGGCAAACGTCACACCAAGCGTAAGACCGACCCATCCGGGATACAGGTTGTAAAGAAGGATTACCGGAATGCTGGCTATGAAGTACGCCCAGTGGGCATTGGCAGGGGTGTGTCGCTTATCATCCACCTTGCTCACCCATTCAGGCAGCAGGCGATCAAGCGACATGGCGACCATCACGCGCGTCATACCGATGTAACAGTTATGGACGATCTGATGCGAGTTTAGGATATATCCCAAGCCGATGATCACAACGACCAGCGGACTTGCGCTCAACGCCACAGCGATGATATTAGGCCAGAGCCAGAAACCTGAGATCGTGGCTTCGCCGATCAAGGACCAATACCCGGCACCCGCAATATACAAAAATTCCGTCCCGACAGCCTTTTCCAATGCCGTGGCAAGAATCGCAAGTAATATACCGGTGAAAATCAAAGAACCGACGATGATGAACAACTGGTCCTTGAAAGAACGGGCATTCTTGATCTCGCCATTTTGCTGGGAGGAATAGGTCGCCCATTGCAGGGAAGTCCACGCAATGGGAGCAACCAGCAAGGTGGCGATCATGCTGAAGGGAGGAGCAAGATCAATTCCCGCCGCGACGGTCGCGTCCCGGGCGGTCTGCACAAAATTATCCACACCGCTGATGGCGAGGGCAAAGGCGTCAAGTTTTACCGCGGACGATGCGGGATTTCCCGTGAACAGAACAACCAGCATGGTCACGAACGCAAGCAGGGTTCCAACGATCATCACACCCTGAAAACGGACGTAATTCTTGAAACCACTCACAAGGATCATCATGGCAACGAACGCGTTCAAGATACTTGTGACGATGATGCCTGTCGAACCTGTGAACCACAAGCCGAGGTTGGTCATGCCGGCGTTGCCGGTAAATGCCCCCAATCCCAGGAAGAGCGGAGCAAATCCGAGGTATGCCAGTAACCAGCCGGATAACGCCACCCATTGGAGAATCCAGATCACATAACCGGACATCACAACGGTAAAAGCGACACCGCCGCCAAATACGCGGCTTTGGAATACATAATCACCGCCAGATCGAGGGAGTGCCGTAGACAGCCAGACGTACACTAATGCAATGGGGATTTCGATCACCATCGCCAATAAAATACCCCACACCAATTTTCCGCCGGGCAATGCGCCGGGCGCCCACAGGTACGTCCATGGGAAAATCAAACCCATCGTCAGGATGTTATAGACGAAGGCTGAAAACGGTGACATCACCCTCACGAGCCCGGAGGCTTTACGAGTGAACACTTCCGGTTTTGCAGTTGCAGTAGCCATTTCATTCTCTCCTTTTTAAATTTGAAATACAAACAAACGGTTACAAAATCAACCCGACGACAGCCATCCTCCTTTCAACTATTATCCACTGGTCATTTGATACCCTTGAACTTCACCATCGACAAATGTGACGATGCAACCACGCAGGATCCCCTCTGCGTATTCACTACCGGGATTGATGCATGTGGTACGCCCAAGTTTTGCCACAGACTGGGATTCATGAATGTGACCATGCAAGCCGAGCATGGGCTGATGTTTCTCAATCGCTTCCCGCACGGACTTTGAGCCCGCTCCAAACAAGACCACCTGCCCCCCCTCGACGATCTGCTCCGGCGGGTCTGTCGTCCAATCCAACTTTGGGCATGTATCGAGGGACGAATCCACCGGGGGGTCGTGAAAGTTAAAGATGGCTTTTTTCATATCCGGCACTTTAGCCACCATCGTTTCGATCATCTTCCCGAGTTCTTCTTCGGTCGTTTCGCGCGGGGTGCGCCACGGGGTCGGCGTGCTGATACCCACCGAGATCATGGAATGGACATCGTCCACCATGACCATTTCATTTTCAACCGCAAAGAAAGAGTGCGCATTCTCCCGTTTCATTACATTCAATACCTCCCACTCATCATCGTTGCCGCCCGTGACAAAGCATTTGATCCCTGTGCCGTTCAATCGTTCTTCCGCGAGGTTCATCCAATTCATCAATTTCTGTTTTGCCAACTCATTGAATAACGCATTGACTGCGTTCGAATCGGACTGAAGCGCTCGGAATTCATCCTCTTCCATTACCTTGTAATAAAATCCGAGCGTATCCAGCCTGCCAATCAGTGATTTCAATTCATCGTCGGTTGAAAGGTGCTCGACCCGCCCTTGCACCGTGGCGCGATAATGCCCGTTGGACTCTTTAATTATGGGAATCATTAATTTGCCTTGAATATCCCCTCCCATGACGATCACATTCACCTCGTAAAACTTGCCGGCATTGATGAATTTTCGGAACGTCCGCTCGGACCCGTGCAGGTCTGTGGCAAAGAACAGGCGGGTGGCTTTCTTGCTGGACTTCTTCGAAAAGAAAGACATGATCAGACCTTTACCTGGATATTGTTTGGCGCACCGAGGGTGAAAACACTAAGTCTGCACGCCCGTTGCGCCCATCTGCCAGCATTTTGGATATATAATACCGCTCGTACCTTTCACATTTCATCGAGGAGCATGGTATGACCGGAAGTTCAATAGGGATGAAGGAGCAGGATCGATCGGAGCGCGAGAAGTTCGAAAATGAATTGAAAACCATTCTGGCGGCCAGCCGCGAAAAGGGGATCCTCATGCGGGTCATCGGGTCGCTCGCGTTCCAGATGCATTGTCCGACGTTCGGGTACCTGCAACAGGCGATGGGAAGGGCCTACACCGACATTGATTTTGCGGCATACAACGCGCAGGCAAAACAGATTCTGGGGCTTCTAGCCTCGATGGGCTACGTGGAAAACCGCGAGGTTTACATCGCAACCGAAGGCGAGCGCGCCATTTTTGACAAACCGGGGACAGGCTTGCACATCGACATCTTCTATGAAAAGCTGGATTTCTGTCATACTATTTATTGGAAAGACCGGCTTGAGGTCGACTCCCCGACCATCCCGCTGACGGAATTACTTCTCGAAAAGATGCAGATCGTGCAGATCAATGAAAAGGACGTGATCGATACAATTATGCTTCTGCTTGAGCATCCGCTCGGGGAAGTTGACAACGAAACGATAAATCTCAGGCGAACGGCTATGCTTTGCGCTAACGACTGGGGGTTATGGCGGACCACAACGATGAATCTGGGCAAGGTCAAGCAACTCGCACAAGACTATACCCAATTGACCGCTGAGCAAAAGATGAAAGTCACTTCACAGGTGGATGATATTCTGGCAGGCTTGGAAAGCGAACCCAAACCGCTCGCCTGGCGTCTGCGCGACCGGGTCGGCGACCGCGTGAAATGGTACAAGGACGTGGACGAAGTCCACTAATGAACAGGAGAATCACGATGACCAAAACCGTCAAAGACCTGATGCACAAGGGAATCACAACCTGCCCACCCAACGCCTCCCTTGGGAAGGTGGCGGCTATGCTGCACCAGTACCACATCCACGCAGTGGTGGTCGCAGAGACAGCCGACGAACCGCTCGGGATCATCTCTGACTTCGACCTGCTCGCCGGCGAGTGGCTATCCGTGGACAACGAGAGTCTTGACGCCATGAAAAGAATGACCGCAGGCGACCTGATGACCTCTCCCATTGAATCGATCGAAGCAGGTACTTCCGTTGGAGATGCCGCAAAGCAGATGATGGAAATGGAAATCCATCGCATGATGGTTACAGAAAAAGGCAAGCCGGTTGGCATAATTTCGATCTCGAACTTTGTCGCGGGCATCGCCGCTCAGGAGAACCCAAGACGAGACAAGGTCGCAGACGTCATGTCGGACACCTTTCTGGTCTGCCGGGATAAAACGCCGATCGTTTCCGCCGCGCGAACCATGACACAGGCAGGCTGGCGCTCGGTAGTTGTTGTGGATTCTCATGGCAAACCGCTCGGAGTGGTCACCGGTTATGATCTCATGCGCTTCGCCGGCTCCAAGGTGGATGAACACGTAACGGTCAGCGACGTGATGAATCGCAGCCTCATCACGATCGACATGAACTCAAGCTTGCAAACTGCGGCAAACTTGATGATCCAGAATCACTGTCACCGCGTGATTGTCGTCGATGAGAGCGAGCCAGAGACCTTCCCCCTTGGCATTATTTCATCGTTTGATATTGTGGCAGAAATGGCGCGCCCGGGTTCAGTCTGGCAGGGATAGAGAAAGTCTCCGTTAAAAAATAAGAGGCGAATGCAGATGCATTCGCCTCTTTCCATTCAGTCGTTTTGATTTTTACTCCGCGGGAATCTCCGCATGGACCTTGTCAAGGTCGATGCCTTGCCTCTTGCGCGCGGACTTGAAGCCGAAGTAGATCACAGCCGCCAGTGCGTACATGGACAACATGTAGATCACCGAACTTGTGTTTGAAATTCCAATTCCGTACAGGGCGTTCGGGTCGAATATCCACTGGTAGAGCAGGAATATGAGGAAGCCGCCAAAGATCACACCGGCAACCGTGATCAATGGGAGGCCGAGCACCTTGTACTTCGCAATCGGCGATGCGTTATACAAATCGGGTTTTGTATATGGGAGAACGATCGCCGAAATCGTTGTGCCAAGGTATGTCACGGCAATTACGAGCGTGGAACACAACGTGAGTGACGCGAAGTTTGCAATGTTATACGAGAAGAGGTACGCGACCAGAATGGAAGGTACGACCATCATTAACAAAGCGTAGACCGGTGTGCCGGTCCGCTCGTTGACTTCGGCAACTTTTTCAGGGAGCAGGCGGTCGAAGGCGGCGGCAAAGATCACGCGCGTCGAGGAGAGGAAAACCGTCCCGCACCAACCAAACCACCACAGGCTCATCAAGCCAACCACCAGAAATTGAACGAGCTTGTTGGTGGTCAGGAACGCGGCTAGCAACGCAGGATAGGGCCAAACAGGCAGTGCGGGGGCAACGTCGGTATAGCCCCACGCGTAATTCCACCAAGCCGCGCCGGCTTGCACGTAAAAGTCCCAGCCAACTGTCCTGCCGATGGAGTACAACAAGACTATTCCGAGTACAGTTGTTGCACCGAGCGCCCAGCCCATGCCGGAGACGTTGCGCTTGAAATCCGTCGCGCCGCGCACTTCGCCGTACAATGTCGCGCCCCAGTTGGGCCACAGGTTGAAGAAGACCATGTATGGGAGGACGAGAAACACCGCGAGACCTAACCCGCCGCCTGCCAGCGGAGTGACCGCTCCTGCCGCCGCGCCTAATTCAGCAGTAGCATCGTACACGCCGGATTCAGCGCCAAACAGGGCTGTAGCATTCGCATCCAAACCCGCTTTGAATGCTGCGTTGGAACCCGTGAGGAACAGTATGATCACGAGGGCCAAACCGAGCATGCCGCCATAGAACGAAAATTTCTGTATGCGTGCGTAGGTTTTCATACCGAGAGCAATGAAAACGCTCACGATCGCCAGCGTGATGAGCGATGAGGTGAAGGCACCATTTTGCGTGCCGGCAAACCACAACGCAATATCTTGCGCGCCCAGAATGCCGAGGAGCGGTACGAGTACGATGTGGCGGAACATATCGCCATACAAGGGTACCCATAACCACAGAATGAACCACCAACCGGTCACTGCAAGGATGAAGCCCACCGCGCCGCCAAGGATGCGGCTCTGCCAGACGTAATCTCCTCCCGAGCGCGGCATGACGGCGATCAAACTCGCGTAGACAATGACTTCAAAAAAAATGAACACCGCGCTGACGATCAACGCGTTGATCATCCCACCCTCGAAGTAATACATCTGGCTGAAACTGTATAACCCGAGTGTCACCAGGTTGATCGAAAAGAACGCGTATACGAACGCGTCCATGACCGACCACGAACGTACCATGCCGGTCGCTTTACGGACAAACAAGTTGCTCATAGCATCATCTCCTCGTATTGAAATAAGAACGGGTTGAAAACCGTTTTCCATGGGCTACAACCCGCAACTGCTCGTGGAGTTATCCTGTTGTTAACACGTAATTCTCGATCTTATTTTTTCCAAGTTGGACAACCGCCCCCAACAATGCCCCCTGCTCATACATCGAACCGGGGTTGATGCAAAGTGTCTTGCCAATTCGGGTTGACCCGCGCCCTTCGTGGATGTGCCCATGCAAGCCCAACAGCGGCTGATGCATCTCGATGGCTTTACGCAAAGCCGTCGAGCCGACCGGTTTAAGCGCCTGCCCTGCCAGCACAGGTCGCAGATCCTTGTCCAGTTCGGGAGCCTCGTCCAGTCCCGAACGATGAGGCGGCACGTGGATATTGAAGACCGCGTTCCTCGGGTCTTTCAATTCGGAGATCATCGCTTCATACCGGACCTTGAGTTGATCTTCATCCTCTTCGCGGTGCGTATCCCACGGAGTTCGGTTGCTCCAACCGGAAGCGATCATTTCATGAGTTTCATCCAATTGGGTAACCTGCCCCTCGACCAGGAGCACGCGCTTCGACGCGCGCAGGATGTCGTCCACCTCGTCCATATCGTCGTTGCCCGGCGAACAATAGACCTTCATATCCGTCCCGGCGAGTTTTTTCTCGGCGATCTCCATCCATTGCTGAACAACGGTCAACACCTCGGCGTTGAAAATCTCCGAAACGCGACCAGGGTTCTTCTCAAGTTCTTCCATTTCGTCGGGATTTGTTAGGTACGGATAGTAGCCGCGACTCCGCACGCGCTTCTTCATTTCAATGAGTTCATCGGCATTTGTGATCGGGAATTCCTGCTCGAGCAGCGTGACTTTGTAATTTTCCCCGCCCTGATGAATGATGGGCACAACCGCCTTGCCGGTCATATCGCCCCCGAGTATGAGAACATCAACTTCGTAGAACTTCCCCGCGTTCAAAAACTTGTTCCAGCAAATATCCGAACCATGAATGTCTGTTGCAAAAAACAGTTTGGTCACAGTTGCATCCTCCGCAAGGGATTAGGGCTGGCTCGTTCGGTATTGCCGCCGATTATACCGCCCCAACCACCCCTCCCCCAAATCCTGTGAATTTGGGGGAGGGGCACATAGTGACGGAGGTGGTCACGGATACACTCGCTTGATCGTCCTCGGGAAAGGGATCGCCTCACGAATATGCTCAATGCCGCACAGCCAGGCGACGACGCGTTCAACGCCCATGCCGAACCCAGAGTGAGGGACGGAGCCATACTTGCGAAGTTCGAGATACCACTTGAACGCTTCTTCGGGCAAACCTTCATTTCTGATTCGCGCCAGCAACGCGTCGTGGTCCGACACGCGTTCGGAGCCTCCGCAGATCTCGCCATAGCCTTCCGGTGCAAGCAGATCCACCGACTTGCACACTTCGGCCCGTCCGGGCCATGGCTCCATGTAAAACGCTTTGACCGCGCTGGGATAACCGTACACGAACACAGGTTTCACATTGAGTTTGGTCAATTCCGCTTCATGCGGCGCGCCAAAGTCCATGCCCCATTCAAACTTAAGTAGTTCCTTGCGGTCAGGGTCGGTCTCTTTTTCGTAGAGCTCGATCAGATACTTTGCCGCATCATCGTAGGACATGCGCGGGAAAGGCGCAGAAATGTATTGCAGTTTCGTCAAATCGCGTCCGAGGAATCTCAATTCCGCGGCGCAATCCTTCAACACGGATTGAACGATATAGGTCACCATCTCCTCTTCGATCACCATCAAACCGTCCAAATCGCAAAACGCGATCTCTGGTTCGAGCATCCAGAACTCGGTGAGGTGACGACGCGTTTTCGATTTCTCCGCGCGGAAGGTGGGACCAAAACAATAGACTTTGCCAAACGCGAAGATATTGGCTTCGTTGTAGAGTTGGCCTGTTTGCGCAAGATACGCCTTGCCTTCATCGAAGTACTCCGTTTCAAAGAGAGTCGTCGTCCCCTCGGCCGCGGCGGGTGTGAGGATGGGTGTGTCAAGGTTGAAGAATCCGTGATTGTCAAGATACTCACGCACCGCAGACATGACCCGCACGCGCACGCGCAGGATCGCCCACTGGCTCTGCATCCTAATCCACAAGTGACGGTTGTCGAGCGCGAAATCGGGACCATGATCCTTCAACGACATCGGATAATCTACATCTGCCGCCTGGATGATCTTCAAATCTTTGATGCCAACCTCAAACCCACCGGGAATGCCGGGAGCGCGTGTATCTTCACGGACAGAACCAGAGATTATCACGGAGGATTCTTGCGGCAGCCGTATGATCTGATCGAAGAGCGCCTCATCTAAGTCGCCTTTGAACGCGACGCACTGGACAAATCCGCTCCCATCCCGGATCAGCAAGAAGCACAGTTTGCCTTTATCTGTGCGGTTGTACACCCAACCTTTAATTTCAATTTCTTTGCCGACATATTTTGAAATTTCACTAACGCGGATCGAATCCATAATTTCACCTCGCTCGGTAATACAGGTTTCTGTTTACCTGTGTTCTTGCCTACTTATCTACGATCTTAATGTGCAATTCCTTCAACTGCCGCTCGTCCACCGTGGACGGCGCATCCGCCATGACATCCCGTCCGTTCTGGTTCTTCGGGAAAGCGATGACTTCACGGATATTCGGCTCGTCCGCGAGCAACATAACGAGGCGATCAACGCCAGGCGCCATGCCTCCATGCGGCGGGGCGCCATATTCGAAGGCTTCGAGCATGTGACCGAACTTATGTTCGATCTCTTCGGCGCTCAACCCGAGCAGTTGGAAGACTTTCAATTGAATATCACTGCGATGGATGCGGATCGAACCCGAAGCCATTTCGTAACCATTACAGACCATGTCATACGCGTCCGAGAGGATATCACCGGGATCGGTTTCGAATTTCGGCAGGTCATCCAGCTGCGGCATCGTGAATGGATGATGCTCGGCGTCCCACTTCTTCTCCTCTTCGTTCCACGCGAACATGGGGAAGTCCACGATCCACGCGAACGCCATCACATCTTTATTTGCAAGATTCAATTTATCACGCAGGATAACGCGCAGCCCACCCAGTACTTTATTGACAACCGTGCGCGAGTCCGCGGCGAACAGGATAAGGTCACCGTCTTTTGCACCCGTTTTGGTTTTTACCGCCTCCACCTCTTCGGCTTTGACGAACTTCGCGGCGGTTCCCTTCGGACCTTCAGCAGTGATCGCCAGCGTCGCAAGCCCTTTCGCCCCCAGCGATTTCGCAGAGTCGGTAAGCGAATCCACCTCCTTGCGCGTCATCTCCACCGCGTTCGGGGCGACAAGGCACTTGACCACACCTCCCACCTCCAACGCCGATTGAAACACTTTGAATTCGCTCTTCGCAAACACATCGCTCACATCAAACAATTCCGTGCCAAAGCGGAGGTCTGGCTTGTCGGTGCCGAATCGCTCAACTGCATCGTGATGCGAAAGTTTGGGCCAAGGGCTCGAAAGCAATTTCTTATGCGGAGCAACTGCGGGTATCATCTCCGTATACAAACCTTCGACCATGGCGAGCACATCGTCACGTTGCACGAACGACATTTCAAGATCGAGTTGGGTGAACTCAGGCTGCCTATCACCGCGCAAATCCTCATCGCGAAAACAGCGTGCGATCTGGAAGTAACAGTCCATGCCCGCGACCATCAACAATTGCTTGAGTTGCTGCGGTGACTGAGGCAAGGCATAAAAATGTCCGGGGTGGATGCGCGACGGCACGAGATAATCGCGCGCGCCTTCGGGCGTGGCTTTGAATAAGATCGGCGTTTCGATTTCCAGGAAGCCCTGTTCGTCCATATAATCGCGCATGAATTTGATCACGCGATGACGCAAGACCATATTGCGGCTCATCCGCTCGCGGCGCAGGTCTAGGTACCGATACTTCAAGCGGATATCTTCGTTCTCGTCCTCGTCGCGGCTGACCACGATGGGCGTCGGCTTGGATTGATTAAGCACAACCACTTTTTGCGCTTCGACCTCGATCTCCCCGGTTCCCATCTTCGGGTTGAACTGGTCAGAGGGGCGCTTTTTCACCAGGCCGGTCACCTGCAAGACCCACTCAGCCCGCGCTTCGGTGATGGATTTATGTGCATCAGGGAATGCATCGGGGTTGGATACGACCTGCGTGATGCCGTAACGATCGCGCATGACTAGGAAGATCACGCCGCCAAATGTGCGGACGTTGTGTACCCAGCCCGCCAGCGTAACAGTTTGATCGGCATGATCCGCACGTAGTTCCCCGCAAGAATGACTTTTGTACATGAAGCGCCTCCGAAACAAGTAGTAGGTGTCACCCTGAGCGATAGCGAGGGGTCGCCTCTCGCGAACGTGCGAGTCTCTTCGGTCGCGGCGAACGCTCCCTCAGAGTGACACATCAGGTAGATAAAATAAATCGCCCTTCGCATGTGCGTTGGGCGATTGGTATGACTTTTCTATCCGTCAACTAGCAAGGCTTCGCCCAACGATACAACCGTTCGTCATTGTCGTTATTATTGTTATCATTCAGGCGGAGCAGGTAAATCATAATGTCGGCATTATAGCACAGACTTAGCGCTCCAAAGCAGATTCGGCGGGATTCGCCGGGTTGTAATGCACCATCACCTGCGCGCCGACAGGATAACGCGCAACGGTTTTCTGTGCGTCTCCGTACAGGCGAACACTGAAGAACTGTTCTCCCGCCTTGACCACCTGCCCGGTGTACGGCTTACCATCCACCTGGTACTGATACACGACGACCGGAATCTCCGAGCGGCTTTTATACGACCGTTTCACCTGAATCGTGGATGTGATCACGACTCCCATTGTGCTGGACCAATCCTGCGCGGCTTGCCTTGTGGCATCCCTCATTTTGCTCCGATGGTAGACGAAAATCCCGAAACCGATCAGAGTCACAATGGGCAAAATGATCGCACAGATACCACCTACTATACCCAGCAAGCCGCCTAACAGTCCGATAATCTCCATCTTTTTTTTCTCTCCTCTTGATAATCTGTGCAATTGTACTTCACGCCGAAACGGGTCGGGTGATAAAGGCTCCCGAAGACTGAGACCGGTTTCCCATTCCGACAGGCGAAGCGGAAGATCGAATCCGTAACCTGCCAAGGGAGGAGGATCTGCCCCGATGTAAGGTTGATGTAAGGTGAATCGGCAGTGTTTTCCTTCCGTTCCATAAAAACGTATTGTATAGTTATTTTGCTCAAACCATTTCAAAAGGAGAGAAATATGGGCTCGAAACTTTTATTCATGTTGAATGCGGTGGTTGTGCTTGTGTTGGGACTGAGTCTCGTGTTCGTCCCCGAGGCAACGCTTACCCAATTCGGAACGGAAACACGGGTTGCCGAATTGCATATGGCCCGGTTCCTCGGAGCGGCGCTGGCTACGCTGGGTTTGCTGTTGTGGTTCGCCAAAGATGCCTCGGATGAAAACGTGCAACGCAACATGGGCTTCGCAATGTTGGGCGGGACCGTGCTCGCATTGTTTGTGACTATTCTAGGCGTTGCATTCAATGGAGTCATTCGGAACTTCGGCTGGCTGGTGATCGTGATCGAAGTGGCGTTTGGTCTGGGATATGTGTTTGTTTTGTTCCTGCAGCCGCGGATGAAATAACAGACACAAACTACAAAATGAATTCGAAAACAATGACCGCGCACTAGTGCGCGGTCATTGTTGGTTCCATGATTGCGTTACTCGCAAAATCAAGTTTTGCCACTTCCGCATCGGTCAATCTCCAACCCAACGCCCCGGCGTTCTGTTGGGCTTGCTCTGCATTCTTTGCGCCGGGGATCGGAAGCGCGCCTTTGCAGAGGACCCAGTTCAGCGCCACCTGCGCGTTGGATTTGCCGCCATGATCCTGCCCTATCTCGGTCATCAGCCTTAACAAAGGCTGGATCTTTGCAAGGATTTTCCCGTACTTCGCCGCGCGCCTACCAGAGGGCAGGTTTTCAGGGGTGTATTTCCCGCTCAGGATCCCTCGTTCGAGCGGACAGTAAGCTATCATGCGTATTCCCAATTCTTTACAGCGCGTCAGGATGCCGTTTCTTTCGACTTCACGACTTAGCAGACTATAGTGCACCTGATTCGACGCGAGCTGAATCCCGTTGCGCGCCAACGCGGAATAAGCCGCCACCATGCGCGCGTGACCGAAATTCGACACGCCGACGGTCCGCGCCATGCCGGCTTTGGCGCACTCGGTCAAACCATCCATCAGCAGATCGGTACTCATCACAGGGCTCGGCCAGTGGATCTGATACAGGTCGACTTGTTCCACGCCGAGGCGCGCCAGACTCCCTTTCAACGCGCGTGGCAGGGCGCTCTTCATGAATCGCCACGGCCACGGAAAGAACTTGGTCGCGATCAAGACCGGCTGGTCGGTCTCTCTCAGAAACCTCCCCAGGGAGCGTTCGGATAATCCATTGCCATACAACTCGGCAGTATCAACGAAACGAATACCCTCACTGAGAGAGGTTTGAAAAGCCCGGCGCACATCCTCCAATCCATAGCCATGCCCGTACTGCCAAATGGCGCGGTCACCCCATTGCATGGCACCCAGCCCCATCTCGATCGCGTGCAGAAACCGTGTTTCGCTGCTTACTTCTGTCACTGATATCTCCCGGAGTATTGAGGCATTGTATCTTAAAATATAGACACGTTACGGCCGGCGTATCGATTTCGAGATAAAATTCAGCCGAAATTTCGAATTGGAACTGATGGAACGTCAACCTCACCCAGGCCTCTCTCCGTACGGAGAGGGGGGTTGATGCTCCCTGAGTTCCGGGAGATGACCGTGTCCACGAATGCTGAAGCGCGGGATTTTGAACCCGCCTCTGACCTGAGCCGACGGCTGGGCTTGCCCTTTTCAAACATATCCCTGCTGACGCGTGCCCTCACTCACCGTTCCTACGTCAACGAGAATCAAAAATCCTCGGAGGATAACGAACGCCTGGAATTCCTTGGCGACGCCGTGCTCGATTTCATCGTCGGCGCGTGGGTGTATCATCGCTTCCCTGAAATGCTGGAGGGCGATCTGACCAAAATGCGGTCGGCGCTTGTCCGCAACGACCAGCTGGCAAAATTCGCGCGGACACTGAACCTGGGCTCCGCACTTCGCCTGGGACGAGGCGAATTTATGTCGGGCGGACATTATCGCGACGGACTTCTTGGTTCGCTGTTCGAGGCGGTGATAGGCGCGTTATACCTGGATTCAGGCTTGGAGGCGGTGGAAGCGTTCGTCCATCCATTGCTCGAAGGGGCGCGCGAATCCATCCTGACGAAAATCCACGACCCGAAGAGTCAATTGCAGGAATGGGCACAAGCCCAAAAGATGAGCGCGCCGCGCTATCGCACCGTCTCGACGGTGGGACCGGATCACGCGAAAGAATTCGATGTGGATGCGGAAGTGGGCGGCCAGGTTGTGGGTCACGGACACGGAACAAGCATTCACGCCGCTCAACACGCCGCCGCCGCGGATGCGTTGATAAACCTTGGGATCGGGTGAGGAAAGTATTCAACAAGATAAGGAAACTCGTAGACGCGTAAATCGTAAATCCAAAACCGTCAACGGAAAACCACCTCATGCCGCTTAGACTTAAATCACTCGAACTGCAAGGATACAAGACATTCGCATCGAAGACCACCTTCGAATTTGCGAGTGGCATAACCGCCATTGTCGGACCGAACGGTTCGGGCAAGTCGAACATCGCGGACGCGCTCCGCTGGGTGTTGGGGGAACAATCGTACACATTACTGCGCGGCAAAAAGACCGAAGATATGATCTTCAACGGCTCGGAACATCGCTCCCGCGCCGGGATGGCTTCCGCGCACATTCTCTTCGATAACAGCAACGGCTGGCTTCCGGTCGATTTTACCGAAGTCGGAATGACGCGCCGTGCGTATCGTGATGGTCATAACGACTATTTGCTGAATAGCCAGCACGTCCGTCTGCGCGACTTGAACGAGTTGCTCGCCGCGTCTGGCTTGGCAGACCGTACGTACACGATTCTTGGTCAGGGACTCGTGGATGCATCGCTGGCTCTGAAAGCCGAGGATCGCCGCCGCCTGTTTGAAGAGGCCGCCGGGGTCGGCCTGTATCGCATCCGCCGAGAAGACTCATTGAAACGACTCGAAAACACCATGCGGAATCTCGAACGCGTGCTCGATATCATGTCGGAACTCGAGCCGCGCTTGCGCAGCCTCGAACGGCAGGCAAAGCGCGCCATCGAATACTCCCGCGCCCAGGCGGACCTGAAAGTGATCCTCCGAGAGTGGTACGGCTATCACTGGCATCGCGCACAACAAGAGTTGGCGACCGCACGCGAAGCGGTGAAGTTGCAGGAGGTGCGCGTCGACGAAGCGCGCGAGGCACATCAAAAAGCACAGTTCGAGTACAACGCCTTTCGCGAGAAGTTCATTGAACTGCGTTCGCAACTCAACGCCTGGCATCGATCTTCGGCTGAACTGCACAGTCAACGTGAAGAAGTGAGTCGCGAACTCGCTGTTTTAGAAGAAAGACGCCGTTCCCTGCTTGCCGCACAAACCTCCGTTTTGAGCGAAAGGGAACGCGCCTCGGATGAGGAAAGGACGGTACGCACGCGGATTGAGATCGCCGAGCAGGAATTTGCCCGTATTCAAGCCGAATACGATGAAGCCCAGAGACAATTGAATGACGCGCAATTGAAAGTGCAGAGCGGGCAATCTGACCGCGCCGCGCTCGAAGAAAGATTGCAGCTCGCCCGTTCCCAGATCGAAAAATGGACGTCACAACGCGCCGAGTCGCAGGCACGTCTCGAGGAGTTGAAATCGCGCCTCGAAAGTTTACAGTCTCGCTTGAGTGCGGCAGAAAGTTCGATTGCAGCGGTTGAAGCGAATGCGCGCAATGCGAGCGAGAAATACGCGGAGGCTCGGAAGAAACGCGAAGATCTCGAGAGTGCCCTGAACAGGGCACAGGGGAAAGCGGAAGCTGGAAAGAAAGATGTTGAATCGCTGGAGAATGATCGCCGTGCAAGAAACGAGGAACGCGCAGGCAAGCTTGCCGAGCACACGCGTGCCAAAACCCAACTCGAGGTGCTCGAGCAAGCCGAACAATCACTGGCGGGATACGCGGAGGGAGCGCGGTTTTTGCTCGATGCTGCGCAGCAGTTCAAACTTAAGCGCGTACGCGGCGCGTTGAGCGCGGCACTCGATGTCCCCGCCGAATTGGAGATCGCCATCTCCGCGGCGCTGGGCGATGCACTCGATGTGATCTTGCTCGATGCCGATGAAATTGAAGACGCGCTTCAATTGCTCGAGTTGGATAACGCAGGACGGGCGGCTTTGCTCCCGCTCGAAAACCATTCGCGGGCGCCGCTCGCGGTGCCGACCGATGAAGCGTGTCTCGGTCTTGCTTCTGACTTGTTGAATGTGAACGAGGATCTGCGCGCAGCGGTTCGCGTATTGCTCGGGCAGACGCTGATCGTGCGTGACCGGGTCAGCGCCCGCCGGTTGATTCGAGATCTGCCGCCATATGCGCGCGCGGTGACGATACGTGGAGAGGTTTTCCGCGGCGATGGGTTGATCATCGCAGGGAAAACCGCGTCATCCTCCGCTTTGAGTCGTCCCCGCCAAAAGCGCGAGTTGACCGAAACCCTATCCGCGTTGGGCGCACAAATCGATTCCCTGAACCGTGAAGTCGATTCGCTTTCCGAAAAAATTGCAAACGCGCACGTGGAGTTAAGTCGAGCCGAGGGAGAGGTGCGGGAGGCGCGCGTCAAGGTGGACGAGGCTCAGGAGTTCGAGAAGCAGGCTGAATTGGAGTCTGAATCGGCTCATCGTCAGGTGGAATGGCAGAAGAGTCAACAAGTCCAGTTGAAAACTGAATTTGACGATGCAACTTCGATCCGATCAAACCTCACCCAGTCGGTTTCGGAGATTGAAACGGGGACGGCCAGCGCACAGGAGGAAGCGCGCGTGTTGATGCTGCAGTTGAGCGATACTGACCTGGCAGAGGCGCAGAATCAAGCCACGTATTGGAGCACACGTCTCGCTGTTTCAGAGCGCGGTATCGCCGATGCG
Organism: uncultured Anaerolinea sp.; assembly: GCA_964517905.1. GTDB lineage: Bacteria > Chloroflexota > Anaerolineae > Anaerolineales > Villigracilaceae > Defluviilinea. The sequence goes on along the minus strand of CAZFDL010000004.1, from coordinate 10,654 downwards.
CGCACCCGAAAGGAAGAGCGCGAAAAGGAATTGGAAAGGTTTGACACGCGTCTCGCTGAATTGTCGGCGCGATTGAGTGAGGCAGAATCGCTCTTGATCGCATTGGACAATGAAAAGACTGGTTTGCGCGAACGCGAAGGCGCTCTCCAAGTGCAGATCGAAGAGTTGCGCACACGGATAGACCCTGCTGAAAAAGAACTGGAGACCGCTGAGCAGGAGGAAGCGCGCTTGCAGGATAGTGAAGCGAACGCCCAACGTGCGCTGGCAACGAGCGAGCGTCTGTTGGGTCAGGTGCAATTGGAGTTGATGCGAAAACAGGAGTCTTTGGAGAATCTGCAACAAAAGATCACAGACGATTTCGGCCTGGTCCTGTTCGATTACGCGGCAGATGTAGCCGGACCTGTGCCTTTACCTTTTGAAGGTATGGTGGAAGAACTGCCTGTTGTGACCGAAGTCTCGCCTGACCTCGAAGCGCAGTTAACCCAAAATCGCTCGCGGATGAGACGGATGGGTCCGATCAACCCCGAAGCGAAGCAGGAATTCGATGCGGAATCGGAGCGTTATTCGTTCATGCGGGCGCAAGTGGACGATCTGCGAAAAGCCGAGGCGGATCTGCGACAGGTCATCGCCGAACTGGACGAGTTAACAAAGCAATCCTTCTCGAAGACATTTGATGCCGTAGACAAACAATTCCGCGCGATGTTTACGAGGTTATTCGGAGGCGGCTCGGCCCGACTCGCATTAACCGACCCGGACAATCTCGTGGAAACCGGCATCGAGATCGAGGCGCGCCTGCCCGGTCGTCGTGAACAGGGATTGGCGCTGCTTTCCGGCGGCGAGAGAAGTTTGACAGCAGTGGCGTTGGTCTTCGCATTGCTCAAAGTATCTCCTACGCCCGTCTGTGTGATGGACGAGGTGGACGCGATGCTCGATGAAGCGAATGTCGGTCGCTTCCGCGATCTATTGCTGGAGTTGAGCAAGGATACGCAGTTCATCATCATCACGCACAACCGCAACACGGTGCAAGCCGCGGATGTCATCTACGGGATCACGATGGGGCGTGATTCGGCGAGTCAGGTCATCAGTTTGCGGTTGGATCAGGTAACCGAGGATATGTTGAAGAGGGGCTAAAATTGAGATGCATGATTGGAGACTTACCCTGAGCCGTGCCGAAGGGATGACAGGCACGAGCCGTGGAAAGCCAAGAAATGGAGATCGGACCGCAGCGAGTTTGCGAACGATTTCGACAATTTATCATTTCGCTGTGCCTTGTAAATGAGGGATTGAAAATCGCCCGACTCGTTTTGAGCGGGCGATTTTGTTCGAGGAAACTTTCTGTACAGTCCCTGTTCGTCTGCCGGAGAACTGCGGCGGAATTCAAATTCGTGTTATTGACCCAGGCCTTCTGGCGCAGGCGGAACGCGGTCTCTCCACTCTTCGTAAGTGAGAATAGCAGATTCGGTTTTGATCTTCTCGAGCCATTCGCTGAACACCGTCTCGCGCTTCTGCTCATAGCGGTTAGCGCTCAAGGGAATGTCCGTATGACCGAGCACTTGAATGATGTGAAAGCCGAACTGGCTCTGAACGGCTTCACCGATCTCGCCGATCTCCTGTGAGAAGGCGGCGTTCTCAAATTCGGCAACCATTGCGCCTCGGCCAAACCAGCCCAAGTCGCCGCCGACAATGGCGGAGCCGGTGTCTCTTGAGTACTCTTGAGCGACCTCGGCAAAGTCCTTGCCGCTAAGCAACAAAGAGCGGACGATGCCCGAAGTGCGTGCATCATCTACCAAAATGTGACGCGCCCAGACCTGTTCCTCCGTGCGAGGCACATCGGCCGTTACAGCCTCAAACACTTTTCTGCGCAACAGGTTCGCTTCATAGATAGACCGCAGCGTGGATTCACTGATGCCACTCGTTTCGAAATCCGCGATCGCGGTGGCATAGGTATTGTTGAACCCATCGAGGGTGTAGGGTGTGGATGTTGCGGTTGCCGGTAGCGGCACAAACGTCGGGGTGGGAGGCGCTTGAGTGGGCGTTGCAGTCGCCGTCATAGCGGGATCCGGCGTTCCCGTCGGCGATGGTGTTGCAGTCAGGAATTCCGTTGGCGTGGCAGTGGAGGGATAGAGAGTCAACTGCTGTGCGGATAACGTGGGAAAAGCGAACGAAGTTGGTGTGATCGTAGGTGTCTTCGTGCCGTCCGGGAAGAATCCGTACGCAGACTGCAAGGCCTCCTCGAGCTCGTCCGCGCCGACGGTGATGCCGAGTTCATTGGCTTGCTGGCGGATGAGCGTTTCCTCCACGAGTGCGTCCAATGCCTGCTGACCAATAAGCACCGGCTGCTGCAGAGTAAACAGGATGCCCTGCTGTTGCTGGGTCGTATCGATGCCAAAATTTTGTTGGAAAACAAGTTGGTTATATTGATCGACGAGGATCAGCCGTTGCACCTGCACGCGCTCCTGCCATTGTTTGGTCGTGATGATCTCGCCGTTCACTTCCGCAACGGGTTCCCTGAGTTGAAGGTAGTTCTGGTCGAGATAACCATACCCGATAAGACCCAGAACGACCACGATGGCCCCGACCGCAATACCGATGAACAGCCTCTCCCGTCGGCGTGTGCGCTCAAGACGTGCGATGTGTTTCTTTGTGACAAGTTTCGGTGTGGAACTTTGATTGGACATAGGTATATTCCGCGGCATACTTCGATGGGAGCGCGCTAAGAAAACGCCTCACTTCACAGGTGCCAGCCGGTTCAGCGGTCCCCGTCTGAATGTGTGCCAGTAAAGGGCAGCAAGGCGATATGCCGCGCCTGCTTTACCGCTGCCGCGACCACACGTTGATGACGCGCGCAAGCCCCGGTCTGGCGGCGCGGGCGGATGCGACCATCCTCGCCAACATATTTTCTCAGCACATCGGTCTTCTTGTAATCGATCGTCAAGGACTTGTCTGCGCAGAACTGGCAGAACTTTGGCTTGGCAAAGAAGCGGCGCTCCCCGCCTTCGCCTCCCTCCGACGATCTTCGTTGTTCTCTTTCTTCAGCCATTTGAATTACTCCAGATTGGATTCACGGGCATCTTAACTCCCGTGACATAGTTAGAATGGAAATTCGTCCTCGAATGTTGATGTCTCGCCTTCGTGAGTTTCAGCTTCTGGTGCAGGATGAGATTGGTTCGCGTGGTCGCGGCGGTCGCCTAGCATGATCATCTCGTTGGCCACAACCTCAACGTTTGTATGCTTGACGCCTTCCTTATCATCCCAACGGCGGGTTTGCAGGCGTCCATCAATGTAAACCTGTTTTCCCTTTACCAGATAGTTCTTGCAGGTCTCGGCCAGATTTCCGAAGGCGACAACGTTGAACCACTCGGTCTCGCTGTGCCGTTCACCGTCTGTGGAACTCCACGAGCGGCTGACCGCCACTGTGAACGTGGTCACAGGCTTGCCTGACGGTGTGTAGCGCATTTCGGGATCTCTGCCCAAGTGACCAATGATCTGAACTTTGTTCAATCCGCGGCTCATCTCAATCTCCTTGTGTTCAAGGTCCGATTATTCGAGGGAATAAATGCCTAGACGGCAACCAGCATGTGACGCATCACAGGTTCGAGGAAGCGGATATTTCGCTCCAGTTCGCCGGCAGTTTTGGGTTCAAGCGTCACGTTCAGAAGAACGTATTGTCCTTCGCGTTGTTTGCGGATGGAGTACGCCATTCTACGGCGTCCCCAAACATCAACTTTGTCCACGGTTCCACCGGATTCAGTGACCCAGCCTTGGACGCGTTCGATCGCGCCTTTAAAAGCGGTTTCATCCAGTTCCGGCTGGACAATGCAAACCAATTCATATTTTCGCATGAGGGATTTCCTCCTTTCCATGGGATAGCTCCCGTTCGAACCTTGGGTCCGCCGGGAGCGGAAAGGCACGTACACTTGTCCGTACCTGTATTCGAGCGGGCGGAGTTTATCACAGGAAAGCAGAAATGTGGAGGGTTATAATTCGATTGGAAGGGCAGCAGCCTGCTGAACAGGTAACGAAAGGGATCCTATCCGTCTGCCTACTTGCCACCTTGCTCAAAGGAGAGTTATGTTCGATCTGCCGGATGATAAAATTCTGCCTCTTACGAAGGAACACGTATTTTTCACATGGTCAGCCCAGGCAAAGGTAAACCCGATCGCGGTGACACGCGCAAAGGGCGTACACATCTGGGATGTGGATGACAAACGTTACCTCGACTTCAACTCGATGACGATGTGCGTCAATATCGGTCATGGCGACGAGCGCATCATCAAAGCGATGCAGAAGCAGGCGGCGGAACTGGCGTACGCCGCACCGGGCATGACGACCAGGATCCGTGCGCTGGCCGCCAAAACCGTTGCGGATGTCACACCGCATCAAGCCCTGTCCAAGATACTATTCACCCTTGGCGGCGCGGACGCCAACGAGAATGCGATCAAACTTGCGCGAGGTTATACCGGGCGGCACAAGATTCTCGCGCGTTATCGTTCGTATCACGGCGCAACCGCCGGAGCGATGGCAGCGACGGGCGACCCGCGTCGCGTGGCATGGGAGCCGAATCTCATGACCGGCGTTGTCCACTTCCTAGACCCGTTTCGCTACCGTTCAACCTTTCACCGCACCAACCCGGATATTTCGGAGGAGGAGTTTGCACGCGATTATTTAAATCACCTTGAAGAGATCATACGCTACGAGGGATCTGAATCCATCGCGGCGATTCTGATGGAATCGGTGACCGGCACCAACGGCGTCATCATCCCGCCGCAGGGCTACATGCAAGGCGTGCGCGCGCTGTGCGACAAATATGGCATATTGATGATCTGCGACGAAGTGATGAGCGGCTTCGGCCGCACCGGCAAATGGTTCGCTGTGGAGCACTGGGATGTGACGCCGGACATGATCACAATGGCAAAAGGGCTCACCTCCGCCTACGCACCTCTGGGCGCGGTGGCCATGAAGCCGGAGATCGCCGCGGCTTTCAATGACACACCATTCGAAAGCGGATTAACGTACACATCTCATCCGGTATCGCTTGCGGCGGCGGTTGCAAACATCCGCGCGATGAGGGACGATCAGATCGTCCAGCGCGCAGCCGGCATGGGTCCGGTCTTGAAGCGGATGCTGAACGACCTCGGCGAAGCCCACCCATCCGTAGGCGATGTCCGCTCGATCGGGCTGTTCGGTATCCTTGAATTGGTGAAAGATAGAAAAACAAAAGAGCCGATGACGCGGTGGAATGAGTCATCGCCAGCCATGAACGCGCTCAGAAAATATTGTCTGGATAACGGCTTGTTCTTGTACACACATTGGCATACCGTTTTGATCATCCCGCCGCTTATCATCACCGAGGAGCAACTGCGCGAAGGCTTTGAGATCCTGGACAAGGCGCTCGACATCACCGATAAAGAGACAAACACTTGAAAATGGAAAACAAACCGACATTCGATCGCGGGTTGATCCTGCCAATCCTTCTCGGAGCATTTTCGTTGTTCGGCATATGCCTCGTGCTTTTGCTGGTGAGGCTCAGCACATTCCGCGCGGTGACCGAAGTGGAGGAAACCAGCACGCCATTTCAATACCTGTTCCTCGGAACCGAGCCGGGGATCTCAACAACCACGCCGGAAGAAGACGAGGGTCCTCCCGCTACGGAAGCCCCGATCACCTTCGCGTCATCGACACCTGAGCCCGACGAGGATATTGCCTCGCTCGCCTCTCCCACGCGAACACGCACACCGTCCGGCTCACGGACCTCCACGCCTACCAGCGCATCCAACGCGCCGCTGAATCCCGGCACCTACGACGAGAGCGATCAGAGATTCACGTACACGTCCGAATGGATCGCACAGTCCGGCGTGGCAGGCGTGTTTCAAAATACCCTGCATGTTTCGAACGCGCTTGATAGTTCAGTAACGTTCCGATTCATCGGCGAACAGATTCGCATCTTCTATCAATCGGGATCGGGATTGGGGACGATCCGCATCAACCTTGATGGGCTCGAATATGATCTCGACGAATCCGCGGAGGTGGTCGTGCAGAGCGAATGGATCTCCCCGATACTCATCAACGGCACACACACGGTGACGATCACACATATTTCGGGCGGCGCGGTCAATCTCGACATGATCATCGTTCCTGAAGTAATTAAGACCGCCACACCCACGCCATAGTTTAATCGTTGTTGAAAAGGCTATCGATCTTCGCGCTCGAAAAATATTCGCGATAGGCCGCGGTCTCCTCCAGGATACCCCTCACCGCAGTGTACAATTCCTTCTGAAGATATTGATTTATCTCACCATTCCCAACAGATAAATGAACCGTTCCGTCCTCGTGGATAACTGACACGTGACCACCAGCCGCGAGCCACTCCAGACCGATGCGGACCGCGTGGACGCGTTGCGCGGTTGCAACCGCCAAGTCATCCGCTGAAACTTTCCCGCCTTTGTTTTTAATCGCAAACTTCACCATCCCTGCCAGCCGCGCAAGGAATTCATCTGTTTTCTCTTTTGGCGGTGACACAGCCATCAAATAAACAGTTCTCGGCTTTACAATCTCCATTGCAACGCGCAGCTCCGCCGGCGAAGGTGGGGTCGTGTAAATCGCAAGCTCATCCGCAACATGCAGTTCAAAACGAGAGCTTCCTTTAGCTTTATCTGCTCCCTCAGCCCAGATCAAGGTTGAAGGTTGAAGGTTCAAAGTTTGAGGTTGAAGGCGCAGGTCGCGAATATCGAGATTGGATGGACGGACTTCAACAGACTTTTCTTCCACCCCACGGAACTCCTCGAACTGCACCGCGACCTGCTTTTCCCCGCGAAACGTGGAAGCTCGAACAGAATACGCAATATCAATCTGAGTACCTGTTTCCGGCAACACCTCGCCCGCTCCACCCCACCAGAACACACTTTGCGTATTTCCATCCTGATCTGCCACAACCAAGCGCAAATGCTCTCTGGTCTTGCCGATCTCTGCCACAGACTTTAAGGTTACGCCCCGGGTCGCAAACGTCAGTTTTGGATTGCCCGCGCCGAACGGGGCGAGCATTTCGATGGCGTTTGCCAATTCATGATTGATTACATTTAATTCGATCCATGCGTCGAGTTGAAGAGTCGGTTCCTCGCGAACGATTTCGCCGAGTTGTTTCTCGATGGCTTTGCCCAGCCCCCGCTTGAACGAAACCAGATTCTCTTTTAGAAGCGAAACTCCTGCCGCCATGGGGTGACCGCCGAAGTTTAGCAACAGCCCTTTTTGGGCGGCGATCGCTTCTGTGATGTGAAGACCATCGACCGAGCGTGCCGAGCCACGCAACATTCCGTCTTCCGATTCGGTGAGAAGGATGGCGGGCTTGTGGTACCTTTCAACTAGACGATTAGCCACAATTCCCACCACGCCTCCCGGCCAGTTCGGATGGGAAAGTACAATCGCGGGTTCGGTCAGCAGTTCAGGGTGCTCGCGTAGCTGTGCCTCGGCCGCATCGGTCACTTGACTCGTCAACAATCGGCGCTGGGCGTTGAGTCCTTCGATTTGCGCGGCGAGGACTCGTGCGCGAGCCGAGTTACTGGTAATTAGTAATTCGACAGCAGGGTTGGCGTCGCTCAGTCTGCCGAGCGCATTCAACCGCGGGGCAAATGTGAAGCCTATGGTTTCTTCGGTTAGCGATTCGAGATTCGTGTTCGAAAGTTCAGCGATCACCCTCAAGCCAAGGCGAGTTGTTTTCCGAAGTTGATGAATCCCTTTTCGCGCAAGGGTTCGGGTTTCACCTTGAAGGATGGCAACGTCGGCGATCAATCCTAATGCCACAAGGTCAAGCAAGTCCTCGGGCAATAAACTATGGTCGAGGGCCGAGGCAATGCCGCTTGTCAATAATCGGGGGTCCAGCAACGCTTCGGCAAGTTTATATGCAACCCCGACTCCCGCCAGGTTTTTCAACGGGTGTTCTGCTGGCAAGAGTTTTGGATTGATGATGCTTTTTGCTTTGGGTAGTGTTTCGCCCAAGTCGTGATGATCTGTGACAACCACATCAACACCGCGTGAGTTGGCGTAATCAATGGCTTCGTGGGCAGTGATGCCGGTGTCGCAGGTTATGAGAAGCTTGGTTCCGTTATCGAGGATGGGCTTGAGTGACTCAACATGAACGCCGTGACTTTCCTTCCCGCGAATGGGAATGTAGTAGACCACGTCCGCGCCGAGGGATTGCAGAGTCTGCACAAGAAGTGCGGTGGAAGTTTGGCCATCCACGTCGAAGTCGCCCCACACGCAGATGCGCTCTTTGCGCTGGATGGAATGACGGATGATTTCAAGGGCGGATTCGATATGAGGGACCGGCGCCGATGGTGTTTCTTCAAGATGAAGAAAGGCGCGTGCGGAGTCGGGTTTGGTGATGCCGCGTCGGATGAGAGTCTGCGCGATGAGGGGTGGCAGGTTGAGGGACGCGAGAGGCGAGGCGTCCACCTGGGGAGGGTCAAGCCAGCGTGACATCGTGCAAGTATCGGGTGTCAGGTGTCAGTTGTCAAGTTGAATAAATGGAATCAGATGGAACCAATTGGTGAAATTTAGAACCTACTTCAAG
>CAZFDL010000004.1:0-1988 GCA_964517905.1 uncultured Anaerolinea sp. | reverse complement strand
AAGTCCGCTTTGATGTCGCGCGCTTCGCGGATTGATTGCCGCAGATAATAAAGCGCCTCGCGTTCGTTGCCCAGGTAGTAATACGCCGTGCCAACATTATCCAGCGCGATTGCAATTCCATAAGGATAGCCTGTGTTGCGGTGGGTCTCCAACCCCTGCTGGAATAATTTCAGTGCCTCACCGTACTGACCCTCCTTGAGAAAGATCGAGCCAAGGTTGCCGAGCGCCCCCGCAAGGTTGCGGGGTTGGTTGATGCGGCGCGAGATTTCTATGGCTTCATTAAGCAACGGCTTTTCTTCCGTATACCGCCCCTGGTTGTATAAAGCCACCGCGAGGTTGATGAGGGTGGAGGAGATACCCGCTTCATCATTTAATTCGCGCCGGATGGCAAGGCATTCATGCAACATCTGTTCTGCTTCTTCGAAATGTTTCATGGTATTCATGGCAGTGCAAAGGTTGTTAAGTGCGGTAGCTTCCTCATGAAGATTATTCAGTTTACGCGCGATTTCCAATTGATGCCGAAAATATTCCGCACCTTTCTCCTCCTGCCCCACAAAACGAGAGGCGATCCCCAGCGCATTCAAACAGACCATGATTTGTGCCTGATCTCCCGCGCGTTGGAAATACGCAAGGCATGTTTCCAGGGTTGGAAGCGTTTCATCGGGTTTTCCCATATCGCCCAAATACAATGCTTTGTACGTGAGCAGCTTCACGATCAATTTCCCGCGCTCATCGAGCGGCAGGTCGTCCGCGCTATTGGGCGCGTCGAATTGTTTCAATGTGCGCTCCATCAGATCGAAACCTTCGCGGTAACGTCCCTGAATATCGAGATAGCGCTTGGTGAAATGCACCAACCCCGAAAGCGAAGCGACATCTTTTTGTTCGCTTGCCCACATCCACGCAGCGCGCACGTTTTCAAAATCATTCCGCATCACCGCAAATGACGCGCGTTCGTTCCATTGCGCCCGCTCGCCTGCCCACTTCGCAAAATATGCCGCATGCGCGTCGTGCGCCTTTTTATTGGCGCGCAATTTTTCTTCGGCAAACTGCCGCGTCACTTCGTGCAACTCGAACCGCTCGCCGTTTCGACGCACCAGCGACTTATCCAACAGCGTATCGAAATTGCCCGCCACTGCTTCTGCCGCCTCACGCGTGAACCCGCCGAGAAAGACAGACAAAGCCGCGAATGTTTTTTGTTCGGCATCGCTCAATCTTGCCCATGAAGATTCAAAAACCGCCCTAAGACTCCGTTGCCGTTCGGGGACATCGCGCCGCGTCGAAGCGAGAAAATCCAAACTCTTTTGAATTTCTTCCCGAATCGACTCTGCCGTCATCGAGCGGACCCACGCCGCCGCGATTTCAATTCCTAGCGGGAGACCTCCGACCAGACTGCAGATGTCTGCGACTGCGGCTAGTTCCTTCTCCCCAAACTGAATCTCCGCCCGCGCACGCTTCGCGCTCTGGACGAAAAGTTGATCCGCCTCCGTTGAGTTGACAGCCAGCCCAGAGAGCTCCACCACCCATTCGCCGTGGAGGTCGAGTCTCTCCCGCGATGTGACGAGAATCTTGGCGTCGGGTGCGGCTAGCAAAATCTCCGTCACCAGCGTAGACGATTCGATCAAATGCTCGAAGTTGTCGAGCACCAGCAAGATTTCTTTTTGGCGAAGATAATTAAGCAGTTGTTTCTTCGCGTCGCCTTTGGTGAACGGAAAATCGAAGACCTCCCCGATGGCGGGGATCAATCCCTGCGAGTCCACCGCTGCCAGCGGAATCATCCACGCGCCGTTGATAAATATGTCCGCGCACGAACGCGCGGCTTCCTGAACGAGACGCGTCTTGCCTGCGCCGCCGAGACCCGTCACTGTGACGAGTCGGCAGGCGGGGTCTGCCAATCGCTGACGCATTTTTTGGAGTTCTGCTTCTCTTCCAATTAACTCCGTGGACGAGGCAGGGATGTTGTGACGATGCGTTTGCCTCGCGGAACGAAT
>CAZFDL010000003.1:38565-44556 GCA_964517905.1 uncultured Anaerolinea sp. | reverse complement strand
ATCCCCCGATGGCAGAAAGATCTGTTCTGGATTGTGTTCACTGAAGACCATATCTATAGGATCCCGAAACCACACTCAGCCGGCATCATGTTCGGCAGCATCCCCGAACGCATGATGGAAGCCTACGAATCCGATCACCCCGGCGCAATGAAGGACTTAGAAAAGTCGTTTATCTCGGCGTTCTTTCCGAACATGATTCCCACGGTTGCGGCGCCGATCGTCGATCAATTCGCGAATCGATCGCTCTTCACCGGCGCGCCGTTGATTCCCGCAGCGCAAGAAAAGCTGCTCCCTGAGTATCAATATACGGAGTACACCACGGAGACGGCGAAAGCCCTCGGGCAAATCCTCGGCGCCTTCCCTGGCCTGCGTGAACGCTCGATTCGCGATGAAGATACGTTTATCGGGGGCGTGGCGCGGGCGCTCTCCACCCCGATCCTGGTTGAAAATTACGTGCGATCATGGACGGGCGGGCTTGGCATGTACACCTTACAACTGGCTGATAAAGCCCTACGGGAATCCGGCGTGCTCCCCGATCCGGTCAAGCCGCTGGAAACCTTGTCCGATTTGCCGGTGATCAAGGCGTTCGTGGTGCGATACCCCTCGGCCTCGGCGCAATCCATTCAAGATTTCTACGATGACTACTACGCGAAGAAACGGGTCTTCGACACGAAAATGGAACTCGCCAAACAGGGCGATCTCGACGCGTTTGACCGCGTGCAGAACATCGACCCGAGTGCGTGGGACGAGATGGCCGGAATTCGTGACACGCTCACACAGCAGTCTCAACTGGTGCGCCTCATCTATAAGAACCCGGACTTTTCGCCGGAAGATAAACGTCAATTGATCGATTCGATTTACTACCGTATGATCGAACTCGCAAAGGTGGGAAATGACGCAATGCGCGAACTTGCAGAAATTCTAGGTGAACCATGACGATCTCGAATCGACTGAATCGTACGACGTTGCTAGGGAATGGGATCTCAACGCTCATTCCGATCGAGTTCCCCTTTCACAGCGTCGACGATCTCGTAGTGATCGAAACGATTCTCGCAACAGGCGCGCAAACAATCAAAGCGCTGACGACCCACTACACCGTTACCGGCGCGCAAGACGCGCTCGGCCACTACCCGACCGGGGGGAGCGTCGTCATGGTATCGGCGCCCGCCTCTACAGTGAGTATTACGGTGTATCGTGATGTGGCGGCGCTTCAACAAGTCGTCCTCGTTGAAAACGAAAAGATCCCCGTCAAGGCGTCCATCGAATCCCCCTTAGATCGATTGACCATGATTGCACAACGGTTGATCGATCGCGTTGACCGTACGATGACCCAACCCGATGGCGATTCGGCGAACATTGGGAATCTGCCCGCCAAAGTAGTTCGAGCATCCCGCTATCTTGGCTTCGACGGCGACGGAAACCCCACGATGATGCAAACCCCTACCGGGATGGTTACGTCGATCGCCCAATTAACGGAGTCCACCTATGCAGGACTCCCCGCCCCTGGCGCTGCGGGATCCCTTCGCAAAGTCACGGATTCAGTGCGCGGGATTTGGATGGACACCGGCGTACAATGGACGAAACTCTCCCCGTTCATCGACGTGCGGGATTTCCACGCGACCGGCCTCGGAGTGGCTGATGACTCGACGGCGTTCGCCAACGCACATACCGCTGCCGCAACATCAACCCTGTACAAAACGATCTACATTCCTTCTGGCGCCTATAAACTTAACGCTGAGATTCTCAGTTCCGCCGACGATGTAACGTGGTGGTTAGACTCGGGGGCCGTGCTTGACATCTCAACGATCGCAGGCACCGGCACGGCCAACGTCCACGCAACCGTCAACGTCCTCGCGGCGTTCAAAGTCACGGGCGCCCGCGTGAAAATTATTGGAGGCCGGATCACCGGCGCGGCATCGGTCGGAGGAAAAAATACGGCGGGGATTCTGATCCACGGAGCATCGCGAACCTATATCGATCGCATCAAAATTGACACCCTCTATTCGGGGATTTGGGCGGGCAACAATGCGACCGACATTACCGTGCAAAGTGGCGTCGAAGTCACCGCCTGTACGCGCAACATTCTCATGGGATATCAACCTTTGACGATTACTGGTCCACAAGTCACCAAAGCGACGTTCATTGGCGTCAAGAGCCACGCCGCCACAGGGGGCGATGGGATTAAGCTCTACGCCTTTGCACGGGAGATCGAGATCCTCGGAGGGCACTATCACGACAACTCCAACAACGGCATCGACATGTATGTGTGCGGGGAGTACGTCCTTGTTGACGGTGTGAATTGCGAAGGGAACACAGTCGACGGAATTGATCTGAAATACGCGGCGGATACCGGCGAGGGGGTGAATCAGCTCGGCATCGCGCGTCGGACCACGATCCGATCGTCTATGTTCCGCAATAACGGAGAATACGGCATCCGGGCGCACATCGAAGCCGCCTATGCAGGCTCGGAACTCGGCATCCAGAACGCCACGATCGAAGGTAATCTCTGTGAAGGCAATGGCGTCCACGGGGGGATCTTCGGGATGGCGCAGGGCAACGTGAGCGGCAATCTCTTTGTGCGAAACACTCAACGCGGGGCGATGTTCACGAGTTGTCAGAACGTCTCGATCATCGGAAATCACGCCTGGGATAACGGCACATCGGGGGTGAATAGGTCGGGCTTCGTCTTCGGGACCGGCCTCTATACCGGCGCGGGCAACAGTAAGAAATGCACAGTCATGGGGAATACGGCGGGTGATACGCGCTCAGGAGGCTCCCGCACACAAAACCGCGGGTTCGAGTTCGATGCAATGGACGACTGTGTGATCACGGGAAATACCGGAGCCAATCACTCCACCGCGGATTTCCTGTGTAATGTGGTGGCGACGAGTGGGACAAGATCAGCCCATAACGCGGGCACGCTGGAGTCTGGCTCCACCATGTTTGGGGTGTATGGCCTTCCGGTCGTTGCTCGGGCCAGCCTTCCAGCGGCAGGGGCGACGCAAGATGGATTGATCATCGTCGATGACAACGGCACCGGGGACCGGAACCTCATGGTGTATGCGGGCGCACAACGGTTTCGGATTGACGGGGGCTCCGCAGTCTAAAGAGGTTACCGGATGGCTCGCGAAATGAGAAGGGGGGTATGGGGGATGGATAACCCACTGATTGAATCGCCGCGTACCGTCACTGGGATCGCGGCCTTGACGTACTCATGGGTCATCGCGCTCGCAATCGGCGGCGGGGTGGCGAACTACATACAGAAAGTTCGGCTCGGCCAAGTAGCACGGTTTAATTTTACAGAGTTGATCGGCGATATGTTCATCGCCGGGTTTACTGGGCTATTAACCTTTTGGATGTGCCAAGCCGCGGAGTTCAGCGAGTTTATGACGGCGTTCTTTGTCGGCGTCGCTGGTCATATGGGCGGTCGATTAATCGGAAAGATGGAGCAATTTATGAGTCGGAAACTTGATCTCGCTCAAGAGCCGACGGACTCGAAAAAGGATGGGCCTCCCGGTGTCTTTTGATCGGGCCTTCGAAATTGTCATCGGCGCCGAAGGGGGGTACTCAAACGACCCCAAAGACCGCGGGGGCGAGACGAAGTACGGGATTTCGAAACGGGCCTATCCGTACCTCGATATCCCCTCCCTCACCTTGGACGACGCCAAGCGAATCTACCGCCGGGACTATTGGGAGTTCGTCGCCGGCGATGCGCTTCCGTGGCCGCTGAGTTGTTTCGTGTTTGACGCCGCGGTAAACCAAGGGATCAGCCCGGCAATTCGACTCTTACAAACGGCGCTCGGGGTTGAAGATGACGGCGTGATCGGGCCTCAAACACTATCGGCCGTAGGAAAATTCCCACTTCCCGACATCTGTTCACTGTACCTTGCGTTGCGGGGAATGCGGTATTCCTCGACCGCAGCATTCGAGCGGTACGGGAAAGGGTGGTTGAAACGCCTCTTCCTGGCGCTCTGGAAGGCGAACTTATGAGCCCCCCATCGATCTATGGATATCTGATTATCGCCGCGCTGGCGGTCAGTGCGTTCGTTGGAACCTACCTCAAAGGGAGGTTTGATGGCCGGCGGGTCTGTAATCAGAAGATCCAAGAACTCATGATCGAGTCAACCACGAGAGAACAAGCCGCGATGCGTCAAGCCAATGACGCCGCAACCAAATTGGAGACGGCTCATGCACGAATTGAAATTAAATACCGCACCATTACGAAAGAAGTCGAGCGGGTGGTGGATCGGCCTTTGTATGTGGGGGTGTGTTTGGATGGTGACGGCGTGCGCCTCGCAAACGCCGCTCTTACCGGATCGCGCCCCGTTGCCCCCGAGTCTGTTGACGCCCTGTCCGAACCTTCCGGAACTCGCTGACGGGTCCGGAGAAGCGATCCTCCGGACCCTGGTGGATGTGGCCCAACTGTACTATGAGTGTCAGGATCGACACGACGCCTTAGCCACGGCCGTACAGTTATCAACGCCCCCACGTTGAGTCGCGCGGTTCTTTAAAATCACTCGATCAATCACGTCTCCGCAATTGATACAGCTACACGACCACACATCGACTTTCAGCATGTCATCCCATAACTTCGCCATACGCAGCCGTCCAAAACAGCGTTGACAAGTCATCGTGTCAATCCTCCCATTGTCCCGAGTGTTGAATGAACGCGCCCCATTCTTTTCGACACTGCTGAATCGACGGCAACTTGTAGATGTAGCCGGTTCCCACCCCCTCTCGTTCTTTGGTGCGCGTCACGGACGGCGCACAGGTTTTTAAGAGCTTCCCCATCCTCGCGTCTTCGTGCATCCACAGCGTAATTCTACGATCTTTTGTGTGGCGTTGAAAGGCTAAGCTAAACCGCTCGCACTCGATCGTCTCCGGCCATTGTTCAAACTCACTGCCCACAATCCGCCCCTCGCTAATACAGCGATGCCACCATTGATAAAACGGATTCATACTGTGGAGCTTTTGATCGGCGAGCCCGGTCGTCGCCGGCGCGTTGTTGAAATCAAGGCCGGTAAGGTCGTAATCCAAGAGGAATCGTAACAACACAGGATAACCTCCGGCCTCCATGCCTTCCCGCATCCCCTGGAAGAAAGCCCGATCTTGCTTACGGCCGTCGCCCACATCAAAAAATGCGAAACGTCGTTCGTCATGGGAAGCAGGGATGAGCCAGTCTTCGTTTCCAATGATGACCACCCGAGTTTTATTAGCAACGGAGTACGGTTCTTTTCCCTTATGTTCAATGACATGATCCCTCCCTGTAATCAGATCCTTCAGTACCCCTTCAGCTTGTTTATCTCCGGACCAGAAGGCTTCATCCAAGGCGAACATTAAACAGTTTTCAAGGTGTCCGTTGAAGTTTCCGACCAAGTACCGCCGGTTACTGGTAAGCAAGAAATGTCGACCAAGTAACGATCCGACTCGCTCGATACACGCATTCTTACCTGTTCCTTTCCCTCCACGAAAGACCAGCGCAACCAACGGTTTCTCCCATGGACGTTGTACGAGATGCGCAAAATATCCGAGCAACCATCGATTGAGAGCGTCATCACCCCCACACACATTGCGCCGGGTGTGTTCAAGAAATTGATCGAGAGACGAATGAGTAGCTCCCGCAGGGGCGGGGGCACACGTAAACCCTCGCCAGAGATTGAAATAAGTTTTTCGGGAGCCGTTGACCCCAACTGAGACTTCCTTTTCTTGCCCCGGTGAGAAGATGATCCCATCGTATGACCGCCTCCCTTTCCATTCCATCCATTCACTCGCGATCGGCTTTTCTGATTTGCCGATGCGGATTTTGTAGGGCGCCCATTTCGCTTTGAACGCCCCGATATCTAAATGTTCAACCGTGCCGTTAAGGTGCTGATCTGACGTTTCCCACAGAATATGCGCTCCGCCCCCAGCCACCACAAAGGCGTGGTCCAGGTTCATCTTGGCATAGGGGTGCAACTCTTTGCCCGCTTCGATGGGCGCCTCGGCGAAGGC
>CAZFDL010000003.1:25271-38465 GCA_964517905.1 uncultured Anaerolinea sp. | reverse complement strand
GAGATACCATAATCCGCGCGCGTTCGCGGCGTCATGGTTGATCGGAACCGCCGGAGTTACGGAAGCGTGTCCGACTCGTTGTATGGCTCGTTCTCCGGAGCCGCAGGCGTCGACAAGCCACTGAGGGGCCGGGGCCACGGGGTGGGCGAGGTGCTCAACGTAGGTTCCGGTGGGAAGGCGGCTACCCGGTGCAACCACGTACCCACCTTGGCTTCGGATATCAAGACCTGGACCGATAACGTTTGCGCCTTGACGCACGGGTGTAGGCACGCTAAAGAACAGGTGCCGGCCTCCTGTCGCAGTAGAATGACTTCGGGTTTGGGGCAGTTCCCGTCCTTCAAGTTCATGCCGCAACAATTCTTCGAATCCATTTTTTCCTCCCTTTACGTCAACGTCGACAACAAGTAACGCCCTGTTCTCTCCAAATCGCCCTGTAAAAATGCCGATGTTAAAATCGGGGTCCAAAAACCACCATTCGCGAATCCTATCTTCATCCCGTGTGGCCGCATCTTGCCACCCCTTGAGCGCCGGGGGGTCCTTTCTCCCGGCCACAATCGGGAACACGTAGAACCCCAGCGCCGCGAGCCGGAGCGCCCATTCTAGGCTAGTCATCGCTCCCTTTCCCAAGCGTCCCGGCACAGCGGGGAACACCATCGGCGATCGCCTTCTACCGTGTCAAGGCAGTAGAAGCACTGTCCGTTTCCGGCCGGAATCGGGCGGGGCTTCGGGCGATTGCGAATCACCGCGTCTTGAAATCGTGCATTGTGTTCGTTTGCCAAATCAATGTCATCCATGAACGTGTCTCCGTTTAGAAAGATACTTGTATCGAAAATTATTTACGATAACGTTTACCCACCCATCCCTCAACGGCGATCGGCAATCCCGCCGCCCATTTCGGAACTTGTTTCATAAAGGCTTCAAACAACGACAGATAATTGTTTCGGTGTTCGTCGCATTCCGCCACGATTTCATCATGGACGTGCAACACAATGTGGTACCCTTCGGCATCTAATCGAGTCATGGCTTCTGCCAGGATATCGCGGCTCAAGGCTTGTACCACATTTTCCGTGAGTTTTCCTCCGTACGTGTGGGTTTCTTGCCACTTCTTTGTTTTGCCGTCGACGCTCATGTAGTGGATCTGTTCTTTTTCCTCGCCCCAGGGCGTCATGATGGGCTTGAGTTTGGGGTAGGGATAGGTGAGCACGCGGCCGGATGGGAGTTTGCAGAAGAGAAATGAACCTTTGACAAGAAACGCCAGTTCAGCCTTTTTCACCGTGACGTAGCTAACAAGGCCAGGGCGTTGCACGGCGTCTTTCGCCGCGGATTCAATCGCGTACCAGAAATTCACCACGTTCGGATGCGCCTCACGCCACGCCACTTTCACTTCTTCAGCACGGTCATCCGACACCACCACACGGTACGCTTTCGCCATGGTCTGAAACGCGCCGACGCCCCCTTGGTATCCAAGGGCCAGCTCTTGGACTTTCCCGACGAAACGGTTTTCCTTCGTCACCTGTTCTACAGGGATCCGGAAGGACTTCGCGTAGCTGAGTTTATAGATATCCGGGCCCATCCCTGCGTCGTAGGCTTTGAAGGCGTCCAACTTCCATTGCTCCCCGGCAATCCACGCGAGCCCCCGACCTTCGATGTTGGCGAAGTCCGAACACATCAACACCTTCCCCGGTGCCGCGCAAATCATCCCGCGCAAGCAATCTGAAATCACCGTCAACGGATTATCAAACAACGTGGTGATGATCGAATGGGCTTCATCCGGGGTACAGGTGGTCAAGGTGTCGATCACTTGCTCGACCACGTCATGAGGAATCGACGGCCGCGGCATATTCTGCGGTTGTAACTTCCGCCCGCCCCAGCGCCCCGTACCCGCCGCGTGATACTGCAACAACCCCCGCGCGCGGCTATCATCGCCGAGGATTTCCAAGACGGTTTTCAATTTCGCCGTCGATGTTTTCCCGCCCTCTTGCCGGATCAACAGTGCGCGCCGCACATCCGGCGGCACATCATCCAGTTTCAAGGCGTCGATCACATCCGCCTTGGCTAGCCCATCGATCTCGACTCCGCGCTCGCGTATCCATTTCGTGAGGGCCGCGACTTCGGTTGTCGAACTGACGCACCCCTCCGTCACGGTGAACAGTTCTTCATTTAATCGATCGGTTTCTCGCTTCACAACAGTGATCGCCCGCTCTACCGCCGTCCGATCGACATACACTCCAGTATTGTTGATCTTTTGATCGAGGACCCAGAGCTTTTGCTCTTGGTCAGACAGCGGGAGAAGCCGCGTGCATAAGGCTTGCTCCGTTCGTACGTCCTGCTTACAGTATTCATGGAGTTGCATCTGCTTATCGTAATCGTCCCACCAGATGGGCTTTCCCGCCTCGTCATACCCGCGCGGCCTGGACATCTGAATCATGAGCCGATGCCCGGCCATATCTTTTTGTTGCGTCAATCCGAGGGCGGCGGATGCGTTTTCTAAGGACCCAGGAAGCGACATGGCGTAGGCCATCGCCATAGTGCATCGCGTTCTTTCGACTGAAAGCGCCGGCCAGCCGTATCGAGGGACCATGATGTGATTCCAAATCGCGAGCTCAAACTGCGCATTGTGGGCGTAAAACTTCGCACTCTCAAACCTGAACGAAAACGCGAGTGCCGGCGCTGACATCCCTGGAAACCAAATATCTGGCTCTCCGTCATCGATCGCCCATGCAAAACACCACACATCGGTGCTCGGATGCCGAGCGTACACGTCCAGGCCCACATCTTTTAATTCCACTTCACTACGGGTTTCGAAATCGCCGTGGATGATCATCGCGTAAAAAGTGCGGCGCCATCTTGCGATGACACCGCGACTTTCTCCCTCTTTTTGGTGTGGTCCTTAGCCCCTATCCAAACAAATCCGCGGCCGTTTTTGCGTCCGCGGAACTCGTGCCCGCACCTGCGCCCGCCGGCTCAACAGGGGTGAACTCTTTGGATGCCGCAATGCGGCCGCTGAACGGATCGCCATCGCCAAGTTTCTGAATGTTATGCAGCCCGAAGCCGATCCCGCGACTGATCACCGCACCCGAGGCGTTCCGCGCTTCGTACGCGAAGGCTTTCACCGTGGCGCGCGCATAGCATCCGGCGTAAAATTCTGATTCCTCGATAATATCCTCGTTCTTTGCGTTCACCAGTCCAGGCTTTTGACTGGACTTTGCGGAGATGTACTTTCCGCCGGCCACGTACCCGTCGTAGGACTTATCGCCCTGTTCCTTGAATGGATTTTTCCAACCCTTCGGCCACTTGGTTTCGTCCGCGCCCCATTTTTCCTTGCCCGCGCGCATCGCTTCCGCTTTCAATCCCGTAAGATCCATTCCCGGTTCAAACAGCATCGTAAGCCCGTACTTCTGTTTGCCTTGATCGTCAGCTTTACCGGGACGGAATACATCGGGGAACGACACGCGGAACTTCGGGGTCATCACTGTGTCACTCATAGAAACCTCCACATAAGTAAATAGGTGAATTGGTATGTGTGTGCACGAACATCCGGCCGTGCATCGGTGTAGCCCATGGCTACGAAAACGGATCGACAATCACCGGGGCCTCTAGAAAGTCGATCACGTCCACCGTAATCTCTTCCACAGGTGGCGCAATCGCCTTGAACTCATCTTTTGCCTCGGCCTTCCACGCCTGCCGTTTGTCTTCGTTCGGGACCAGCACCAGGCCGCTGGATTCCTTCACGATCATCGGTTCCAACAATTCTTTATTGTTTTTGAGGGTGGGAATCTTTTCCATCTGGGCTGGAGACTTCAGTTTCCGAGGTTCGAACAAGTCGTCTGACGTGAGTCCCAGCTTACCCAATTCAAGGGCCACCGTCTCGTCATTTCGCCATTTGCGCGTCGGCCGCTTCTCGACCAGTTTGTATCCGGCCGGCGCCCGCCCCGCCCGCGCCTCGGCGTAGGCATAGGCGTCGATGCGTTCGATCAACGCCTTTAACAACGGAACCGCTTGCAAGGCTTGCACAAGCGTGTCCTGTGGTACCGTCCCTTCGGCCGGAACGCCCTCCGCAAACTCCGACTTGGCGACCATCTGCTTGACCTTGTGAATCTCGGGGCAGAGATGCATCGCCGGACAAAACTGGCAGTGATCCCCCACTTTTAACGGGGCGTCCGGTTCCGCCGTCCGTCGCGCGTACACCACCAAATCTCCCGCGAACTCTAACAAGTCCATGGCGTCGATCGTGTGGGATCGCACCGGCCCTTCGTTCGTCATGCACCGCGGTTGCACGATCGACATGATAATGGTGTCGATCGCGTGGCCGTGCTTCTGCAATTCCAGCATGGCCCCGAGTGCGTAGTACTTGAGTTGCGGGTTGTTCAGGGCCTTCACATACTTTCCAGCCCCGTACTTCAGATCATCCACGTACAACAGTTTTTGACTCGGCACATACACCGCCGCGTCGTTGGTACCGTAGGCGCCGGGGTAAATCTCGGAGAGATCAAACCCGTGTTCGACGAACAGCATCGCATCCGCCGTCAGATGTGAGAACACGTGATCGACATACACTTTCACGTGTTCTAGCATCTCATCATCGTCACATTCCGGAGCCTTGCCGTTGCCGCGTAGCCATGTGGCACCAAGCTCATGGGCTTTGTTTCCTTCTTCCGCGTACGGACTGGTGATACTCGGGATCCCCTCGGACAGCTTCACGCTCCCCGGACACTCAGCCCAGCGGTGCATACTGGACGCCCCAATCGGCGAATGTTCCGGCCGGGGCGCGGATGGAATCGTCGTCAACGGATCGATGACGATCAACTCCGTCGTCGCGTGTGGTTGTGATTTCTTCTTCGCCATGGTTAGGGCGTTCCTTTCAGGGCGGTGACGAAGGAGGCTGAAACTTTTTGCAGTTTTGCCTTTCGTCGATCACTCACGTGTTTCGTGTTGAACGACGCCCCATTATTCGTCACCACGCCGTACAATACAACCATGTCGCCGTCGATTGCTTTCACCTGGAAGACGTACCCTTCCATATTCAGAACGTAGTCATCCACTTTAATTGGCTTATCGTTCGCCATCACAGCTCCTTATTACAGGCCGCAATGAGCGCGGCGTAGGTGTCTTCCGGGGCTTCGGCCAATTTTTCCTTGCCCGTGATCTTTTGGACGATCGCGGCTGCTTTCGCGAGCCCATGTTTCGCCATGTATTTCTTGACCACATCCTTTACTGCATCGATGGACACCACATCCGGGGCCGCTGGAGCAACCGGAGCCGCGGAAACTGGAGCCTCCCCCGTACCGGATCCGGACTCTTGTTGAACGGATGCCCCAGGGCTTGTAGCGTCGGACGTTTGAAAGGTTTCTGCCGGCGGCGGGACTCCCTTCTTCGGTTGGCGCCCTTGCCGGCCAGTTTTTGGCGCCTGCACGTAGGTGGTGCCGAACATCTCGGCCGCGTTCGCTTGTACGTCATCCCAATCGTCGCCTTGAATCGTGACTGTTACCATGATGTCTGTGTGCTCCCTTCTTTCCTGTTGGTTGAAAAATGTTGTGATCGCGTCCATACCGTGCTGTACTTCGATTCCCCAAATCCTGCGACTGTGAGTTGCCATCGACGCATAACCGGCAAGCACGCTATCCCCATGGCAAGCCCGATCGTCAGCCATTCGTCGAAGCCCATCGTGTCACCCCCTTTCCATGTTGTTTCGTTCTCGATTATATTCGATATCGATCTTGTCAAATTCCCGAATCACTTGCGGCGAGAGTTCATACCACTGTCCGATCCGGAAGAAGGACACATTATCCACCCGTCGCAACGCGCGTATTTTGTCGACCGTGTTGCACCACACGTACGACTCCGGCATGAGATGCTTTCGTTGTACGAACGTGGTCACTTCGTGGTACGACTCGGCAAGAATGGCGATCATCACAAGCCCTCCAAAGGATTTTGAATACGTCCCATACTGCCCAGAATGAACGGGTCGAACATCTCCGCTTGGTCTTGTGTCCGCCGCATCAACGTTTTTTGGAGCTTCTTATCGCTGCCGTTGTCGATGTAAAAGAACCGCACCCGAACCGGCCGCTTCTGCCCGATGCGATGCACGCGCAACACCGCTTGCGTATTATCCGTGGGCGTGTACTTTGGCCCAATCACCGCCACCTCCGACGCCGCGGTGAGGGTGATCGCCACGCCCATGGTATCGATTTGCCCGATCATGATGTGGCAATTCGGATCTTCCTGAAACTGCGTTTCGCGATGCTTTCGGACAACCGGACTATTCACAGATCCATCGATAAACGTCGGATTAAACCGCGCCAGCCGTATCCGTAATTCGTGAATCGCGGATTTGTGATAGCAGAAGATCACGATCTTTTTATAGTGTTTGTGCTCCAATTCGTCGGCGATCAGTTCAGCCACCGGCGGAACCTTTTGCAACTCGATCCATTGCCGACTCTCTTGGTGCGCGTGTTCCAAGGGTTGAAACACGTCCGTCACGGCCCCCTCTTCCACACTCTGGCGCGTTACGTTATCGAGGATGTGTTTCATCACGGCGTTTTGTTCTTCAATGCGACGCAGCAACGCATTCAACGGCTCTTGCCCGGCGATCACCTGTGGAAACCATTTCTCCGCGTCCACGGGTCCGGGCTCGACTTCAATATCACAAAACATGAGGGGTGGAAGATCAGGAAGCACGTCCGCCTTTCTGCGTCTCAGCATCGACGCCGACCACAGGGCGCGAAGCTCTGGAATGTTCTTCGATCCGACAATTTGTTGCCCGTACTTGGTCTCTCTCACCACACAAAATCGCGCGATGAATTGCTCGTAATTCCAGGTGATCAAGCCCGAGGCGCGGAGCCACGTATACATATCCCCCGCGTCCTTCTTCGCCGGCGTCCCAGATAAGCACCACACCTTCGCGCCGTATTGGGCGATGTGCAAATACACCGCTTTCGTGCGTTGTGCCGACAGGTTCGCCAAATAGTGCGCTTCGTCGATGATGATCACCGGCCACGGGCGCAACAGTTCTTTGCGCGGTGTCACTTTTCGTTGCTTTGGATTCTCTCGCTCGACAAACGTGGTGTTGAATGAATACGCGGTGAGCGAACATGGAACGCGTAAAAACTTCTCCGCTTCCCCAAACCAGTTCAAGCGCGCGATCGCTGGACAGAGCACCAAAGCTTCGCGCGGCTTCAATCGATTGAGGGCTTCTAAACATTGCGCCGATTTCCCCAACCCCGGTTCGTCCGCTAAGTATGCCCATCGTTGCCGATCCTGATCTAAGAGCCATTCGACGCCTTGTTGTTGGTACGGAAAAAGGGTGTACTCCACATCGCTACTCTCTCGCCAGTTCCAGAACCACGGTCAGGACTGCGTCTTTGAACTCGTTCAATCGGTACTCGGCGCTTTGCACTTGGTTTTCAAGGGCGCTCAATTTCATTCGCTGTTCGTTGGCTACCATGCTTTCCTTATTTGATTTCTCCCTCCACTCTTTATTTGCGTGTTCAAGTTCCTTCACTTGCCGGCGCAGTTCGTCTACCTCGACCTCTCTCGCAGCTAATCGTGCGTGAACCTCATGTTCACTCGCAGACATTTCAGACATCACATCCCCCGTGTTTGTAAGGCGATAATGCCGAGCAACGCGGCTTCCGCGCGCCCATCATAAATCTTCCGTGACCACTGTGCGTCGTCTTGTGGGAAGAACCGCGAGGCGACGAGTCGGCTTCGATTCTTATCACTCGACAACCCAAACGGTTTTTTCCAATCCGCGGGGCTGATCATCTGTACCGCCACGTTATACGCTGTCAGCATCCCTTTGATGAGTCCGTTCGCATACCCAAAGGTAAAGGCTTGTACCGGCCCATCCTTTGGCATTGCGTGAACCTCTTCCATCACCGCGCACTCAATGAACGGCGCATGCGTCGCAAACCACTGGTTGAGGGTCGATTCTTCAATGCGGGCGCGCCCTGATCCGTTAATGTAGTACGTCCGGATCGGCATATCGAACACTTTGACGCGTGGAAGCTCTTTGACGGTTTCCACCAGCGCCAAGGCGCCGCGCACTCCGGGGTCGATGCCTAAGACGTACCGCTTCATTGGACTTTTCCTTGAATCACGCGCTTGGCGAGATTGAGACAGGATTCACAGATTTCGACGGCCGTATCTGACCAGCTTCCGTACAACGCGACGACTTGTTCCACGTCTTTCTCACACTCTTCACACCTGACGCGCGTCCATAAATCGTTGCCGATCACTTTGTTGACTGTCGATGCTTTGACTTTATTCAAATTCATTGCGTGCAATCGTTTCGAAATGGCAAGTTGTTCTTCGGTCGCGTGCGAGTCCACGCCTTTGATGTTAATCGAGTGCTGCGCGTCCCAGGCTTCGGCAACCGTTCGAATCAAATCTCGTTCCGTAATCCGTTTCATGTTCGGCCTTTATAGCGTTTTATTTTTGGAGGGAACCCGCCGCGGCATCTGCCATACGACGGCGGATTCCCCTGCACCGACCCCGCTCTACCGGGCGAGGATCTCTCCGTCACGCCTCGATATGAGGCGCACTTTATTTTCGTGTGTTCTGTACAATGGCATTCACTTGCCGCGTGATCTCTCGCACATCCCCAACGGTCGTGGGGATCGATTGCTCATACACCTTAATTTTTGATCCGTCGGCTTTCACTTCGTGAATGGTAACTTCGTACGTGGTCATGAATGAGATCCTTTCTTTCGTTCCGTGGTTTACAGCCCCGCGTCCTCTCTCAACACAATCGAAATGAGCGCCAGCACCGCGATATCAATTTGCGAATCACGCGCCCCTTCATGTTGAAGTGCTGATCCTTTCGCATACGTCTTCAACCGGCGCATTTTTTCTTCACACCGCAGCATCGCATACACCCACGCCGGCACCCCCCATTCCTCAGAGGCGCGGAGATTGGCGTAGGGCACTCCGGACCCTTCATAATCCGCGCCTTTGGAATCGTGCAGGGCTTTAATCTCTTTCAGCAACTCGTTAAACCCGGCGTATCGGTCCGTTGGATGAGGCGGTAACGTCCCGCGCTTTGGCAGTGTCATTGCCTCTTTCACGGACTCTACAAACGCATTAGCTACTATCTCATCTCGCTCTTTTCGAACGGCGTGCTGTCGATACGCGATGCACTGCGAACAATTACACTGAGGGATGTGGCTCATGATTCGTCTCCTTTTAGCCGATCAGTGATGGATACGGCGCCGGGTAAGGCGCGGGGTACGGCGCCGGCCCCGGTTGTGGCGCCGGGTTTTTCCACGGCTCCCAACATAGGATGAGAGCGATGAGTAGAAGAATGCGCGCCGTGTTCACGTCTTGGTCTGGATGCCACATCATCTCGTCCCTTTCTGTGTCCGCCCACGCTGGAGGGCGGCTAATA
Organism: uncultured Anaerolinea sp.; assembly: GCA_964517905.1. GTDB lineage: Bacteria > Chloroflexota > Anaerolineae > Anaerolineales > Villigracilaceae > Defluviilinea. Next base: position 29,080 of record CAZFDL010000003.1, on the reverse strand, counting down.
GGCTTTCAGGAATACAATCCAATGTGACTTCGCTCTCTTCCCGCACCGGTTCCCGAATAACGGTTTGTAGGGCGTCAGAGATACGATTTGGGACACGGCGATATCCTCTTCGTTCCACTTGAAGACCAGCGTTCCATCTCCCTTGAGGACGCGAAAACACTCAGCAAATCCAGCCCGCAAATCATCCCTCCAATTCACTTCGAGTTTGCCGTACTTCTTCGCTAACCACCCAGACCGGCCGTTGCCGATAAGGTGCGGGGGATCAAATACCACGAGCGAAAATGACTCGTTCGCAAACGGTAAAGCGGTAAAATCCGCCCGCATGTCTGGATCGACAACCAGCATACGGCTCCCACCCTTCGACGACTTATCTTTCAATTCGTGAGATTCTTGCCGAGTGTCCATAAACACCGCTCGCTCATCCTCTCGATCAAACCAAAACATTCGGCTGCCGCAGCACGCGTCCAACACTTTCATATCTTCACCTTTTCAGGCGTTAGCTTTATGCGTTCCATCACTCCCCCCTGCTCATCCGGTTGTTGGCTAGGTTCTCACTCTCACTACGACAGGTTCAAACGGTTCTGCTGTCCTCAGTCTCGCTTGTAGCTTGTCAATATGGTCCGCCATTGCCTCAATTAAATCACGCTCAGAGTCAACAGCATAAAAACGCATCAGTGCACCTACGTCCTGGTCGCTACCGTCCATCACTCCCCCCTCTCGATCTGTGCGGCGCGGGCAGGCTGGCGCGGTACTCAAGCAACGCGATATACGCTCGCGCTTCCTCTTCAGTGGCGAACTTGGCCCAGTAATTATAAGTATGTACCATCCACTCACCATTCGCTTGCAGGACCACAAAATCATCCGACCGGGCATGCTCAACAGGGAGTCCTGCCATCGGCAACGCCTGCACCAACCCCAGCACGCGGGCGTGGTCGGCCCGGAGGTCCGCGAGGTCTTCTACGACCCCACGCTTCGGCGCTACACCTTCCCGCCCGGTAGCAGCTACATACATTTTGTAAATCGTCTCACATGCATTGAGATAGTTGCGCTTCTGTTCCTCAACATCCCCCTCCAACTGGGCCACGCGCTGCTCAAACCCTTTCCCAATCGCGCACGACCCGCAATCGTACACACGCGGGGCTTTTGCCGCCTTTTCCAACCGGGCCACGCGCTGCTGCAAAGCACTAATCTTCTTCACATCACGATCGACACAGGCGACCGCTGATTCTTTGTTGGCGCGTTCTACAGCAATTTGCCCCTGGAGGTCGGCGATGGTGGCTTGTTGCCGTCGAGTCGCTTCATCGAATCCGGCCATAATGGCATTCGCAAACCACGCGAGCATCATGGCATGGTCAAATTCCTTCTCGCCTAGCCGTGCTTTGGTTTCCATGAACTCATCCGCCCACACCTTGGCATCCATCGTCGAGAGTAATTTGCCTGGCTCTAGCATCACGCCCCCTTCCTGCGGTTAGGCTGGCTGTCAACTTCAGCGAAATCTTTCTTCGGTTCAAACCAATCGTCTTTGATGATATGCCCGATAGCATCAATACCCCCGAATGTGCCACAGACGCGTATAGTCTTTCCTTTAAGATGGCTCCATTCCGTCACGCCTGCTATCTCCATCACACGCCAGATAAAATGCCCCGCATACGATTTCTTCTCATGATGAGAAAAACATTTCGGCAGGTACAGCGCGTACCCTCCAAATCCTTGCCCGCTACCCCCATAATCCAGCATCAACCACGCACTGAGACACCCATGATCGTCTGATGTTATCCGCGCCGACTTAATTACCGCATTCTTGACTGTAACTTCCTCCATCACTTCCCCCTTCCCGTGCGGCCTCGCTGAAGCGAGGCTTTGTTCTTTTTCTTCTTTTTCCCTTTGCGCGGTTTGCGGAGCGCCGTGATTAACTCCGGCGGCCCCAGCATCTGTCGTTTAATACGCGGGCGCCCATGCAAATAACTGGTGACCAGGCCTTTGGGTCGTCCTCGACGATCCGCCGGCGAGGGGGCGATTAGCGGAGCACCGCCAAAGAGATCATGCGGCGTGATGACGACACCGTACAACCGCGCCGCATGCAAGACGGCCGGGAGGTTCCACGGCGGAATGATCCCCGCCATTCCACCTGGGTACTCAAAGCCTAGTGACCATCTCCCGATCGCCATGGGCGAATAGGATGAGGCGGGGTGATACCGATGCACGCGACGAAGCGCCAGCGAGAGGGCGCGATTGCCCCCAAACTTGCGCGCGACCCGCGCCAGTTGCGGGAAAATGTAGGCGGTGTGATAGGGGTGCCTCGGTTCCATGATCAGGATATTTACTCTTCTGTGGTATATTTGTCAAGGGGGGTGGGCGACGTGTCCGTAAATATTTTTTTGCCCTCTTTATCGAAGACCACCGGGCGCCCGAGATCCTTCCGCCAATCGTAAAACTCAGGATGTGAGGGGTCCAGATGGGCGTTAATCGCGGTTTTAAGGGCTTGGACCTCGCGATGGAGGGCTTCGGCTCGCTTCCCAGGGTGGGGAATGGTCGAGCCGCGCACAATTTTGGCGTCAGCCGCGAGTTGTTTCGGGGTGCGACGTTTGGCCCGGGTGTAGTGGCGATCGAGGTTTGAGGGGTACGCAGGGCGCGCGTACATCCCTTCGTGAAGGCGCATGAGCTTTTTATACTTCGTGAGGGTGCGTAACGCATTCAACATCCCCGGCATCTCAGCAAGAGGGAAGACGGAAAAGAGGGGGTGGTTGCGAACCTGCGTCAGCAGATAGTCAATTGAGGCGAAATTCGGATAGATCGGGACCTGAGCGGCCAACCACAGGCGATCAGGCCCGAGCGGGCGAGGCTTGCGCGGTTTCTTCACCCGAGCGTTTGAAGGGGGCTTTTTCTGTTGACCGAATTGCATGAGAAACCTCCATACTGGTGTGTGACCGGCACTCTATCACGAAATCGGCGGTGGTGCCTAGAGTTATCGTTTTTAAAAAGGGGTTATGTAAGATAAGGCCACATTAGAAAATTCTAATAAAAGGAAGTTGGTAGTAAAATCAACGATGTGTGAAAAGTTCTAGACTTATGTAGGTTAGTGACTCAGTCAGGCTCGGGGAATTGTGGGGCTGCGGCCATGGGGCGGGCGGCGCCGGTATATTCTTATTCTTTATATATAATTATTCTATAGAATATATAGAAAAGCTACATAAGAAGAGAACATAAACATAAGTTATTGTAAAGAAAGGGTGGATCGATGTTTCAAAAAATTTGAGATGAAAAAATACAGTACATATCCGTAGACATCACAGCGCATATAAGCGAAATGGGGCTGTTTGGAGAGGGCAAAAACGAGAGTTATAGCACATAAAGAGGGAACGAGAAGGGCAAAAACCGTCGAACGCTCGTCTTTTAATCGTTTAGGAGGGCGGTTGAGTGATAAATAGGAGAGCGGTCGGGATGTTGATTGCCCCGCTCCCCCACCCTGTGGTGAGGGAGCGCATTGGTGAGTTAGATTTGCACGCACCGCGGTTGATTGCGGTACTCGGCAAGGGAGATATTTCGGGCGGTTCCTCCACAATCAACATACATGAGTGTGGGACGTGGTGGGGGAGTGTGAACGGTACAAGCTGAGAGGGTGAAGAAGAGGGATAGGAGAATGGGGGCTGTGAGTGGATGGATTGTTGCTCCGCGTTCCCACGACCAGCGGGTGATTTCTGAGAGTTCTTCCCAGGTCTTTCGTGGTTGTCCAGTATGGTACAGCGGTTTCTGTTGCACGTCGCGTTCGTAGTCGATCTGTCCAGGGGTTTTCATGGTTATTTTCCTTC
>CAZFDL010000003.1:12171-25171 GCA_964517905.1 uncultured Anaerolinea sp. | reverse complement strand
GATTAGCTTCCATGGGGTTGGGGTGTGGTTCATGGTTAGAATCCTTTCATCGTGAGAAACAGAAGGACAATCGCGAGTACTAATCCGAGAATAGCATTGGTACTCCGCGACCGTCGTAGTTGTTTGCGTAAGGTGAGGGTGTCGGGTGTCATTTGCAATAAGCGCCCACGGTTAATACGTGAAACCTAATTGCTCAATAGCGGTTTTAAACTCTTCCATAAGTTTCGGTAATCTCGCCTGCAACCGCGCTTTTAACCCCGGTGCCGTCAATTCCTCATCGGTCGCGTCCGGCCATACCGCCGACGTGCGCGCGTGGTCGAGGTTTGCCACTTTCGCTGATTTCTGATCCCACTCCACCCGATACCCTGGATTGCCTTCTGCCTCTCGTGCCTGGTCGGCTTTGACATACCCTAACAAACGCTCTTTAACGTCCTCAATCTTGAGTGGATCTTGTGGTCCTGTGTAATACACCCAGGCATATTTCGGCCCATGCGCGAGGGCGTGATAGACCGTATTAGCAATGTAATGCATTGGGCCATCACTACTCACGAGATGCCATTTCAGGTATGGGGCCAGTTCAGGTAAGTGATTAGCAATATCTTCATGAATGCATCCGCACGAATCTCTTCCTATTGGTTGCCCGTTCTTTGCTCGCCATACCTCGCCAGTAACCGCAAAGGTGTTGTGTCCATTCCCGCACTCGTCGTCATAGCGAACATTGGCAATCAAGACATACTCCCGCCCATCTTCACGATAGGATTTCTTGAATGTCTTTACTTGCTTTTTAGTTAACGTACTGGTCATTTCACATCTCCTTCTGTTTGTGAGACTGGTTCAAATCCATGTGCGCGGATGGTTTGTAATGAGACGGTTGATAAGCAGGTATGGCACTCACACCCCATTGGTTCTAAGATTGTCCACAGTTCGAATGGGTGTGGGCCTTGTTGGATGCCGCAAAAAGTGGCTTGGATTGGTTTCATGATTTCGCCGTTTCTTTATTCAACAAGGTGATTTGCTCTGCGACAAACGCGAAATATGAGTCAATACATTGCTTGGATCGTTCTTCGGATTCCTCTTCCGCGGCTTTGAATGTGTAGCTCCGTGTCTCCACCCAAGCATGAGTGCATGAATCGGTGCCAGGCCAGTTTGCCCACATGGGGCGTTTACAAATCGCGCATGCCACCCGGTACACAGGTTTATAGAATCGAAGGTTAAATGGCTTTGGCTTTCGTGCGCCGTAGGTTGTCATTTCTCTTTCCTCACATTCTGTTTATACGGTTTCTTGGTGCTGTAATCCGCCGGCTGATTCTCAAACCAAGTGAAGAGTTTGTGCGCTACGTAAATGCCGATTCCGTTGCAGACGAACATAAGAGCGACGGTGATACATTCTGGCATGGTCTAGTGTCCTTTCTTTGGTTAGGTATTGGCTATTGATCATCTTGGCAGTAATTCACATGCTAGTTCCGCTTCCACGACTCTTCGATAGGGGTCTCCATCCCAAGGGGTCCCTTTGCCTTTAAAATCAATCCCCCACAAAGACGCAAACACATTGCCAGTACAATCTCTCGCAATACACCCCCATTCGTACGGTTCACCGTGGTCGTCGCGCGTCCATGTAAACGTAGCTCCGTGGTCACGCGCGTAGCGTTCCGCTTGCACTAATTGCTTGGCGCATTTTTGCCGCCCTTGAAAGGGGGTTTCTGTTTTGGGGTCGTACGAGTACCCAGCCCACTTAAGAAAAAAATGATATGGGGTTAATACGCGTGTTTTCATGGTGTCCTCCGTTTTAGGTTTGCTGCTAAACCTCAACTATTCTCCCTTGTACAACCGCAAACAGACTATTTCGCAATGCTCTGAATGCCTGATAGTTACCATCTCGCCTTGCATTGACATTCCAGGCCGATAGCCTATTATCTGTCTGGATAGGGTAGAGGCCAAGGTAAGGGTAGGATTGTCCAGCCCGTTCCCCTGTCATATACCTTGCAATGCTTCGCACATCGCTTGTGCGGTCGAATGTATACCCAATAGCAGCATACTCAGTTTTGAATTGCTCGAACGAGACTTGTCGATACCCTTGTGAGAGTCTATGGGCTATTTCATTCTCTAGCGTGTCCATCATCATCCCCCTTGTTAGACTACCTGAAAGACTGTCCATCCTTGCTTTGCATAATTATTCATTCTGTGCTTCGTGGTATTAAATGCTAGACGCGTGCCAAACGCAACACGTTGAAAACATAGCGTTTATGAAATTCCAGCTGTTGTATAAATCACACAGGTGTATGAAAAAAGTTAGGCGTGTGTTGTAAAAAAGAGACAGGAGTGGTAAGGCTTAGAACATGGCGAGGATAGAAAGAGTCCTGAATTATGATGCGGCCGTGCAAGCTGCCGCCGAAGGCAGGTCAAATCGTCAAATCGCATTGGCGATGGGTTGTGAAACATACGTCCTGTATCATGAGCTAAAAAGGAATCCTGATTTCAATAACCGGGTAAAGGAGGCCCGGGCTTTTGGCCTCTCACTTCACGCCGATAAGCTGTTGAATCTTCACGAACATTACCCAGATGCCGACCCACCGATGTTACGAATCATCTCGGACAACATCAAATGGGTCGCGTCCCATCTCTCTCCGGACTTCAGAACAACCTCAGTTATTGAAGTGAAACACGCCAATGTCAAGGACGCACTCCAAGAAGCGAAGAGTCGTGTTATCGATATCACTCCCAAGCCAAAGCAGATCACAAACCCGCTCGATTGATAAATAAGGGATTTCTCCCTGTTATGTATCGATCACTAGTTATCAACAGGCATAGCACATGTAAATGCTTGTTATCCTTCACTTGTCTGATAAGATCCATTATGTTAACTACCAGCAAGAAGAATGCCACATATACGAAAGCAAGAGGCATGCCAATGCCACCCAGTCCGAGAAATCGATCGAAGGGGGGAGCACCCCAGGGGGTAGGGGGGCCTTTCGGTCGGCTCGTGTCTCGTTACGGGACCCTTGCACACACTCGACTAACAATTTTAAAATTTTTTGCAATTTTTAAAATTCGCGAACTGTTGCATAAATCACACATCTGTTGCGAAAATCACACAGGTGTTGCATAAATCACACACGACATGTCAATAAGTACCACATAAGGGTATTTTCACCCCATGAAGTATTCAGGCGAAGAAGAACAAGCTCTTATGACCGAATTGTGGGACCCGCAAATAGCGGACGATCTCGAAAAATTCGTGCTCTTTGCCTACCCGTGGGGGAAGCCGAACACGCCGCTCTGCAACATGAAAGGCCCTCGATCCTGGCAACGTGATGATTTGCAGGCGATCACGGAACACATCAAGAATCAGAAGGGCAACATTCTTCTTGGTAACGATCCCGTCATGTGGCGGGAAGCGACGGCCTCCGGCCGCGGCGTCGGGAAGTCGGCAAAGATTTCATGGTTGGTGGACTGGATGATGACCACCAGACTAGGATCGACTGCCATCGTCACCGCGAACACCGAGCCGCAGTTGAAAACGCGCACGTTCGCGGAGATCGGGAAGTGGACTACCCTCCTGATCAACAGTCATTGGTTTGAATCAACGGTGCTGTCAGTCCGTCCAGCGGAATGGTTTAAAAAGCTCCTCGCGGATCAACTCTCGATTGACTGTGGGTATTACTACGCACAAGGCCAATTATGGTCAGAAGAAAACCCGGACGCCTTTGCCGGCGTCCACAACCCCTACGGCGTGATGGTGATTTATGACGAAGCGTCAGGTATCCCAGTCCCGATCTTCAACGTCACCGAAGGTTTCTTTACTGAGCCGGTGCTTGATCGCTATTGGGTCGTTGCTAGTAACCCTCGGCGTAACTCGGGCGGGTTTTTCGAGTGCTTCAATAATCATCGAGCCTACTGGAAACTTCGACAACTCGATTCGCGCACTGTCGAAGGCACTGACACAGCCCTCTTTAACCGGATGGTTGAACAGTACGGAATTGATTCTGACACTGTACGTGTTGAAGTCCTCGGACAATTCCCCGCTCAAGGCAACAAGCAGTTCATCTCCAACACCCTTGTCTCCGGCGCCCAGGCCAGAACCTTAGAAAAAGATCCCTACGCTCCATTAGTGATGGGGGTAGACATTGCGCGGTATGGGGATGACTCTACGGTGTTCCGCTTTCGGCAAGGCCGCGATGCGCGGTCCATTGCGCCGGTGCGCTTCAAAAACCGCGATAACATGTACGTGGCGAACGAGATCGCGCGGTGGATCGATACCGTGAACCCCGACGCCGTGAACATTGACGCGGGAAACGGAACGGGCGTCATTGATCGTCTTCGTGAACGCAAGTACAAGGTGCATGAGGTCTGGTTCGGCTCCGATGCGGAATCCCCCGAGTGGGCGAATAAGCGCACGGAGATGTGGGCGAAGATGCGCGACTGGTTGGGGGGCGGGATCATCGACGGTGACCCGAGACTGTTCGGGGATCTCACTTCCCCGGAGTACGATTACTTCGGCAAGGCGAAGGATAAGATTATGTTGGAGTCGAAAGAATCGCTGAAGGCCAAGGGGTTTCGATCCCCGGATGACGGAGACGCCTTAGCCCTCACGTTTGCCACCCGTGTGGCGCGCCGTGATATCCGGGCGTCAACGGCGAATCGTGCGCGGATCGCGAAGGATGTTGACTATCCGCTATGCTCATGAGATATCCCACGTAACACATTGTGAGGCGAGTCTATGGGTGGTGGACCGGTGTTTCGATCCCTTGCGGCGCTTGGCACGCTTGGGTTATCTGAAGTGGCGCAAAAGAAGCCGTTTCAAGATCTGGGCAACGACAACCCAGTAAACGCGGCGGCCGGCGGGCCGTTGCGGTTTATCCCTGGTGGCGCGCAAATTGCGGCCGTCATGGGGATGGGCACGGACGCCATGACGCCCACAGCCCCCGCGTTGCATACCATGCCGGTATTAGGATCTGACAACGGGAACGCAAACGACGCACAAAAGAAGCTCGACGCCGCGGCGGAAACGGAACGGCAGCGCGCCGCACGTGGCCGTATGTCGACGATTCTCTCAAGCCCAGACGACGCCCCCGTAGCAAAATCACGAAAATTTTTAGGAGGCTATTAAGATGCGATCAACAGCGTTAGCCGTTGCAGCGGCATGTGCATTAGTAGCGGGGTGTGCGCCGCACAGTGAAATGATTCAGCACGGGAATGAGAAGATCTTGTTCACCCAAACGCAGAACGTGTGGGCGGATAACGTGTTACTGACGACCCCCTGCAAGCCGCTCCTGCGCAATGGGGCGTGCGATCCGGACGGGCCGACGCAGATGACGACGGCGACAGGGAAGGGTGCCGGAGTGCTCGGTGGAGTCGGCGGCGGGGTGGTCTCCGCGTTGATCATTCGTGATGGGCTGGTGAAAGGGAAACCGAAGGTCAACAACTCGAACACCACGAACGAACAGTTCTCAACGAAGTATTACCAAAAGTAATGCTGAACGAAGACGACGGCAGAGATCGGGCGCAAGCAATCGCCAAACGATGGGACACCGCAGGCAACGCGCGGGGGTCCCTCGATTCGTTGTGTGAAGAGATCGCGCGCCGGATCCTTCCCAATTACGCCGGCTCGTTTTCGAGTGGGGGGCACACACTCAACACCCCGGTCCAGAACCGTACGGAAGAGATGTATGATGCAACGGGCGCCCTCGCCTTAACGCGATTCGCCGCGGCGATGGAGTCGATGTTGACGCCGCGGAATTCTCAATGGCACAGTCTTCAGCCGTCCGATCCGACGCTCAAGAAACGTCGGAATGTACAATTGTGGTTCGACGAACTCACCCAAAGCCTCTTCAAATACCGCTACGCACCCGCGGCAAACTTTGCGAGTCAGCAGCATGAAAACTATATGGCCCTCGGCGCCTTCGGGACCGGCGCGACGTTCATTGATAAGTTGCAGCCCCGGTATGGTCGCGGGCTCCGGTATCGTGCGATTCACTTAGGTGAAGTCCGCTTTTGTGAAAATCACCAAGGCATCATTGATACCGTGATCCGGCGGTTCCCGCTCACCGCTCGGCAAGCCGCGCAAAAGTTCGGGGTGGCGAAACTCCCTGAAAAGATCCGGACGGCCGCGGTTGACATGAAGAAGTACGATAATTCGTTTCAGTTCATCCACTACGTGACGCCGCGTGAAGACTACAACCCGAATCGCTTGGATGCTTCCGGGCAACCGTACCGCTCGGAGTATGTCTCGGTTGAAGGCCCGGCGCATTTGCTGGACGAAGGGTACGCGAGTTTTCCCTATGCCATCTCCCGCTACGTCATTGCGCCCGGAGAAGTGTATGGCCGATCCCCGGCGATGCTCGTCCTCCCATCATTAAAGGTGCTCAATGAAGAAAAGAAAACGGTGCTTAAGCAGGGCCATCGTGTGGTGGATCCTGTTCTCTTGGCCCATGATGATGGGGTTCTTGATAATTTCTCAATGCGCGCGGGCGCGCTAAACTACGGAGGCGTGAACGCTGAAGGCCGCGCGCTGGTGCAAGTGTTGCCGACCGGCAACATCATGATTGGCAAAGAACTGATGGACGATGAACGCCTCGTGATCAACGACGCGTTCCTAGTCACGCTGTTTCAAATCCTCACCGAAACGCCGGAGATGACCGCGACGGAAGTGATCGAGCGCACGCGGGAAAAAGGCGCGTTGCTCTCCCCCACCATGGGGCGCCAGCAGTCGGAATCCCTCGGCCCGATGATCGAGCGCGAAGTCGATTTGCTCATGCAGCAAGGCTTAGTCTCCCCGATGCCGGACATCTTGCGGCAAGCGGCGGGCCAATACGTGGTGGAATACGATTCGCCGCTGTCCAGGGCGCAAAAAGCGGAAGGCATTTCAGGGTTCTTCCGGCTCGTCGATTGGTCGCAGAACTACGTGAACGTAACGGGTGATAAGCGGCCCTTGGATTGGTTGGACTGGGATACGGCGATGCCCGAGATTGCACAAGGGCAAGCTGTCCCGACCCGATGGATTAAAACATTCGATGCGGTGATGCAAATGAGGCAAGCGCAACAACAGGCCGCACAACAACAACAAATGGTCGACGCGGCGCCGGCGCTTGCCTCTCTTGCCAAGCCCATGATGCAAGGCGCCAAGTGAATCTTTCCCAGGTCTTAGAACGGGCGAAACAGTTTTTGACGTTTCGCAAACTCGCCTATACGCGTACCTTCGATCTTGAGAACCGTGATGATCGGATGGTACTGGAAGACCTCGCGAAGTTTTGTCGGGCGCATGAGTCGACGTTTCACGCCGACGAACGGGTAGCGGGACGTTTGGATGGGCGGCGTGAAGTGTGGTTACGGATTCAACAACATTTGCAGCTTTCAGAGGATGCGCTCTGGAAGCTCTATCACAAGGGGGAATGACGTATGTTTAATGTTCGCAAAGGTTTGTATCAGGCACCGGATGGGGCTCCGGCGGGCTCGGGCGCTACCCCTGGATCCGCCGCAGCGACCGCGGCGACGGGTGAGGGGGGTTTTACAACTCCGTCACCCGCTGCCAGCGGGACGGGTCAAGCGGCTGGCGCTGGCGCAGGCGACGGAGCGGCCGCGACTGGGGCATTCGATTGGGGCAAGCAAGGACTTGATACCGATTCTATGGCTCTGGTCAACGACCGGCAGTGGAAAGGGATTCCGGATGTCCTTACCTCGTATCGCAATCTCGAAAAGCTGATCGGCGTCCCATCGGAGCGCGTCATTAAGTTGCCCGGTGATAAAGATCCTGCCGAGTCATGGGGCGCGGTGTACGATCGCCTCGGGCGTCCAAAGGCCGCGACAGATTATAAGATTCCGCTCCCAGAGGGAGATACTGGCGAGTTCGCAAAGGCGATCGCACCGATTTTTCATGAAGCCGGATTATCGCAGGCACAAGTCCAAAAGATCGCGGAAAAGCATAATGCGTTGATGGTCGAACAGACGAAGAAGGCCACGGAAGCGGCCAAAGCGACACAGGAACGAGAACTTGTCGAATTGAAAGCCGAATGGGGCGCCGACTACGACAAACACAACGATACCGTGGATCGTGCGGCCGCAGCGTTTGGCATGACGAAAGAACATGCCGCGGCGTTAAAACAAGCGATGGGGCCAAAAGCCGCGATGAAGTTCCTTCATGCGATCGGGTCCAAGATCGCAGTTGAAGGCCAGTTTGTGGCCGGCGACAAGGGCGGCGGGGGAGGCTTCGAAACGATGAATCCGCAAATGGCCGAAGCGAAGATCAAAGCCAACATGAAAGACCGTTCGTTTATGGAACGGTTCAACAGCGCCGATCCTGTGGTTCGGGGGGAAGCCCGTCAAGAGATGGATCGGCTGCATCAACAGGCGTATCCGGGGAGCGTCGAACAGTAACCCCACAGGTACAGCGGGAGTGGTACGAAAGCCCACACATGAAAATGTGTGGGTTTTTTGTTGTCTCCTTATTGACACACCTGTAAAACCGTGTAGTGTTATTTATACAACAGTGATCGCCGGGAACGCGCCACACCGCGCCGGCTACAGTCGGGTAAGACCGGCCTCCGATACGGGAGTAAAACGGGTAGAAGAGTCCGGGTCATCACGACACGGGAAGCCCTTCGCAACGTTAAAGACACCTTTTTCTTTGCCGTAGGAGGTTCCCATGTCTAACAATCTACCGAATTGGTACGCACGCCAGTATTCCACGAACATTCAGTTAAAGCTCCAAGCGATGGGCAGCATCTTGCGCCCGTACGTCACCGAAGGGTCGTACGTCGGCGATCAAGCGTCACCCGTTGACTTCATGGGCTCGGTCGAAATGCAGGACGTGACGCAGCGGTTTGCGCCGATGGGTCGGGTCGATGCTGCAACTGATCGTCGGTGGGTCTTCCCCGTCGATTCCGATTTGCCCCAGATGGTCGATTCTTTCGACAAGCTCCGCTTGTTGGTGGATCCTGAATCGAAGATGGTCGAAAACGGCGTGATCGCCGCAGGCCGTCGGCTCGATAAGCACATTCTCAACGCGTTCTTTGCCGACGCCAAGACCGGCGTTGCAGGGGCCGCGACGACCTCCTTTACGTCGGCGAACGAAGTGGACGTGGCGGTAGGCGGGGCGAACAGCCGGCTTAACGTCGAAAAGCTGTTGGCCGTCAAAGAACTCATGCGCGCAAAGTTCGTCGATTTCGAGCGCGAGCAAATCTACGCGATTCTCACCGCGAAGGACGAAAGCGCGCTCTTGAAAGAGATTCAGATTATCTCGTCTGACTTCAACGGTGATGCGCCGGTGATGCAGGACGGGCGGATCACTCGATTCTTGGGGATCAACTTCATCTATTGCGAATTGGCCGAAACGGTTCTCGCTGGGACGAACGAAGTGACGATTCCTGTCTGGGTCAAGAGCGGGATGCACTTAGGGATGTGGAACGAGATCACCACAGACATTTCGCAGCGGAAAGACATTCAGGGCCTTCCGTGGCAGGCGTATATCAAGATGACGGCCGGCGGAACGCGAATCGACGAAGATAAGGTGTACGCGATCGAGTCGTACCGCGCCTAACGCGACCACACACAGGACTGAAACAGAAGAAGGGGTGACACCATGGCCGTTGATCAAACTGTCAAATCTCCGCAGATTACGAACCGAGACGCCACGCCTCGCGTGCTCAATAGCCCGCAGAATGGGGGCGATGGCGTGTGTCATGAAACGTACGGATCGGCGACGATCCCCGCCGCGCTGTCGATTACGTCGGTGGTGCGGTTGTGCCAAGTCCCGTCAAACGCACGGGTGCATTCGGTGCGGTTCCATTCGGACGCACAGGGCGCCGGCGCATTTGATGTGGGCCTCTATCAGACGACTTCGAACGGAGGCGCGGTGGTCGACGCTGACTTGTTCGGCTCGGCGATCAGTGCGGCCTCTCAGGTGAAGTCAACGGATATCATCGAAGAGTCAGCCCAATACACCCCGGCGGAAATGGAAAAGCCGTTGTGGGAAGTGCTCGGATTGACCGCCGATCCGCATCGGTTTTATGACGTATGCGCGACCGTGGCGACCACGGACGTAACGACCGGAACCGGGCGGCTTGGCGTTCGCGTCGGCTACGTTCGGTAAGCAGGCCCAGTGGCCGCGTAAGGAGACACCATGGCCGATCGGTTCTACAGCATCATTCTCGGTGAGTCGAACCCCAGTCAAGTGACGGAAGGGGCGTCCACGTCGAGCGAAGCGGTGGAGTTGCGAGTTGCGGACTCGATTTACTCCAACAAAGTGGCGGTTCTCAATGGTCTTGAAGCCATTAAGAACTACCTCATTACGAAGGAAACTACCCCGATCGCATAAGGACACTGACGCGATGAAGGGAACACGAGGGGGCGTCACCGGCGGAAACGAAGGGGCGCCCCATTGTCGTACAAAGGATGACACCATGTTGAAACGAATAGGGCTGCTCACTGCGGTCGGGGTGCTGTGTGTATCGTGGGCCGGCGCTGCACAGGCGCAATGCATAGTTGATACGTCGACACCGACGTATGCGAACGGGGAGTTTCTGAGGTACCACCCGTGTGACGCGAACGGAAACGTAAAGGTGACAGGTGGAGGCGGCGGTGGTGGCGGAGGCGCGGTGCAATCCCTCACGCTGGCCTCGGAAATCACGACCAACACCACCAGTACTGTGGTGCAGGGAGTATCCGGGTCAAAAACATTTTGGTTCGAACTGTCTGGCACAGGTGCGGTAAGCGTTGATATGACCATTTACGGAGCACGCACCAGTAATCCTACCGCCGACGAGTTGGAGGTGCTGTGTACGTATGCGGGGCTGGCGGGCACGGACAAAACAGTCGGCACCTGTAACGGCGCGAGCACGACCAGCTATCCGTACTACGTGGTAGGCACGGCCAATATCTCCGGAACGAACGCGAGTGTGAGCGTGTATGCATTCTACTAGGGGGAATGATGGATCGACGTGATGCGGCTCGCTACTATGGATTGCGTGATGACCCGACGCTGACGAAAAATCAGACGGATTCACTGCAAGATTTTCTCGATGGCACGCTTGATGCGGCGGGCGGTGGGGGCAAAGCGATGCTCCCGCCGTGGAGACTCGCCTTCACGCAACTCAAGGTCGGGCCAGGGCTGGATCTGGAGGGCTGCGGAATCGGGCCACGCTACGACCCAGGGCGCGGGACATTTCTGCAGCAGTTACCAGGGACCAACGCCGATGCGGTGATCAACGACCCCGCCAGGACTCGCTCAGGCGGGTGGATGCATTGGGTACGCCTCGCCAATTTTCGGCTGGAGGGTAATCTATCCACTGGCGATACCCTCGGCAGCGGTATCCGGTACACCACGGGACTGGGCGAGGGCTGCGTCATCGAGCGCGTCTTTGTTAAAAATTTCCCCGACCACGGCATCTGGTTGGCAGATGGCGCGGTGCCGTTGAAATTACGCGACCTGCACCTATTTCAGAACGGTCGCTATGGATTGGTGCTGGGGGCAGACACGCCCAAGCAATGGTCAACGTGTCTCGTGGAAACCGTGAGCGGTGACGATAACGGGGTGGGGTTGATCCACCTCAAAAAAATCCAAAAGCTATACGCGGCGGTCTGCCTCATGCACATCAAAGGCGAGGGGCACACGACGAAGCAAAACGACCTGATCCATATCGAGGATTGTGCGTGCCCAGTTTCGGTGCATGTCCCCAGTTTGTCGGGCATTATTCCGCGCACGGTGGTGAAATCGATGGTGACGATCACAGGGCCGAGCACGCCCAGATTAAGTCTGTTTAGCCCGACCGGCAATGGGATTGACTACCTGATCAACGACACGCAGACCGGGACGACGATCCCGGCTGGCGAGACGGCGCAGTGCATTGCGCTGTTTTATCGAGACGGCCTCTTGCAACGGTGGGGGTGATCTGATGCAACTTCGCATATTCCTCGTGTGTGCCTCTTTTTTATGTGCGAGTAGTGCCTGGGCGGACGGCTATCTCACAGCGGCGGCGGGAGGTGCGGGCGAGTGGGGTCGTCTCCCGGCCTACACGGGATTGGTCGCTACCCGGACCCTAGCCCCGATCTCCATCAATACGACCAATAAGCAGTTGATGTCGCGCTCGCCCCACTACATGCGGGACAGCGTTACGCAGGTAAAAGTGCTTTTTCCAAATTGGTATGTCAACCCGTCCAGCACGCACGCGGAGTTGGGGTCTGGCGCTGACGCCACGATCACTGCCAGCATTGAGTACCCTGCCGGGGTATTTACGCAAATCCTGTTCGGTGGCTTGTCGAGCGGGACGGTCCCAAATGGCGGTAATCTCGTGTCTGACTGGGTGACAGTGACCATCCCAGATGGCGCGTTGATGTGGGTCAGGACATTTTGGACATCCACGGCTGGCGTCCTCACGATTCCTCATGATCTAACAGGCACGGGGCTGCCTGGGGCGGGGCTCGAAGTGGCCGTCTCTGGGTTGACCGACAAAACCATGAGTGGGACGGTGACGGCTGGCGACAATGAGTATTCACCTGTCGCGATTGTTGCCACGACAACCCGCCCCTCGGTGGTGATTGTTGGCGATAGCATCTGCCTTGGCGATTCCAGTCGAGAAGTCACTGGAGACGCCAGTGGAGACTTCGGCATTGTTGCGCGAAGTATCGGCCCAAATTATGCCTATGCCTCCTATTGCCAAAATGGGGACCAGGCAGAGGATATTGTGGCGTCGCACACAAATCGTGCAGCGCTCTTTGCCTATGCCTCGCACCTGATTTCCGAATACGGCAGCAATGATCTGTACACCAATAATGCCAGCGCGGCCACGGTGTTGGGACTGCTGCAAACGATTTGGGGCTGGATGACCGATCTGGGGGGGCAGGCGTATCAGACCACCATTACTCCACGGACCACATCGACCGACAATTGGGCCACGACCGGGAATCAATCGCAGGTATCTGGAGTGATCAACACGCGGCGTATTGACCTCAACACACAGATACGGGGCATGGCGTCCGGGCTGTCGGGGTATTTCGATGTGGCGGATTC
>CAZFDL010000003.1:0-12071 GCA_964517905.1 uncultured Anaerolinea sp. | reverse complement strand
CACAGATACGGGGCATGGCGTCCGGGCTGTCGGGGTATTTCGATGTGGCGGATTCGGTCGAGACGGCGCGGAATAGTGGCGTGTGGCGTACCACTGGAGGCGCGAACGGGTATGTAGTCGATGGGATTCACCCGAACACTGCTGGCAGCATATTTGTGCGGGACAGCCGGGCCATCAATTTGCGGAGTCCGCTACAGAATCGTGGGCGGTTGACGCCTGCTGGGGGGCGATGATGACCAACATGACCGCCGTCGCGTCAGGCGCACCAAACGGCCTGCGATTCAAAGACCCGTTGGGATTTGTGCGATGAACAACGTGTTGTTGGGTATTCCTTCTGGCGGATCGGTGAAAACGAAAACGATGTTCTCGATCATCTCCGTCATGGTGCAGAGCACATGCCCACTCACGATCGTTGAACGTTCCGGCGCTCTCGGGCCGGATAATCGAAATCATCTCGCACAAATGGCGCTCGACGGCGGGTATACGCATCTCTTTTTGGTGGACGCCGACATGAGCTTTCCTGGGGATACGTTGAATCGCTTACTCGCAAGAGGGAAGGACTTAATCGGCGCGGCCTATAACTATCGGCAGTTCCCGCGCGCGACGGTGGTGAAGATGCGTCGGGCTGACGGCACAATTTACAGCCCGTCGTTTCCGCTTCCGGCCGAGCCGTTCACGTGTTTGTCGATCGGGTCCGGGTGCAAACTGGTGACAACGTCGGCGCTCGCGCACATGCCTCGCCCATGGTTTGGGCTGGATTTCGATAAAGACGGAATGCTTTCCGTATCAGATGACGCATGGTTTTGTCAGCAAGCGGCCCGAATAGGAATTGAAACATGGTGTGATCCGACGATTCAGGCGGGTCATATCGGGGAGTGTGAATATTGAGCCAAACAATTGAAGTCACCTTATCATGGGCGGATAACAGCACCGGGGCGTTGGAAGAGACCGGGCAAGAGATCGATATCTACACCGATAGCCCGAGCTTTCTTCCGAATGTGCCGATCAACTATTCCGAAGCGCGGCACCCGTGGATGCGGTTCCCTCCGATCGCGGCCGGGGAAACTACCGCGGTGCTTATCCTTCGCACGCCCGTGACGTTCGTCAAGTTCCGCGTTCGGCAATACAACGAACAAGGCAACGGCATCTGGACCGCGCCGCAAACGTTTACGATCACGCAAACCGGAGGGAGCGCGGTTCCGCCGGCGCCGACGAATCTTGGCATGGTTGTTACGTCCGGGGGCACGCCTCCCCCGCCCCCGCCGACGGATCCACCACCCCCGCCCCCGCCGACAGGCAGCGGTGGAAGTTCAAGTAACTATGCGTATCAGACACAATTTTCTGGTGTGCAAGGGCAGGACGGGTGGTCGTATCGCGATTCGGCCGGATCCTCTCTTGTGTACGCCCCGGCCGATGCGAAGTGGAACGGGAATGAATTGTATCTTGCCGCATGGTCAAACGGATTCCGGCACAGCAGCAGCGGGACGATCAAAGATTGCGTGATTCGCTGGACAGTGCCGGCTAATGGGCAGTTGAACATCACCGGATCATTCCGGCTCTTTAGCACCCCAGGAAGTGTCACGGTCAAAATTCAGCATAACGGTGTCGATATCTTCTCTCAGGATATCACCGATGCAACGGTCTATCCGTACAATGAAAATGTCGTGGTAACGGCCGGAGATACGATCGATTTCATCTCTCGGCGACTCTCGGCGACGATCTATAACAACAATGTGGAATTGAATCCGAACATCCAATTGACGACGGACGGTGTTACGCCAATTAATCCGATGGTCAGCTCGTTATTGCCGGCTACGCTGTCGATCTCATCGAGTGGAGTAGGGTCTTTGGTGGTTTCTTTATCGTCTCCGCCGAGTACCGCTGTGTCAGTGTCGCTTTCCAGTTCAGATCCGACGAAAGCCACGGTTCCGGCTTCTGTGACGGTTCCGGCCGGGCAAACATCCGCAGTGGTGACGGTCACGGGTGTTACATCGGGGGCCAGCACAATCACAGCCACGTACAATAGCTCATCAAAAGCATCTGTTGTGTCGGTTACGGCGCCCGTGTCGTCTACGTGGTCAAACGCGCCGATCAACGGGATTGTCTTAATCGATCAGAATTGCTCGAACAAGAACGGTATGTTCGACGTGTACGGCTCGACGATTATTGATTCTGACGCAACCGCGCCGTTTAGCGGGCCGACAGTATGGAAAGCGCGCCTGGAAGCCCTCGCGAAATCTGGGGGGAATCAACTCGAATACAACAGCCCTGTTCGATATCGCGAGATGTATTTCGGGCTGTATTGGCGAACAAACCCTCAATACCAAGGCAGAATAGTTGGAAATAAACTGTTTTTCTTATCCTCGAACGTACACAACGGAACTAACGGGGTGTTTTTGTTTGGAAACTCGCGATTAAACAATGGAACGGCGCCGCTGTTGTTTGTCGGGAATTCTGAAGGAATTGGGAACGCCCACATTCTCGGAACGAACGATCCTGGCGCGCCGTTTTTCCCAAACGTCGGCAACGGGACGTTACGGGTCGGTGTATGGACGAAGATTGAGGCGTTTATCCGCGCTAGTACGACTCGCACATCGCAAGACGGGATTCTTCGGGCCTGGGTGAATGACACGTTGGTGATGTCATACACGAACATCAACTATTGCGGCGCCAACGGGGAAACGTTGGATCGATGGGTTCAGACGCAAACATGGGATGAATCGGGAGATATGGGGCAGAGTAATACGGTGGCGTGGGAGCACTATATTGACCATCTTCGGATCGTAGGAAAAAACTAACATGACGCGACCGATTATTTATCTTGTTGAATACGCGGCTGCGCGGACGATTCACGGGGTACAACTTGTGGATCGAGCGACCGGGCAGTTTAAAGCGACTCCGACACTCGCGGCCGGGGATTTTAAAATCGAAAAAGACGGGGGCACTGCTTCGAATCTTGCGACGTTGCCGACTGTCGTACCGTCGGGCGGTAGTTCATTGGATATTGATCTGAGCGCGGCTGAAACACAGTGCGCGCAGGCGGTGATTCGTGGGGTCGATGCGGCGGGGGCTGAATGGGATGATATCGTGATTCATCTCTTCACCGTTGGCAACCCAAGCGCCTATTTCCCGTTCGATATGTTCTCGGCGACGGTTGCGCTCTCCGCGGCCTCTCAGGGGGCGGTGACGGGTGGGGTCTGGGATGAACTTGTCGCGAACCACTTGCTCCCTGATACCTTCGGCGCGCAAGAAGCGGACACCAGCACGAAAGTCGCCGATATTCAGACGAAGGTGCTTGAGCTTCGCGAACTCATCGAAGACCTCTCGGATGTGATCACCGGCGCCGGAGGCGCGGTCACGCCGGCTGAAGTCATCTCACAAACCCGTGTTGCGAATCACGCGCTTCAAAAGCTCGGCGCGGGGTTGATTTCGTCCATGGATGAAGACACGAGGGAAGCGCGAACGGTGAAGGCGTGTTACTCGATCCTGCGTGATCGCGAACTTCGGGCGCATTCATGGAACTTCTCGATCAAACGAGCGGCGCTCGCTCCGTCCGCGACGGTGCCGGCGTTCGGGTTCGCCAAGGCGTTCCCCTTGCCGGCTGATTGCCTTCGGATCCTCCCGCCGGCGCGCGATGTGGATTGGACGATTGAAAACATCAATGGGGTGTCGCACATCCTCACCAACGAAGGCCCGGTGATCTATCTCCGGTACGTGGCGCGGATCACTGATGAAGCGGTGTTCGATGAACTCTTCGTCGATATGCTGGCGTGTAAAATCGCGTGGCATTGTTGCGAGACGATTACGCAATCGAATCAGAAGAAAGCGGATGTGATGCAGGAGTACAAAGACGCGCGAGCGGAAGCGCGGCGAATTAACGCCTTTGAGCAAGCGTCTCCGCAAGAGCCCGAGCCCCCATGGTTGGTAGCGCGACGGGCGGGAAGCGGGGAACAGAATTGGTTACGGTTCGGGAGTGAAGGATAATGCCGAAAGTCTCGCCGATTCAAAGCTCGTTTTCAACGGGGGAAGTCTCGCCGCTGTTGTATGGGCAGGTTGAGTTTGACAACTACAAGTCCGGGCTCAAGGTCTGTCTCAACCTTCTCCCTCTTATTCAAGGCCCCGTCACTCGGCGCCCCGGTACCTACTTTTGTGATGAAGTCAAAGATTCTTCCAAGCAAGTGCGGTTGATCCGCTTCAAATACTCCACGCAGCAAGCCTACATGGTGGAGTTCGGGCATCAATATATTCGGTTCAAACGCGGGAACGCGCCCGTCACATTGGCCGCGCAAGTCATTACGGCCGCAACCAAGGCGAACCCCTGCGTCGTCACCTATACCGGATCCGATACGTTTAGCAACGGGGATGACGTGGACATTTCCGGCGTGGTTGGGATGACCGAACTGAACAATCGGCGATATCGGGTCACAAATGTAAACACCGGAGCCAACACCTTCGAATTGCAAACCCTGTACGGAACCAATATCGATAGTTCGAATTTCACCACCTACGTGTCCGGGGGTGAGATTGCAAAGGTCTACGAAGTCGTCTCCCCGTATGATGAAGACCAGTTATTTCAGATCAAGAGCGTGCAATCGGCCGATGTGTTGTTTTTAACACACCCAGAACATACCCCCCGGAAACTCTCGCGTTCGGCGAATACCTCATGGACGCTCACATCTATGAATAACGCCGTCTTGAAAGACGGGCCGTATCTCCCTACGAACACGACCGCCACGACGTTGACCCCGAGTGCCGCAACCGGAACCGGCGTCACGCTCACGGCGTCGGCGGTGACGGGGATTAACAACGACACCGGGTTTCAAACGACAGACGTAGGCCGGTTGATTCGGATTAAAGAAGGGTCGATTTGGGGCTACTGCATCATTACCGCGCGGGCGTCAACGACGTCCATTACGGTGGACGTCATTAACACCTTGACGAACACCAACGCGAAGACCTTTTGGCGCCTTGGACTCTATTCCAACACGACGGGATACCCCGCAGCCGTGGCGTTCTACGAAGACCGATTGGTGTTTGGGGGATGCCCGGCGGCCCCTTCGCGCGTCGATTTCTCCCGCACGGGTGACTATGAGAATTTCGCGCCGACCGATACCGACGGCACCGTGGTCGACGATCACGCGATTTCCTACACGTTGAACTCCGACGAAGTGCAAGTGATTCGATGGATGAAAGGCGATGAAAAGGCGCTCATCATCGGGACTCTCGACGGGGAATGGCCGATGCGCCCGAGTACCGCTTCGGAAGCCCTCACCCCGACGAACGTCTCGGCGAAGCAATCGACCGCCCGCGGAAGTGCGGATTTGCAAGCGATCCGTGCTGGCGATGCGATGCTGTTCGTCCAGACGGCGCAGCGGCAATTGCGCGAACTCGCCTACGTGATTGAGGCGGACAAATTCAGAACGCCCGACGTGACGGTGCTGTCGGAGCACATTACGAAGACCGGGATCAAGGATTTCGACTATCAAAAGCAGCCGCATTCAATCGTGTGGTTGACGCGGAACGACGGCACCCTGTTGTCCTTCACCTATGAACGCGATCAAAAGGTGCTGGCCTGGGCGCGCCATGCGGTGGGCGGGTACTCAGAAGCGACATTGACGGCGCCCGCGGCGGTGGAATCCGTGGCCTGTATGCCGAGCGCGGACGGCACCCGCGACGAAGTGTGGGTGGCCGTCAAACGTCTCATCAACGGCCGCATTGTACGCTACATTGAATATCTGACGAAAACGTGGGAGAAGGACGACGTACAGGAAGATGCGGTGTATGGGGATTGCGCGCTCACGTACGACGGATCGCCAATCACTACCGTGACGGGGTTGTGGCATCTCATCGGGGAGACGGTGGGGGTCTTAGTCGATGGCGCCGCGCACCCGTCCAGGGTGGTCAGTTCAACCGGCACCATCACCTTGACGGCTCCGGCGTCGAAGGTCCAAGTCGGATTTACCTACAACAGCGACGGGCAGATGTTGCGCCAGGATGTAGGGGCGGCGGACGGGACGGCACAAGGGAAAATTCAACGATCTCACCGCGTTATTTTACGGGTTCATGATACACTCGGGTTGCTCACGGGGTCAGGGTTCCATATGACCGGGCCGGGGAAGTTGACCGAGACGACGTTTTATCGCGGAACGACGCCGGGGGATTCTATGGTGCCGCTGTTTTCTGGGGATGTTGAGATCCAATGGGAAGGATCCTACAGCACGGAGAATTATGTGACGTGGCGGTTTGCTGGCATGTTCCCAGGAACGGTGCTCGCGGTGATGCCGCAACTCCATACGCAAGATCGATGATCTCATACGGGCCATTCAAAGCAGCACATCTCTACGAGTTGAACGTGCAAGAGGCGCAACGATGGACGATGGCCTACCTCGAACCGAACATCGCAATCGGCCTCGAAACACTGTGGTCGAATACCGTCTTCAAAGATGGGCGCCCGATCTGTTGCGGCGGGGTGATCGCACAGCGGGCCGATTACGGCATCCTCTGGTCGTTCGTCGGCTCGGACGTGACACCACATGATTTCCCCATCCTCCATCGATTGGTAAAAGCGTTTGTGGGGGCGCTTCCATTTCGGCGCCTTGAAATGCACGTGGATTGTGGCTTTCGGAACGGGCATCGGTGGGCGAAAGCTCTTGGGTTTACGAAAGAAGCCGAACGGATGCGGGGGTTTTTGCTGAACGGCGGGGATGCCGCCATGTATGCGAGAGTGAAAGGGTAAATCGTGGCCGATCCAGTCACCATCTTTGCCGGCGTGTCGATGCTCGGGGGGCTTATGGGCGCGATGGGCGCGCAAGCCCAGGGGCAAAGCCAAGCCATGGCGCAGCAGTTCAATGCGGATATCGCCGGACGTAACGCCGGACTCGCGCGCGAAGCCGCGGCAACCGATGCCGCGATGCTTGAACGGCAGACCCGAATGCACTTGGGATCGATTCGCGCGGCGTACGGGGCCTCTGGAGTCACGGCAGCGGGTAGTCCGCTCGACGTATTGGAGATGAGTGTCGCGAACGCCGAACGCGATCGGCAGCAAATTCTCTACAAGGGCGAACTCAAAGCCCTGGGGTACGAAGACACGCGGACGCTGAGTTTGTTCGGCGCCGATTCCGCGAAGAAACAAGCCGAGTTCAGTTCGTTCAGTCAATTGCTCACGGGCGTCACCGGGGGCGCGAAACTCTTCACCGCCGGGCATACCGCACCATCGGCCGGCGCGCCCGTGGCGATTAGTTAAGAGGAACCATGCCGCAGATTAAAGAATACACGCAGCGGGTCGGGGGCGCCGCCGAGTTGCCCCTCGCACAAGTGACCCGGCAAGCCTACGCCTCGGATTTCAACGGGGCGGGTGTCGGCGCACAAATCGCTGGCAACGCGCTCCAGCAAGCCGCGGCGGACGCCGGGGCGATTCAACGCATGGTGGAGGATCAGAAGGCGCGGAAAGAAGTCACGGACGCGGCGGTAGAACTTGCACGCTTTAATTCATCCGCCGCACACGAACTGAAGAACGCCGAGAAAAACGGCGAGTTGAATGACGACGCCTTTACCGAAGCGTACATGGCGCGCATCAATACGAACCTTGATCTCGTGGGCTCCCGGTTTGAAACGACCGCCGGCCGGCAGGCATGGGAACGGGGATCCGCCGAAATGAGCGGGCACTATTTGATTGCCGCGGGGGAGGCGCAAAGTCGCGCCGCGGGGATTCGCGCCATTTCACAATACAAGGATTTCGTCGACGCCACGCGAAACACGGTGATGAATGACCCGTTCCAATTTGAGCGGATGGAACAGGGCGCCGCAAATGTCATCAACGATCCAAAAGGCATCTTCGCGCACATTCCGTCAGATAAGCGCGACGAACTCGCTAGGACGACGAAAACAGAAATTGCCAAGTCCGCCGTGCAAGGCATCATTCGATTGGATCCGCGTATTGCGATGCAACAATTGACGGGCGATAAATGGGATCCCTACCTCGACGCCGATAATAAGCACGCTCTCATGACCGAAGCGCGCGTGGGGATCGCCGGCCTGGACGCGGAAGCGCGCCGGCAGGAAGCAGAAGCCGCGCGGCAACGGAAACGTGAGATCGACCAGACGAATCAAAAGATGGTGGAACTCTATTCGTCGAAGAGTCTCACCATTCCGCAAGTGCTCGATTCGAACCTTGATGCGGTGGGTGATGGGTCAAAAGAGCACTGGATTAAAATGATCGAGGCGCAAAACAAGGAACACAGTTCCGCCCCGATTAAGAAAGATCCGCGCCTCTTCGTGAACACGCTTGAGGGGATTCGCAAAGGCACGATCACATCGGAAACACAAATTGAAAATCTTTTCGCCAAAAGTGCCGACCGTGGGGCGGGGATTACGTGGGAAGACACCAAGCAGTTGCGACAAGAGCTTGTGGAGCTCCGGACGCCGGAAGGTGCGAAGTTGAGCAAACAGCTTGACGACTTCTTTGCAAGCCGCAAGGCGTTGATCGATAAGTCGAACCCGCAGATGGGGAAAATCGATCAAACTGGCTCAGCCAAGATGTACGACTTTATGACGATGGTACGCGATCGCGTTGACGAGTACAAACGGCAAGGGAAAGACCCACGCGTGTTGCTGGATCCAAAAAGCCCGGAGTTTTTGGGATCGCCGGAAACCCTCGCGCCGTATCAAACGACGATTCAAGAATCGATTCGCACGCTCTCAGAGAATTTAAAACGCGGACGCACGGAAAAGTCCCCCGATGAGAACGCCTCGAAAAAAGGGTTCTTTAACTGGTTCAAGAGCGATCCGAAGCCGGAAGCGAAGCCAGAGGCCAAGCCACAATCGGCGCCTGATGTCCCGTCCTCGTCTCCCGTTCCAAAGGACAGCACCGCGCAAATGCGGGGCGCCATTGCCGATTTAGAAAAAGCGGTGCGGACAATGCCGGGGAAAGATCCGGTGATTGTTGGCCCGCGCAAAGCGGGTGAATCGGCCGCAGACTATTTGAAGCGGTGGAATGAGGCGCACAAGAATGACTGAGACGCTAAAAAAGCAGAAAGCCCTTATCGACGGAGGCTTTAGTGACGAAGAAATCACGCAGTGGCAAGCCGACCAGCGGAAGGCCCTGAGTGATGCCGGGTTCAATCAGGCCGAAATTGATACGGAATTCGGGCATCCGCCGTTAGATCCGAAGCCCGCAGCTCGGGTTTTTGAAGAGAATATCAAGAAGGCCACGGCGCCAGAGACTCCAGACGGGGAACCGAAGCCGATCACCGATTTTATGGGCGCCCTGGAAGCCGGGTTTCAAGGGTCGATCACTGGGCTACTCGCGCGGGGAAAGAACCCCGATACGGTCCTTGCCGAAGATGCGCCGCGTATGTCGCGCATCGCGTCGTCACTCGGGCAACTCGCGGGCGATGTTCCGGCCATGGTGGGGGGCGCGATCGCGGGCGCGGGTGGTGGGCCTGTGACGGCTACGGCGGGCGCCTTTGCGCTTCCGGCCGGGATGCGAAAAGTCATCACGGACGCCTACGCGAACGGCAGCGCCGAGACGTTCGAAGAAGTCTGGGATCGCATCTCGGGGGCGTTAATCGAAACAGGGAAGGGCTGGATCACCGGCGCCGCAACAGGGGTTGCAGGAAAAGCCGCGGGGATGCTCCCGATCGCATCTCCGACGGCTAAAGCTGCTGCGACCGTGGCCTCCGAAGTCGCAACCATGGTGACGGTGGGAAAAGCCCTCGAAGGCCAAGTGCCGAATGCGAACGACTTCATCGACGCCGCGGTGGTGATTGGAGGGGTGAAAGGTGCAGTCAAAACCGCCGGGAAGATTCGCGACGTGTACAACCGAGCGGGGGTGAAGCCCGACGATATGATCGCGGATATGGAACAAGACGTGACGATCGGGCAGGATTTCGTCGCGGAGAATATCGAAATCCCCCGTGCGTATGGGAAAGTCACGGCCACGTTTGAATCGCCGGAGCGCGGGCTCGTGCCAGTCGAAGAGGCGAAACCAAAGACGGTTGACGAACAGATTAAGGATATCGCCGACGAACTCGGACAAGAGGCGCCGGAAGCGATGACCACGAAGGCCGCGCAACAGAAAATCCTGTCAAAAATATCCATCGGCGAACACACCGATAAAGAGCCGATGACGTTTCAAAAGCTCTACACCGATCTGGTGGACGATTTGAACCCCATTCGCGAAGCGGTGAAAAAGGCCGCAGCGAAAGGGGAACTCCCCACCGATCAAGACCCCTATCAACTCGCGCGGCTTTCCCGAGGGACGTTCGGGAAAGCGAATCAATTCCTTGAGTTCGGGACGTTCGATTTCAAAACCTACGAGAACAACGGGCCAAGCCTCAAAGACATTTTGCAAAAGGGCGTGGGCCGCGACTTCCCCGAAATCACGGACGCGGAGAAAGTGGACTTGAACGGATTTCGTGCGTACGCCGCAGCCAAGCGCGCGGTAGAACTCGACGGCCGGGGCATTGAATCCGGGTTTGATATCGAGGCGGCAAAAGTGGTGGTGAAGAACGGAAAGCAGTACGAAGCCGTCGCGCGCGAACTGACGAACTATCAAAACCGCTTGACGAAATATTTGAAGGACGCGGGGGTGGTGTCGGAAGACGCGTACAAGGCCATGCTCGACGCCAACAAAGAGTATGTCCCATTCTTCCGGGTGATGGATGAAGATCCGACTGGCGCCGGCCTCGGCCGCGGCGTGAAGACGAAGAACCCGATCAAGAGCATTAAAGGCTCTGAACGCAACACGATCGACCCCATCGAATCGGTGATCAAAAACACGTACCTCTATCTCTCACTCGCCGAGCGCAATGCCGTCGGCAACGCCTTTGTGAAGATGGCGAAGGATTCAGGAAACCCCGATATCTTCCTGAAGAAAGTAGCGCCAGAACAGCGGGCGGTGCAATTACAAGAATCAGAGATCCGCGCGCTGTTCGATGAGTTTGTCAAAATCCGTAAAACCACCACGGTTGAATCAAAGACCGAAACGAAAACGACCGCGGGCGAAAGCGCCGAACCGCAATCGAAGCAAGGGAAGATGGTTCGCGATCGCGTGCTCGAAGCCCTGTCCGCGCGTGGGTTCAGCAAGGGCGAAGCCGAGCAAATGATCTCCCGCTTGGAATCAAAAGGCGGGGCGCCAGGATCCGTCGAAACTCTGGTCAAAGAGATCGAAAAAACCGAGTACGTTCCGGAGATCGATATTCGGCTCCCGCACGAAGTCGCGACGATCTTCCGCGCCGTCAAAACGCCCTTACGCGATAACGAAATCGCGGTATTTGAAAACGGGAAATATCAAAAATACGAAGTCGACCCAGAAGTGGCGCGCGCCTTCAACGCCGCCGACTCTCAGACGGCCGGCCTCTTAACGAAGATCCTCGCGATCCCGGCCAAAGCCTTGCGCGCCGGCGCGGTGCTGTCTCCGGATTTCATGGGCCGCAATATGATTCGCGATCAAACGATGGCCTTCGTACTGTCGAAAGGCGGGTACTTCCCGGTTTTCGATTTTGTACGCGGCGCTTTTTCGCTGGCGCGGAAGGATCAGGATTTTCAAAACTGGCTCAAGTCCGGGGGCGCGAATGCGGCCCTCGTGTCGATGGACCGACAGTACATTCAGCAACAACTCGCCACCCTCACCGAAGTGCAAGGGGTGATGGGGAAGGCGTGGAACGTGGCGAAAAGCCCCTTCGAAATTCTCCGCATCACATCGGAGTTGATCGAGAACGCGACCCGACTCGGGGAATTTAAAAAAGTCTCCGGGGGGCTCACCGAAAAAGCGGCGATTCAAGAGGGCGGCATGGCCTCGCGAGAAGTGACGGTGGACTTTGCGCGCACCGGCATGAAGACTCGCGCGATGAGTTTGATTTCCGCCTTCTTTAACGCGGCCGTCCAAGGTGAAGATCGCGTGATTCGCGCCTTCGCTGAAAAGCCGGTCGGCACGACAACTAAAATGATGGCCGCGATTACACTCCCCTCTGTCCTGTTGTACCTGTCGAATCGCGACGATCCCCGGTGGCAAGAAATCCCCCGATGGCAGAAAGATCTGTTCTGGATTGTGTTCACTGAAGACCATATCT
>CAZFDL010000002.1:16673-55248 GCA_964517905.1 uncultured Anaerolinea sp. | reverse complement strand
GATTCCGTGCTCGTGCCGACCAACTCGATGATCTTGTATACGCTGTCTGACATGGGATGCTCCTTTTGAAATTTGATGCGGTCACTATACAGTATTTTTCACCGGGGTGCAACGGTTTTCATTCGGCAATCCACGGCGAGCGCGCCCTGCCGCAAAACGCGCAACGGATTGATCTCGATCTCTTCAATGGAATCGTTTTCAATGGCGAGGCGGGAGAGTTTAAGCAGGACGTCTACCACGGAGGATTTGTCAGCCGTTGGGATATTGCGAAAGCCATCGAGTTTTCTACCCGCCCATGTCTTGCGGATCATTTCCTCCGCTTCGACCTGATTCAACGGCGCGAGGGCGAATGCCACATCTTTGAGGCCCTCCGTTTCCACTCCGCCGGAGCCGAACATCATCAAGGGTCCAAATCCCGCATCGCGTACCATGCCGACGATGACTTCCTGCCCTTCAGTGATCTGCCTCTGAACGTGGACTCCGTCTATCCGTGCGTCAGGTTTTGCTGTTTTGACGCGCTCCATCAGTTGTTCAAAAGCAGCTCCCAGAATTTCCGAATCCGCGATATCGAGAATCACGCCGCCCACATCGGACTTGTGCAAAATATTGGGTGAGGCAATTTTCAGCACAACGGGATAACCGAGTTCGTTGGCAATCGCGACCGCCTCGTCCGCGCTGCGCGCAAGTTCAATGGGAGCGGTTTGGATTCCATAGGTTCTGAGAAGTTCTTCGGGCGAATCGACGGTGGACGATGGATGATGGACGATACGGTCAATGGTATGTCGTCCATCGTCGGGAGTATCGAGAAATTTCGCCCGTTTCGTTAAAGCATAAAGCGCCGAGGCTGCGCGTTCCGCATATGGGAATGTTGGAATTCCAGCGTCTCGAAATAGTTTTGATGCCTTTGCCACGAGTGTCGAACCCATGAGCGCGACCACGACCGGCTTATCGAATTGACGGATGACCCCGATCAATTTCTCGGCGACCGCCTCGGCATTGAACATCGGCGGCGGCGGGAGGATGACCATCGCCGCGCTGACATTTGAATCGCACAGAAGAATTTTCAAACAACCCGCGTACGTTTCAGGCGAAGCGGAGGCAAGCATGTCTACCGGATTGTGAACCGAAGCCGACGGCGGGAGTTCGGCGGATAACGCGGCAAGAGTGGAGTCAGTTAATTTGGCGAGCGGCAAACTGTACCGTTCCAGCGAATCGGCGGCGATGACGCCGGGTCCGCCGGCATTGGTTAAGATTGCGATGCCATCATCCGCATCGTGGTTTCGATACGCACGCAACGAACGCTCGCCTCCCAACCAGCGGCTCTCTAATGCCCTCGCCCAATCAAACATCTGCTCGGTGGTCTCCGCGCGGAAGATGCCGGCTTTGGCGAACGCGGCGTCGAAGGCGATGTCGGAGGCGGCTAAAGCTCCCGTGTGCGAGGCAGCCGCCCGCTGTCCGGATTCGAAGCGTCCCACCTTCATCGCGATGATCGGTTTGCGGCGCGAGACCTCACGCGCAACTTCCACAAACCTGCGTCCAGCTGATACCGATTCCAGGTACAACACAATGACCTTGGTGTGCGGGTCGTCCGCAAGCACGGGAAGCATATCCGTCTCGTTGACATCCGCCTGGTTGCCGAGGCTAACGATGCGCGAAAAGCCGAAACCTTCTTCGCGCGCCCAATCAACGATCGCAGCGCAGAACGCCCCCGAATGCGAAATGAAGCCGATGCCGCCCTGGGAAGGCATGGGGGGTTGAAGAAATGTTGTATCGAGTGGGAGGTGGGTATCGATCGTGCCGATGCAATTGGGACCCAGCAATCGTATGCCATGCGCGCGGGCAAGTTCGACGCATTGACGTTCGAGCACCGCGCCTTCCGCGCCGACCTCGCGGAACCCCGCCGAGACGATCACGGCAGATTTGATTCCGCGCGTTGCGCACTCTTCGATCGTTTGGAGGGTTGCTTGCGTTGGGACGATGAGAATCGCCAGGTCAACCGGGTCAGGGACATCTTGCAGACTCGTATGAATCCTTCTCCCGAACAATTCCCCGCTTTTTTGCGCCACAAAATGAATCCCGCCGGTGTAGCCGCTTTGAATCAAATTCCGCGCCACGCCGTAACCGAGTTTTTCGGGCGAGGTGGATGCGCCGACGATGACGACGCCTTTAGGTTGGAAGAAGGGGAGGAGGGAGGGGTCCATCCGGGTTATTTCTCCTTCATTGACTCGTCTTGTTTCTTAACCGAACCCCAAATCACAGTTAAGACAGAGTCAAGATTGTTTAGGACATCATTGTTCCAGAACCGCAAAACGTGATAGCCTTTGGATTTCAGGAAAGCAGTTCTTTCTTCATTGTACTCTTCCTGTTCCGAGTGCTGACTGCCATCCAATTCAATGATGAGTTTCTTGCGCGGCGCACAGAAATCCACGATGTAGTTGCCGATGGCATGCTGGTTCCGAAAGTGTACATCGCCGATTCGATGGGCACGTAAATGTGTCCAAAGTTTTGCTTCGGCGGGTGTCATTTCGCGGTGAAGTTGTTTTGCGCGTGCAAAGGTTTTGGGTGTGGTGCGTTTATGCAATGGGACCCCCTCCCGACCTCCCCCAATCGAAGTACACGATTGGGGGAGGAGAATTTTCAACCTGGGTGGTGACAAAAGTATTCATTCAAAATTCAAATTCACCTTCCCCCATTCATGGATTTGAATGGGGGAAGGACGGGAAGGGGGTCAAGAACCCTCCACCGCTTACCTCGCATCCTATAAAATTTCGCCTCCCTCACATTTCGCTACCTCATCAAACAACCTCAGCACGGACTTGACCACCCCCGCATGTGGAGCGATCTTGCGGGCCTTGCGGAAGGTTTCAATAGCATCGTTCAACGTAGGGGCGGGGTCTCCCCGCCCTGTGACATTGGTGGGCGCATCAACGGGCGCGGGGACCGCGCCCCTACATAACACCAACCCGCACAACGCCAACCCCTTCGCATCCAGCGCGGAGTAAAACTCGGGCATCCTGCCAAGGATTTCATCCGCCTGCGCATTGGACTTGGCAAAAGGCTCTTGAAAATTTTTTCGCAGCTATGGCAGGATCCTTTCAGTATGAGTTAAGGAGGCAGACTATCACTCATTATAGACTTCCCAGCCTTGATTTGGGAGAGTCCGAATCGCCCATCGGCGAGGCTGGGCGAGTTAATTTCCCAACCCCGGAAACCGCGCGATTATCTATCCGCTGTTGAACTGCCACGACGTCAACCCGAACAAGAGTAAAGCCCACGATAAAGGAATCGCCAGCCTGGTCCAGCGGTTTAATCGAAGGGCCGCCTCCACGTGTCCGCCATCCCTCAATACCAGCATGACCGCTGAAATGGCGGTCGAAATTGAAATCGCCAGATAATTGACTATCATGAACTTATCGGCGTAGGTAAACGAGGCGAGCGGCGGTAGAGCATTGTTGAGGCTGAGATGGAAGAGAATGAGCGCGACCAGCGTGGAGGAGGTTAATGTCAACCGATCCCCGGCGGCTTCGGGGCTGAGGAGGAAAGATAGGAATCCCACCAGCATGATGATGAATACCGGCAGGAGGTTGTTGATGAACGAGGAAAGCCAGGGTTTATAGGCGGTGATGGAAAGTTCGAAGCGTGAGTACAACCCACCGAGATTGTTCGGGTAGGCGTCCTCGTACGTTGTGACGTCCATTTGATTTCTGAAGGACCAGCCCAGCACATGCGCTTGCGAATACGCCCAACCGCTGAAGGATGGGTCGGCGTTGAAAACTACATCGTCTTTTGTGCCTTGTTTGTCGCCGATGGAGAGGGTCAACGTCTGTTCATCGAACGGGTAATTGTCCACATTTACGTTGGTGATCAGGTTTGCGCGGACTCGATATCCGTGAACGAGGTCTCCCTGCGTATCTGCAAATTGCGGTTCGATCTGCGGGACGGAGATCGCGTTGATGATGTCAATCTCCGGCTGGCATGGACGGTCGCAAATGATCGTCAGGTAGAAATCCATAAAGTAAATACCGGTGGTGAGATCGAGGTTGCCCACGTTGATCACTTTCACGCCGATGGTCGCGTTGACCGGGTTGGCGTCCGGGTTGATGTACTGTCCAGGCCCCACAATTGAAACTGTTTCCTGAGGCGGTTCCAGGTTCTTCTTTAGCGTATACACAACACCGAATAACAAGCCCGAGATCAATAACAAGGTGAACAGAACCAAAAGAGTTGTTTTACGCATTGATGCGCTCATGTTCATAACTCACCACCGATCCCAATGCACCACGTCCTCCAGCGACCTCCGCCCGCCTTGTTTCGGGGCAGCCGTAAGTTTCGTTTCGTCTGCTGGATAGCCGAACGAGAGCGCGATGCGCAGATGCCAATCGGGAGGGATGCCTAAAATCTGGCGCGCCAGTTCCGGTTCGTAAATCGAAGCGAGGCACGAGCCGACTCCCAACTCCCAGGCTGCGAGTTGCATGTACGCCGCGGCTTGACCGGCATCGAACAAGTCCTGAAATTTCCCCTCGGGGTTCGGCGTAACGATTGCCACTCCGAGCGCCGCGCCTGCAAGGTGACCCGCGTAGGTCCCCAGCTTCGAAAGGTCCTCCAGAATGGACTTATCGCGGATCGCGATGAACTGCCAACCCTGCTCGTTCTTGGAGGATTGCGAACGTCGCCCTGCATTCAGGATCGCATGTACCACCTCATCGGGCAGGGGCTTGTCTTGAAACTTCCTCACCGCGCGTTTCAATCGAATTGCATCTGCCACGTTCATAGCTGCTCCTCTTCAACCAATCACTACACACCGTCTACGGCTCACGGATCACGGCTCGCCGACCGTTTTCCTCTCCGAGTATAATCCATCCAATGGATGAACCGTTACCGTTCAAACCGTTCGGCGTCTCCGCGCTTCTGCTTATGCTCGTTGGCTGGGGCGGGTTATTCGGACTGCTCTATTTTTCTGTGCCTCTCGTTTGGTTTCGATGGGGTTTCTTCGCACTGTTGATCCTTGCGCTGAGCGGCACGGTGCTTCCGGTCGTCTACTTCTTTCACCGCCGCTTTCCGGCAAGCCCGCCCGCGGAACCCAACGTGATCGTGCGCCAGGCGGTTTGGTTCGGCGTGTACGGCGCAACACTTTCCTGGCTGCAACTGGGGCGGCTCGTCACCGTGTACGTCGTCCTCGGCCTCGCGGGCGGTCTCATCGCCATCGAATACTTCATCCGCTTGCGCGAACGCGCGCACTGGAAGCCACCCGTCTTTTCTGATGACCAGCCTTCGTGACCTTCCCTCGATTGACGAATTACTGCGCCATGCGGATCATCTCCTCGCAAGATTTGGCCGCCCGCTGACTTTGGACGCGCTGCGTTTGGTTCTCGATGAAACCCGGGTACGCATCAAGCACGACGGGGAATCTGCGTTGCCCTCGGTCGATTCGATCCTAGCCTCAGCCGAATCCCTCCTTACAGCCTGGACGCGCCCATCGCTCACACCGGTCATCAACGCCACGGGTGTCATCCTTCACACTAATCTTGGCCGTGCACCGCTCTCAGAATCGACCCTCCACGCGATGAACGCTGTCGCGCGCGATTACTCCAACCTTGAATTCGATCTGGAGACCGGTAAACGCGGTTCGCGCCTCATCCATGCCGAATCGGTCTTGCAGAAGTTACTTGGTGTCGAGTCTGCCCTGGTGGTCAACAACAATGCTTCGGCCGTCCTGCTCGTGCTCTCTTCTTTGGCGAACAAAAAACGGGTGGTCATTCCGCGTTCGCAACTTGTTGAGATCGGCGGCGGATTTCGGGTTCCCGATGTGATGAAGCAATCTGGCGCGAAACTGGTCGAGATAGGCACAACGAACAAGGTCCGCATTTCTGATTACAAAGAGGCGCTCGAAGAACCAGCTGCTCTCGTCATGCGCGCGCATCGCAGTAATTTCAAGATCGTCGGTTTCACCGAAGAACCTGAACTTGCGAAGATCGTGGACGTTGCGCACCAATCCGGTGTGCCTGTCGTAGACGACCTCGGCTCCGGTGCGTTGGTTGATACAGCGAAATACGGGATTGCGCATGAACCAACCGTGCAGGAGTCTCTCGGGGCAGGTGTGGACCTTGTCTGCTTCTCGGGCGACAAACTGCTAGGCGGACCTCAAACTGGAATCATCGTCGGCAAGAAAGAGTTGATAGAAAAGATCAAGAAACATCCGCTGGCGCGCGCCGTGCGTGCGGATAAAATTTCATTGGCAGGTATCACGGCGACATTGATGCACTATCTCATGGACGAGGCAGCGCGCGAAATCCCGGTGCTGCGGATGATGTCGCTTACGGCGGAACAGGTCAAAGTCCGTGCGGAGGCGTGGCAGGCAGCGTTGGGGCAGGGGGATGTGATTGAATCCGAATCCACAGTCGGCGGCGGAAGCCTGCCGGAAGAATCCATGCCGACGTTCGTATTGTCGTTGAGGTTGAAATCACCGGATACATTTATGAAGAAATTGCGTGAGGCGGGAACGCCGGTCATCGCGCGGACGGAAAACGATTACGTGTTGCTCGATCCGCGCACGGTTATGAACGACGCCTTGTTGATTAAAGTCGTGAAGGACGTGTTGAGTGATCACCGTTGAAATCCCCATCAAAGATGCGAAGAATCCTCCCGCACTGAAATTCCCGGATTGCTGTGTGAATTGCGGCAAAGCGAAACACACGGTCATGCCCTTAAAGCTGACCATGGGTGTCGAAAAGCGCGGGCAGGGTGTGTTGTGGGATCTTCCGGTGCCGTTGTGCGCCGAGTGCGAGAAAAAGGAACGCCGCGTGACGAATGTCACTCTCGTGCCTTTCGTTGTGGCGGGGTTTATCATCGGCATGATCGCGTTCATTCCCGCATTGTTGGTGGCTCCTGAAGGGGTAACGCCCGACACGGCAGGTTTTCCGTTTGTCTTCGCTGGGTTTGTCGGCATGGTCGTTGGGGTTGTTGGCGGCACCGTGGTTGAATTTGTGTTCAAATTGTTGTTCGCGCCTGTCTATGGCCAATTGTTGTTGAAACGCCCCCTGACGGTGTTCAGCCTCTTCAACGATTCGGAGGATGTAATCGGCCTTTCGGCGAAATTTACCGAGAAAAAGAGATCCTTGAAAGTGACATTCGAGAACGACGAGGTGGGGAAAGATTTTGCACGTCTTAATCAATAATCTCCAGCCTCTAAAATCACACATTACTTTTTTGGAGCATTGATGAAATCGGACATAGACAACCTCATGCACGCCCGCGACCTCGACGCGCTAGTCGTTTTCGGCAATGCCGAACATAATCCGCCGATGTACTACTTTACCGGCGGCGGACACGTCAGTCATGCCACGATCATCAAGAAACGCGGCGAAGAACCGATCTACTTCCATGCAGATATGGAGCGCGATGAAGCCGCCAAGAGCGGCTTGAAACGCATCCCCTACAGTACATATGATTATGATGAACTATTCGCCAAGGCAAACAATGACATATTGCTGGCCATGGCGATGCGTTGCGAATTGATGTTCAAAGAAGCAGGCCTGACTTCCGGCCGGGTGGGCATTTACGGTACGTACGATGTAAGTGCGATTTTCGGGATGTTGACACAGTTGCAGAAACTCCTTCCCGGTCTCGATTTCGTCGGCGAGCCGCGCGAAGACTCGCTCTTCATGCGCGCCATGGAAACCAAGGATGACGCGGAAGTGGCGCGCATTCGACGCATGGGAAATGTCACCACAACGGTTGTAGACAAGGTTCGGCAATACCTGACGTCGTGCGACGTCCGCGAAGATGAGGTCTTGTTGAAGGATGACGGCTCGCCGTTGACCGTGGGTGACGTCCATGCCAGGATCCGTTTGTGGGTTTCGGAACAGGGTGCGGAATTGCCCTCAGGATTCATCTTCGCCATTGGGCGCGACGCCGGGGTACCTCATTCCGCGGGTAACCCCGCTGATCTGATGCGACTGGGGCAGACGATCGTCTTCGATATTTATCCCGCGGAGGCGGGCGGCGGATATTATTACGATTTCACGCGCACATGGAGTCTGGGTTATGCAACTTCGGAGGCGCAGGAGTTGTACGATCAAGTGAAGGAAATCTTCGACCGGTTGATGGATAACTTCGATTTGAACGCGCCCTTCAAGGATTACCATCGCATGACCTGTGAGTACTACGAGAGCAAAGGACATCAAACCCCGCTACGTTCAAAATCGCCGGTGAATGGATATGTGCACAGTTTGGGTCATGGCGTTGGGCTGAATATTCACGAACGCCCATTCAGCGGTTTGACCGCGAGCGACGACCAGCGACTTGCACCGGGGGTTGTCATCACCTCCGAGCCCGGTTTGTACTATCCTGAAAAAGGCATAGGCGTGCGGATCGAAGATACCCTTTGGGTTCGCCCGGATGGCGTGATGGAAAAACTTGCCGAGTACCCGTATGATTTTGTTTTGCCGATGAAGAAGTGGAAGAAATAATCCTATCGCATCCTCAATTCACACACGGATGCGACGACACGCAATGATTCATCTCCAATCCATCACTATCCGTGAATTCAATTTGAATGATAGGGAGATATTTCCATTCACACTGGAAATCGTCAAATCGCTCCGCGAGATTCGGCTCAATTCGCCCGTCACTTTCTTTGTGGGTGAAAACGGCTCGGGCAAATCGACCATCCTGGAGGCGATTGCCTGCGCGGTGGAATCGATCACGGTCGGAAGTGAAAGCGTCAAAACAGACAGGTCCCTCGCGCCGATTCGCAAACTGGCGCAATACTTCCGACTTGCGTGGACGAAACGCACGCGCAAAGGATTCTTTCTGCGTGCGGAGGATTTCTTCGGGTATGCCAAATCCATGCGGCAGGCGAAGGAGGAATTTCAACAGGATCTGGAAAATGTCAAAGAGGAATATAAGGGGCGATCGAAATACGCCGAGTCACTGGCGAGCATGCCGTATCAAGGTCAACTGGCGGATATGCAACGCAGGTACGGCGACGGACTCGACTCGTATTCCCACGGCGAATCGTTCCTGACCCTGTTTCAATCCCGCTTCGTTCCCGACGGTTTGTACCTGCTCGACGAACCCGAAGCCGCGCTCTCGCCCATGCGACAATTAACCTTCCTCGCTGCGCTCAAACAAATGGTGCAGGAAAATTCGCAATTCATCATCGCCACACATTCGCCGATCCTGCTCGCGTTCCCCGAATCGCAGATCCTTCAATTTGCCAGCGGCGCAATTCAGGAAGTACAATATCACGAACTTGAACACGTCCAACTGACGAAGGATTTTTTGAATGACCCCGATTCCTATTTTCGGCATTTGTAGATGACTAATCTCAAATCTGCTCGTATCCTCGCCATCGAATCCTCCTGCGATGAAACCGCCTGCGCCGTCGTCGAAAACGGACGCACGCTTATTGCGTCCACGGTCGCCTCGCAAATGGAAATCCATGCGCGCTATGGCGGAGTTTTCCCCGAGGTTGCCTCGCGCCAGCATGTGTTGTGTATCGTTCCAGTGGTTGAACAGACGCTTGCAAAATCGAATCTTTCACTCAATGATTTGGACGCCATTGCCGTAACGCGGGGTCCAGGACTGGCGGGATCGCTTGTTGTAGGCATGAACATGGCGAAGGGGCTTGCGCTTGGTCTCGGACTTCCGCTGGTTGGAGTAAATCATCTTGAGGGACACGTCTATTCGGCTTGGGTTCACAACGCGGGCGAATCGATTGCTCCCGAACCGCAGTTCCCGTTGATGGCGCTTCTGGTCTCAGGCGGACACACTGAACTGAACCTGATGACCGATCATTTGACCTATAAACGTCTCGGTTCGACTCTGGACGATGCGGCGGGTGAGGCCTTCGATAAAGTGGGTCGCCTCCTGGGGTTGCCATTCCCCGGCGGACCCGCCATTCAAAAAGCGGCCGAGGGCGGTGACCCGTCACGCTTCAAATTCACACGCGCCAAGTTGGACAATCCGTATGATTTCTCGTTCAGCGGCCTCAAAACGGCTGTTTTGTATGAAGTGAACGCGCTCAAGAAAGCGAGTGCCGACCTTCCTGTCTCAGATCTTGCCGCGTCGTTTCAGGCAACCGCGGTGGAGATTCTTTTCAAAAAGACCATGCAAGCCGCACGCGATTTCAAAGCGAAAGCGATCCTGGTCGCTGGTGGGGTCTCTGCCAATCGCGCTCTGCGAGCCGCGTTTGAATCGCAATCGGAATTCAAAGTTCACATACCCGCATTTTCACTCTGCACCGATAATGCCGCCATGATCGGCGCGGCGGGATATTATCGTTATGCTCTTGGTCACGTTTCAGGGTATGACATGGACGTCCAGCCGACGTGGCCCTTGTCGTAGAAGACCTCACAGGTTTTCAAAACCCGTGAGGTCTCATAAATTAAAACCCAAACCGCCATTGGCTTGCCCGAGCCGCTGGCGGTTTGTTAAGGAGAATGCAATTCTCATTATATTCTTCGAGTTTAGCGCAGCCTGAACAAGAATTAAGTGGCGGATGAGAGTTTTGCCTGGATCTCTTCGATTGAAATAGGACCTTCGCGCAAAATTCTGATTTCGTTGTTCGTGCAATCCACGAGTGTGGAAGGGATTCCGCCGGGTGTTTTCCCGCCATCAATGATCAGTCCGATTCGCCCGCCAAGTTGAGAGGACACCTCTTCCGCCGTGGACGGGCTCGGCTGGCCTGAGATGTTGGCGGAGGTCACCGCCATGGGTCCTGCCGCGCGGAGTAGTGCACGGGCAACCGGGTGGTCTGGTACGCGCACACCGACGGTCGAAGTGGCAGAGACAGCTTGGGGGAGAGTCGGTTGTTTGGGGATGATGCAGGTCAAAGGTCCGGGCCAGAAGCGGGCGGCAATCCGACGGGTGATGTCCGGAATATCCATCCCAACTTTTTCCATGTCTTCCGCATCCGCGATCAGAACGGGAATCGCTTTTTCATTGGGGCGATCCTTTGCAGCATAGAGTGACTCAACCGCCTGGCCATCGAACACCAATGCGCCGACGCCGTAGACCGTGTCGGTAGGGAAGGCAACCAACCCGCCTTTTTTCAATACGTCCAGCGCGTGTTGAATGGATTCTGGTGAATTCGCTGAGATGACGACGGTTTTCATGTCTGGATTTCAAGCAGGCGCTCACGACCGGTGAGGTCTCGATGCAGCACGATGTGTGCGTTCGGAAAATTTTTATAAGCAAGGTGAGTGGTTGGTTCGCCGAGCGTAGACTCGATTTCCAGCAAGATCAAAGCATTCGGCGCAAGCCAGCCGGGTAGGATGCTCATCAGTTTGCGAAATAGATCGAGACCGTCTTCGCCCCCATCCAAAGCGATGGTTGGTTCTCGCTTGTAAATGGGGAGGCGCTCCAGAGTTTTGGTCGGGATATAAGGCAGGTTGGCGCAAATGAGATCGAATGTCGGAGGGTGCCGGTCTGGGTTTTTGCGTTTTACATTTGATTCAGGAAGAAGATCGCATTCAACAAATTCAATTCTTTCACTCGCGTTATGCCTTTCTGCGTTTCGTTTCGCAACCTGCAACGCTTTACTCGAAATATCGGTTGCAAGAATGTTGATGCTGGGAAGGTTGACCGCTATCGAAATTGCGATCGCGCCTGAGCCCGTGCCAATGTCTGCGGCATGGGTTCTGGTAGGGTTTCGTTGCAGCCAGGTGATGGCTTTTTCGACCAGCAGTTCGGTCTCGGGGCGCGGAATCAATACGTCCGGCGTGACTTCCAATTCCAAACCGAAAAATTCCCAGCGACCAAGTACGTACGGAAAAGGCTCACCCTTTTTCAGTTGGGAGAGACGCGCTTTCAGTTGATCCTGTTGTTCGTCTGAAAGGGTCAATTCTGGATGAGCCATAACCCACGCACGCGGGCGTTGTACGATGTGAGCGAGTAATACAGACGCGTCTAGGGCTGGTGTGTCGCTTATCGAAGCGAGGCGGGAGGAGATTTCTTCGTGAATAGCTGACATCGAATTTCTTTTTTGTGTCCTCTTTTGAAATTAAGGCCGCAAGAGGAATAGAAAGATCATTTGGATTGTATCGCCAGCAACGACAGATATTCGAACACAATGTTCGACGCGAGAATGGCCGTAATATCACCGTGATCGTACGGCGGCGAAACCTCGACGAGGTCGAAGCCGATCAAATTCAAACCATGCAGTCCGCGTACGAGCTGAAGCAGTTGATAACTCGTCAAGCCGCCGACCTCGGGCGTGCCGGTGCCGGGCGCGAATGCCGGGTCAGCCGAATCAATATCAACCGTTACGTAGGTTGGTCCCTTCATTCGCTGGTGGACCTCTTTGAGGATTTCGGGAATTCCTTTTTCCATCACTTCGTGGATCGTGACAGTGCGGGCGCCGAGTTTCTGCGCATCCGCGTAATCATTCTCGCCGCTGAGCGGACCGCGTATGCCGATCTGCATGTATTCACCTTCGCGGATCAATCCCTCCTGGAGTGCATAGCGAAACGGTGTGCCGTGGCTATATTTCACCGCTTCGAACTCCGACTCCCACGTATCAATGTGCGCGTCG
This sequence comes from uncultured Anaerolinea sp., assembly GCA_964517905.1. Classification (GTDB taxonomy): domain Bacteria; phylum Chloroflexota; class Anaerolineae; order Anaerolineales; family Villigracilaceae; genus Defluviilinea. The sequence goes on along the minus strand of CAZFDL010000002.1, from coordinate 42,713 downwards.
ACGTGAACAAGTGAAACGGGACCATGTTTTCGGGCGTGCGCACGCAGGAGCGGCAGCGCAATCGAATGATCGCCGCCTAATGATATGAGTGTTGTGCCGGTGGCGATGATCCCACTGGCTGTGTCGGTGATGGCGCTCATGGTGTGCTCGATGGAAGTAGGCACCACAGACACATCTCCATAGTCCACAACTTTGAGCTTCTTGAGAGGCGTCACGTTGAGAGTCGAGTTGTGCCCCCAGATCATCAACGAGGTTTCACGGATCTTTCTTGGACCAAAACGCGTACCGGTCCGATAGGAAGTCCCGCTGTCGAATGGGACGCCCATAATGGCGACGTCCACTTCCTTCAAATCGCGAGTGACGGGCAATCGCATGAACGATGTGATGCCCATGAAGGGCTGCAGTCCGGCGCCGAATGCGGGGTTATCGTTCATTTTCCGTTTCGTCTTTCAGCTTTCCTTCGTAGGGTTGGCGCTCTTTGGAGTTAACAATTCACTCATCCTCGTCTACGCCGGATGCAGCGAGGCGATCTGCTTCATCGCGCGTCGACAGTTCCTCGATGAACTGGTCGATCGCGCCGTCAATAACGGCGGGAAGGTTGTAGTTCGAGAGACCGATGCGGTGGTCTGTCACCCGATTTTGCGGATAATTGTACGTGCGGATCTTTTCGGAGCGTTCGCCCGTTCCAACCTGTGAGCGGCGATCCGATTCGATTTCAGTGCGGCGCTTCTCCTCCGCCATTTCATATAACCGCGCCCGTAAAATACTGAGTGCGCGCAACTTGTTTTGCAGTTGTGAGCGTTCATCCTGGCAGGTCACGACGATACCCGTAGGTTTATGCGTTAACCGCACAGCGGTCGAGTTCTTCTGCACATTCTGCCCTCCCGCGCCGGAGGACCGATACACTTCGATCTCGATATCCGATTCGGGAATTTCAATTTCCACTTCATCCACTTCGGCCATCACCGCGACTGTCGCGGTGGATGTGTGAATGCGTCCCTGCGCCTCCGTGGCTGGCACACGCTGTACGCGATGCACACCCGACTCGTATTTTAGTTTCGAATATGCGCCTTTGCCTTTGATCTCAAAGATCACCTCTTTGTAGCCACCCACGCCGATCGCGTTCTCCGAAAGCATCTCGGTTTTCCAGCGTTTGCCGTCGGCATACCGCGTGTACATGCGGAACAGGTCCGCCGCGAAAATGGCAGCTTCGTCACCGCCTGCGCCCGCGCGTATCTCGACGATCACGTTCCTGTCGTCGCGCGGGTCTTTCGGTACCAGCATCCCTTTGATTTCGTTCTCAAGGGTTTCGATCTTGGGAGTCAACTCCGCGACATCGGATTGTGCCAGCCCGACCAGCTCCGCATCTTTTTCAGATATGAGAATCGCCTTCGCTTCCTCCAGGCTTTTCAGCACCTGACGATACTGGCGCGCTTTCGCCACGATGGGTTCCAAATCCACGCGCTCCTTGTTCAATTCCGCGGCGCGCTGATAGTTTGCTCCCACTGCGAGCAGTTCGTTTCCGAGTTGTTCGTACCGTTCTTCGATACCCTTTAGTTTATCCAGCATGGATTCCTTCGTACGGCGGGATGACATCCCGCGATATCGCAAATGAATGGCGCGGCTCCCCTCGCTGCGCCGCAGGATTATATCAAACGGCCCGCAGTTTGCCTCACTGTGGGATTGCTAAGGCAGAGAGGATCATCGTCAGGATCAACAGGATGGAGAATAGTACGAACACGATTTGCATGATCCGTGTCGAACGTGGGGTTTCATCCTTGCGCGATTTTCTATTTGGCATCTTCAACTCTCAAGTTCAAATGTTTGTAAAAGGCGGTTGCCATCGCTCGTTCCAACTCTTCGACCGTCACGGGTTTAAGAATGAATGTGTCTGCGCCTAGGGCAAGCGCTTTATCGATCACATCCTCTGTCGACTCAGAGGAGAGCATCACGATCGGCAATTCTTTTGACTCCGGCCGCCGCCGCAGGAACTCGACCATATCCAATCCGGACACTTCCGGCATGTTCAAATCAAGTATGATCAAATCTGGTTTCTTGCCGCTTACGATCGATTGCGCCGCCGCGCGGATGCTATTATACGCAGTGACGCGGCAGTCAAGCAGTTCGAGCATCAACCCGACCGCGCGGCTCATTTCCTCATCGTCATCCACGACCCAGATGTCTCTCATTCCAAGTTTGCCTTGATGGACTGCGCCGCATCGTTAGGCACAACCGCTTGAAGTTCCTCGATGGAGGCGGCTCTAATCTTATCCACAGAACCGAAATGTTTCAAGAGGGCTTTTCGCCGCGTGGGTCCAATTCCGGGAATCGAATCAAGGATCGAAGCCATACCGAGTTTCTGCCTTTTCTTGCGATGCGCGGTGATTCCATAGCGATGCGCTTCATCTCGAATCCGCTGAACGAGATATAAGGCTTGAGAATGACGCGGCAACATCAGGGAATCCGATTTGCGGGGGAAGAAAATCTCCTCTTGTTGTTTTGCCAGGCCAACCACTGGAACTTTGCCGGTCAACTCAAATCTCTCGAGGACATCCACCGCGCGACTTAACTGACCTTTTCCACCATCGATTATGATGAGGTCAGGCAGGAAGGAGAAGGACGCGTCTTTCTTCGCCCCGACCTGATCACCTGTCTCCTGGGCGGACCGCCATCTTCGGAATCGCCTCGTCAGGACTTCCTCCATTGAGGCAAAGTCGTCTGGAGCGCCGACCACGCTCTCGATATTGAATTTACGATACAGTTTCTTATCCGGCACGCCCTGCGTAAAAACAACCATCGCGCCCACGATGGCGGTCCCCTGGGTATTGGAGATGTCATAACATTCGATCCGGTTGGGCGGTTCCTTCAATTCCAAGGCATGTTGTAGTTCGGCGAGTGCCTGTTCCTGCTTGTGTGTGTCAGCTTGCCATTGGGCACGCAAGGCGGTTAAGGTTTCTGTCGCATTTTCCGCCGCCATTTTCACCAACTCTTGCGGTTGTCCTTCCTGCGGTACGAAGAATTCCATTTTTTCGCCGCCCCGCTTCGACCTCAACCATTCGCCGATGATCTTTGCCTCTTCGATCTCGTGCGGCAACATCACCTGTTGCGGGACGTTCGCTGCTTCGGTATAGAACTGGGTGATGAACTGCTCCATCACTTCAGCGTCCGCCGCATCCTCCGTACCTTCCAGGATGAAATATTCACGACCGATCAACTTTCCGCCGCGAATGAAGAATACCTGTACGCAAGCCTCGCCGTCACTCCGTGCCATCGCAAGCACATCTGAGTCTTTGTAGTCTGTGGCGAAAATGATCTTCTGACGTTCGATGATGGATTGGATCGCCTTGAGCTGGTCGCGTATTGCCGCGGCCTTTTCAAATCGCAATTCCTCAGAGGCTTTCTTCATGTCGGCTTCCAGACGCGAAATGATGCCCTCGCTGCGTCCGCCGAGGAAATCCATAAAATCCGAGATCATCTGGCGATACGAAGTCTGGGATGCCGCACCGATACAAGGGGCGATGCACAACTTGATGTCGTAGTAAAGACATGCCCGCTTGTCCAAGCCGGTGATCTCTCGGTCGCACGTCAAGTACGGGAAGATTTTTCGCAAGACATCCAGGGTTTGGTAGACAGCCCATGCCGACGTGTAGGGTCCGAAATATCGCGATCCGTCTTCGACCATTTGCCTTGTGACCGTGATCTTCGGGAACGGGTCTCCCCAATGGACCTTGATGTATGGATAACGCTTATCGTCCTTGAGCCGAACGTTGAACTTCGGACGATGCTTCTTGATAAGGTTCATCTCGAGGATGAGCGCTTCAAGCTCCGAGCCGACAACGATCCATTCGATATCCGTGATCTCGCGGACCAGTCGGCGCGTTTTGTTGTCGTGGCCGGTATCCGCGTGGAAATACGAACGTACGCGATTCTTGAGGTTGACCGCCTTGCCAACGTAGATGATCTTCCCCTCTGCGTTCTTCATCAGGTAACAGCCGGTTTTGACAGGGAGTGTCACAAGGATTCCCTGAATCTTCTCTGGTAATGTCATCGTGATAATTTTACTTCATCCACTCAGGATTGATGCCAGGCGGTACAAAAATAAAATCTCCCGCGAGGGAGATCTTATTTTCCTGACGGCGGAACACGGTCGGGACCGGTGAAAATTGGCATGTCAACAAGATACCAGCCATATTCATACGCCCGGTCGGCGCCGCACTCACCTTCAACAGGCTCAACCAGCCCGTTCTGGTCGACATCCATGCCTTTGATCAAATTCTCCCCGAGTAATGACAGCTCGTTTATGATTGGTTCCATCTCCGGGCTAAGCGGCATATCGATGAGCTCAAGCGCTAGCGGCAGGATTCGTTCGGTCCACGTTTCCATGTTCTTCACACAGATCTGGATGTTCTCGCCGTAAAGGCGCATGTTCGGCGTCGAATCCGGCGCATCGGCGACGTCTTTCACGTTGACTGCCGTGACCTGAAGATACCCAAGTCGGTCCCCATTCGGCAGGCTCCCATAGCCGTCAGCATCGTTGTTGCTCATGACCCCGTCGTTGTCATAGTCGCGGTATTGGTCGCTCATATCTCCGACAATCAGGTTGATCACCTCTTCGGTCCGCTTGCGCAAAGACGCTTCATCGTTGCTTTGATAGGCGCTCACAAGTCCGATAAAACCAGGGTCGAGCGGGTCGCCGTTGATCGAAATATGGATATAACTGCCGCTGTAATAATAGAGTCCCTGCATCAAAGCCAATTGGCCGCCCGGCGTGTCTGGATGAGTGACCAGTACTTCGCGCGCCTGTGAAAGGGCCTCGGGGGGAAAGATCGAAGAGAAGGCGACTTCAGCGGAGGGTTGTAAAGCCGCCGTGTCGTCTTGCTCAATTGTGACGAACACCTCATCAAACAATCCCAGGAGGTTGTCGCGATTCGTATCGGTAAACTCAAGCTGACCGACGCTCGAATCGTTGAACCGGATTCGACCGATGTTCCGAATGTCCTCATTCAGGCTGTTCTTCAGCCAGACTTCATAGTGGGTGCCCGGATTCGGGGGACTACCGTTGTTAAGGATAATCGTCACGCGATCCATAACATTATCGAAATCGTTAAAGCGCAGTCTTCCTACCGGGATGTTTGGATCCACCGCTGCTTGAGGTGTTTCTGTCACCCCAACTGTGGATGGCCGGAAGAATTGAAAGAGAACGAAAGCCAGACCGAGTGCGATGGCTATCTCTATCCCGATTCGGAACCTGCGGAGCAGGGAGCTCTCCTGCGCGGCGATTTTCGGTCTGCTTGATTCGGCAGCGGCCTTACGCGCCAGTTGGGCGATGTGGATCGTACCCGGGGAGATCGTTTGGCCGTTGAAGACCGCGAGGAACTCGCTCGCCAGTTCGCCTGCGCTGTCGTAGCGCATGGAGGGGTCTTTGGCGAGAGTTCGGTCGAGCAATGCCTGCAGGTCTGATGAAATTCCATCGATCGTAGGCGGCGGTTCGTTGATGTGTTTCATCAACATGCCAAAGGTGGTATCTGCTTGAAAAGGCACCCCGCCCGCGAGCATTTCGTACAGCATAATGCCCAGCGAGTAAATGTCGGTGCGCTTGTCTACTTTTTCGCCGCGTGACTGTTCTGGACTCATATACGCAGGTGTGCCTGAGACAGAACCGGTCGTGGTGTGCATGGTCGAGTCGAGAAGGCGCACCAGTCCAAAGTCGGTGAGAACCGGTTCCACATCACTTGGCAGCGGTTGATCCATGTGGATTTGTTCCGATGCGGAACGCAGCAACACATTTGCGGGTTTGATATCGCGATGGACAATTCCCTTGCTGTGCGCATAATCCAGCGCGCTGGCGATCGATTTCAACAAGCCAGCCACGATTCCGATGGGCAGGCGTTGTTTTTTCTCATGGAGGCTTTTTATGTACGCCGCGAGTGACGGACCCGGGATGTATTCCATGACAATGCACGGGGTATCGTCCTCCACTTTGTAATCGAGCAATTGAACGATATTGGGGTGTTTGAGTTCAGCTACCACTTCCGCTTCACGCTGGAAGCGGCCGAGTTGCTCTGAATCTCTGTCCAACAAGCCTCGCAGAACCTTGATCGCGACCTGTCCGAAAGACTTGTGATTACCCATGTAGACCTCCGCCATTCCCCCGCGGGCTACAAGTTTTTCAATGTGGACCTTGCCGAGCGTTTTACCAGCCCAGTCTGCCATGAGCAAAATTATAACCTAGAACGACTCGTCGCCGTGTATAATGCCATGACTTTATCATTAGAGGCGAATGGAACACCAACTGGAAACTCAAATGGGAGAGAAATTACGCGAACGCGGAATGCGAATCGCGTTTGCCGAGTCTTGTACTGGGGGGTTGTTGAGCGATCGGGTAACGAACGTGCCAGGCTCCTCGGAATACTTTCTCGGGAGTCTGGTTGCTTATTCCTATGATGCGAAGGCGAATCTGCTGGGAGTCTCCTGGGATACGCTCAATACACATGGTGCGGTCAGCCAGGAAACCGTGCTGGAGATGGCGCGCGGTGCACGCCATGCATTTCAGGCGGACCTCTCCGCTTCGATCTCAGGGATCGCTGGTCCCGGCGGGGGGACACCGACAAAACCTGTGGGAACAGTTTGGTTGGCGCTCGTTTCGTCCGTTGGCGAGTGGACTAGACTCTTACACTTCCCGGGTACGCGCGGGGAGATCAAAGCCGCATCGACGGATGCGGCTTTGCGGTTGGTGCTGGATTATTTGGAAGGGAATTTGTAGATAGTACAACTCTCGCGCGGCGTACGCGGTTATGCCTGCGCGAAGGTGTCGATTAGCAATTTGAAGTTTCCACCTACGGGGTAAAGGATCGGGCAGGTGCAACCGCGCTTCTTGTATTCCTCCACTTTTGCCTTCGCCTCCGCAGGCGTCCCCGACGCAGTGATGCTGTGAACAAGCTCATCTGGCACAAGGTGTTTGGCTTTGTTGATCTGCTCTTTGGTGGCGGGCCACCCCAGGATGGATTGGATCCCGTTAATGACATCTTGCGAAACACGCGAAGCTTTGGCGATGTGGGGTTGCTGCGCCAAATACTGGCAAAGCAGTTCTTTGGTGTATTCGATCGCCTGATCGTGATCCTCGTCCACCGAGCAAACAATGAGTTGAGGGCGGTCGAAGTTTTCGAGCTTGCGCCCGGATTTTCTCAAGCCTTTTTCGAGCAGTTCGAGCGCGTTATCGTTGTAGTCTGGGGGTACACAATAATTCAGAACCACCCCATCCGCGATCTCGCCGGTCATTTCCATCATCACGTCACCCGTTGCGCCGATCATGATCGGCACGTTGCGCGGCTCGCGGCGCCCATGCACCACATCCAACTCGATTCCATCCACGTGGTGGAATTCTCCGTGAAACGTGACGCGCTCCATATTCAACAATTTTCTCAGCACCTCAATTGTCTCGCGCATGGCAAGCAGCGGCTTCCGTCGTTCGATGCCCACGTTCTTGGCAAGCGGATCCCACCATGCGCCGATCCCGCAGATGATGCGATTCGGGGCTAGATCGTCGAGGGTGAGCAAGGTTGCCGCGAGCAGTCCGATATTGCGCGTCCAATTGTTGATCACACCCGACCCGACCTTGATCCGCTCCGTCACCGCCGCGTAAGCAGCCATCGGCACGATTGCGTCGCGTACCAGTCGGGACTCTGCCTGCCAGACGGCTTCGAATCCCTTTTCCTCGGCATATCTCACGTAATCGAGCCCGTCTCGCAGGTCGTGCGAATCTTGCAGATATAGTGCCACACGCTCGGTCATGGTATTCTCCTCGTCCTTTGAAGATGTTTATCCCGATTATACGACTAACTAGAACGTTATTGTGCTTTCCAAATTCTTGATCAACTCGAAATCTTCCGGGAGATCCAGGTCGAGACCCAGCGTAGGCAGTTCCACGACCTCAAGCCGCGCGCCTGCGCTGATTGCGCGCTCAGAATGCCTTTGGAATGAGTTCTCGCCAAAATCATATTCGATCAATCCCGCGGGTGAAATAACGAGCGCATTCGTGCCTCGTTTATGCCTGTCAGGCGCTACAACCACTACAGGTGGTTTCACGGCTCGATCCAATAATGCGCGTATGTCCTCACCTGTCACCAAAGGCAGGTCTGCCGGCAACACGAGCACCCCGCGTGTAGCGTACAACTGGGCAACGACCGTCGCCCTCTTCAAGGCGGTGTTCAAATGCGGCTGCCCATCTTCCTGCACTGTCCGCGCACCGTGATTACGGGCTATATTTAAGGCGTGCGGATCTCGGCTGACCACGAGAATCTCGTCCACCTCTTTCAAGTCCGAAAGAGTCTCTAGCGTATGTTCCAACAGAGCACGATTCAATTGCGTTCGTTCATCTTCAGTCAACGTTCCAGCCAGACGCGATTTCCCCCGTCGCAATGGTTTTACAGGGACGATCGCCCAGAGAGTCATACGGCAACTCCAATGAAGTTTAAGACTTCGCCTGCCAATTGCATACGGATTACATGACTTGTCATCAACGTATTGGTTACGTACGGCTGCATATTCAAACCCCTCACAGTTTCAATAAGTTGCGAATCAACATTGTCCATCACGAAATGTGTGGCAAAACCTCGGTAATGATTGGCCACCGCCAGCGCCGAGGGCTCAATTCCCAGCTCCAGGTACATCTTTGCCGCGGGTCCTTTCACCGTCTCACCCCCGATGATGGGGGAAACCGCTACCACGCGTTTCCGCTCTCCCTGCGTGAGATGCGATGGGATAAGGGAGAACACCTTCAGTATCGGATCCACACTCACCCACGGATTAGACGGGCAGATGACGATCACATCCGCCGACTGAATCGCCTCTTTCGTCCTCGGTGCGGGTTCAGCCGCGTCAACCCCCACAAAGTGGAAGCCCTTCACGCGCGGCTCGCATCTGCGATGAACGAAGTACTCTTGAAAAGCGAGTTCACCTTCATCGGTAACAACAACTGTTCTCACTGGCTGATCAGACATGGGCACGACTGTATGTTGGATTCCCCACGCCTCGCAGAAGTCTCTTGTAATTTGACTGAGTGAATCGCCGGCTTTCAAGCGCCGCGTCCGTTCGAGATGCGTCCCCAAATCCTTGTCGCCCAGCTTGAACCAATCTGGCCCGCCAAGTTCCGAGGCATTCTCGAACGCATTCCATGATTCGCCCTCACGACCCCAACCAGTCTCGGGGTTTGCCCTTCCCGCTAGCGTATAGCAGACCGTATCCAGATCAGGACAAATATACAAGCCGTAATGCTCAAAATCATCGCCTGTGTTGACGATGACAGTCAGTTCTTCGGGTTTCAAGATTTGAGCGAGTCCGTGTGCAAGCTTCGCACCGCCGACCCCGCCCGCAAGTGCGACGACATTCATAGGTATAGGGTGATCTCTTGAAGCGGTTTTCTTTCTCTTGGTTCCGGAACACTTTGGGGATACCCAAGAAAAATCATGCCTTGAGGCTCCCATGATTTATGGAGATCCAACGACTTTTGGATCGTTTCTTGTGCGAACAGGGGCCAGCAAGCCCATACCCCTCCAAGCCCCTCGGCGTGCGCGGCAAGGAGGAGTTGCAGTCCTGCCGCGGCGACGGATTGAACCGTCATCCGAAATTCCGCTTTTGTACGTTTCTTGTCGGGATACGAATCCATACCGCTCATGTCGAGACACAGTAGAACGGCGACTGGCGCGGATGTGATGCGCTCCCTGGAACGCGCTACTTCTGCTTGAATTTTCTCTGGGGGAACACCATCGCTAATGAGGTCTCGTTCAAAATCTTCTGCCATTGCGTCGGCAAGTTTTTTTCTAGCGGATGAATCTGCCACGATGACAAATCGCCACGGTTGGCGATGATGTGCGGAGGGTGCGAATGTTGCGGTTGTGAGTACGGTCTCGATGACCGAATCAGGTACACGGTCCGATTTGAAGCGGCGGATCGAGCGCCTCGTCCGCAGGAACGTGTGCAGGTCACTCGTGGTCGTGGACATGAGTCGGCTTGATCTTGTAGATTATGCGCGTTTGACCTTCGCGAGGTTTCCATGGTTTATCGTCATACCTGCGCGAGAGCATGTCAATATGCTCGAGCCCGCCTTCATTTGTAAAGCTGACCACCTCGCCACGCATGCCGATGTAACGATAACGGTCGTTGGGGTCTTGAATGGTCATCGCCACTTTCTTCCGCGCCCTCATGTTCTTATCTTTCAGCCGACCTTCAGCTGTGTTGATGAGTATGTGTTCGTCGTCGGCGCTGAACCAGACGGGCGTGACCTGCGGCGAGCCGTCGGGCATGACGGTCGCAAGATAGAGAAATGCCTTTGAGTCGTCGCTGATGAGATCTTGATACTTGGTGGGGATGGTCATGTAATTCCTTGCCTGTTGTGGTGCCATCAGTGTATCAATTGCAAATAAGAATTGCGTTAGCGATCTCTTGTTCCGTTCATCCAGCAGGAGAACTGCTGGATGAACTCTTTTTTAGCGAAATAGGTCCTGATCTTTCGGGCGAATCAGTTCCTTCAGTGAGGCTTCACGCAATGGATATGGAAATCCGCGCACATGTACAGCGGGCGTCCCTTCCGCGGCTTGTCCCATCGTCAGCGATGCGGCGGCCGCGAGTTCATCTGCCACACCAACCTGGGTCACTTGCAATTGATAGCCGAACAGGTCGGGTTTGCCTCGCAAGTCTTCGAGCCCGGGGTTGCCCGCAATACCGATGGCGACTCCCACTGTGCCGTTGCGCCATGCACGACCATGCGAGTCGATGATGAGGATACCGATTCGCTTTCCAATTTTGGATTGGATTTCACTGCGTATCTTTTCCGCGCTTCGATCTGGTTCGGCGGGAAGGAGGAGCACCCAATCTTCGGACCTCACCCCTGACTCCTTTCCTAAACCGAAAGGAGCGCCAACATTCGAATGATCGATCCCAGCGTTTGCGCAGACGAAGCCGAGTCTATGCTCCACGATGATCGCGCCGACGCGCATCCGCAGTATCTCATTGCTCTCTTGAAGAATCAATTCAACAACGCGTGGGTCTTTTTCTGTCTGTTTTGCGAGTTCGATGGCGCGTTGAGAAGGTGTGACAGTCGTCAGGTTTACTGTCCGCCCTTCGGCTTTGGAAACAATTTTTTGTGCGAAGACAAGAATATCATTGTCTTCAATAACAATATTATTCTCTTGAAGTGCATTAAGAACAATATCCGCCAGGTTGTCGCCGTGGCGGATGAGGGGAAATCCATGGAGGGGAGTGAGGGTGAGGGGCATGGTAACAAGGTATTTTGAAATTGGGAATTAACATTTGCCAATTACTATTTGTTTGATGCCCCCGTGATCTTGATTCCCGCGTGCGTCGAACCGTATTGTTTGTTGATGTGGATCAGCACGCTGGTGAGACCTTCGAGCACAACCGAATTCTCGATAGGGCCCGCGTCCCAGCCCATCAACCCCGCCGCTTTGACGAGTTTCAAGACTTCTGAGCGGGCATCCTTGCTCGTGCCGGTGACCAGCACATCACAATCCACATCTTCATCCTTCAAAAGGTGCTCGTGCGAGATATTCTGAAAGGCAGCGACCACTTCCACGCCTTCACCGACGATTTCTTTTGCTTCCTGAGCGGCAGACCCTGCGGGGGGCATTTGCACCTTGCTCACCTTCGGTGGCACGAGGGGAACAGCTACATCAATAAGAATTTTTCCCTTGAGAGCATCTTTCACGCTTTCCAGCGTTTCACGGTGCGCAGCGTAGGGCACAGAAAGCACAACAATATCCGCGAGTTTTGCGGCTTCCATGTTCGACGTGCCGACAACCGAACTGTCCCCCTCCGCCAGTTCCATGATCTCGGACGCCGCCGTCACTGCCCGCTCAGAGGAGCGAGAGCCGATGAGCACTTTGTAGCCAGCTTTTGCCCAGCGGTAGGCGAGTCCCTTGCCCTCCTTACCGGACCCGCCCAACACCGCAATGGTCAACAACAGAGGTTCTTTGTTTCCGTCAATCGTCATTTCACAGTACCCTTGTAACTTCCTTTTGGTATCGTTCCCAAACCTTCGGGGCGATCTCGCGTGCTTTCGCCGAGATCTCTTTTTCATCGAGGGTGAGCAATTCGCGGTCCTTCATCAGGACTTTTCCCGCCACGATCGTTGTGGTCACCATGCTTTGTTGAAAACCGAAAATGATGTGCCACGGCAGGTTGCCTGCGGTCATGGGCGTATTCGGATGGTAATCCACGAAGATAATATCTGCAAGTGCACCGTCGCTCAATTGCCCAATAGGTGCAGCTTTGAAGAAGATGTTCGCCAACGCGGCATTGTTGTAAATGGCCATTTGGGTCACATCGTAGCCGCCCATCCGGCGCGGGTCGCGGTGGTGGACTTTGTGAAGCAAGTACGCGGTTTTCCACTCCTCCCACATGGCATTCGAGAATCCATCGTTGCCTAAACAAACTTTAATGCCGGCCCGCATCATCGATTCGATCTGTGCGACGCCAACGCCGTTGTTCATATTCGAGCGCGGCTGATGGGAGAGCCATGTCCCGGTTCCGGCGAGGATCTCCATCTCGCGCCCGTCGAAGTGGACGCCGTGTGCAGTGATCGTGTTTGCTCCGAGAATGCCATGTTTGTGCAGGCGATCGATCACGCGCATGCCTGATTTGTTCACGCTGTCGTATTCGTCCGCTTCGTGTTCCGCGGTATGGACATGAAAACCGATGCCGTCAGGCGCGGCTTGCCGGCAGAGGTCCAACGAGTGTTCGGAAAGTGTGAGGCTGGCGTGCAGGCCGAAGGTCCCCGCGAGAAGCGGGCTCTTCGACCTCTTGATGAATCGAACGTTTTCTTGAATCCCCGCTTTCATTTTGGCTTCTCCGTCGCGGTCGGTCACTTCATAACACAACACCGCGCGCACACCGGCCTTTTCCACGGCATCGCCGATGATGTCGAGAGAGCCATCGATCGCGTTCGGCGAGGCGTGATGATCGATCAACGTAGTCGTGCCATGCTTGATCGCGTCCACAAGGCACGGTAAAGCGGAGTAGTGGACGCTGTTCGTGTCGAGTGACCGGTCGAGCGGCCACCAAAGTCTTTGGAGAATCTCTGGGAAATCTTTCGGCGCAGGACCGGGAATCGCCATGCCGCGCGCAAACGCGCCGTAAAAATGCGTGTGGGCGCAAATGTTGCCCGGCATCACATATTGTCCGCGTGCATCCAGTCTATCCACCATCGGATATTTTTTCGAAAGGTCGTTGCTTTTGCCGATCTCTTTGATGCGGTCATGTTCGACGAGAATCGCATGATCTTCGAGAATGCGGTTGTCTTTTTCCCATGTGATGAGCTTCGCGTTAATGATTAACATGTCAACCTAATCCGAATTGATTGGGATGCGGCAAGTGAACCCCATTGGCGCCGATTTCCTGCACCGCAAGAAAGGCGGCTTCGCGCACTTCAGGGTCCTCGCCGTAGACGCCTGCGTACAGAGCGCCGATTATTCCTTCATTGGCAACTGGTTTGAGGTATGGAAGCGCGGCGAGCCGCTCCTCCGTGTTACCAAACCGAAACGCGGTTGCCAATACATCTGCTCCCGAACTGCCGCGCGGAATCCCCATTCCCTGCTTGCCGGCGAATTCGATCAGCCACGGAGTTTCAGAGGGGATGGGTAATCTCTGCGGCACACGAGGATCAGGCTTCGATTTCTGTTCGAGGTATTGAGTGGCAAGATTACGCACAACCCATTGTTCATCCTCCACCTGCATTTTTTGGAGGAGTTCAATCGCCCATGGTTGCTCTATGCGTGATAAGCCGTGTATAACGGCGCGTCTCACCATGATGTCCGCGAGCCCTGCACCTTCGCGGAGCATGGCGTACCCTTCGTTCGGGTCGTTTGCCAGTGCTTCCGCCGCAGCCTTGCGGAGATCTTCATCGCCCTGTAACAAGGCTCGCCCGACGGCTTCCAGGGCTTTTTCTGTCCCGATCGACACGAGGGCAAGGCAGGATGCGCGTCGCACGGAACTGGATGGGGCTTGCAGAACATCCTCAAGCTCGTCCACGGCCTTGGAATCACGGATGCCACCGCTGCCAAGCGCCGCGAGCGGAATTAACTCGAATGATCGTGAGCTTAGCAATTGACGGAACAACGCGCCTGTGCCGGGGTCGCCGCTGGCTACGAAGGCGGCCATTGCTTGTCCGCGCAATCCAAGGGCTTGCCCTTCTGTCTGTAGGATCTGGAGCAGGGTGGCGAACGCTGATTTGCGCCACGCCGCTTCTTTTGGCGCGTCTCGCAACCAGCGCGCGAGGGTGAACACCGCGTTGTGGAGGGGCAGTTGAGTTTCTTTCAATAAAGAATTTGCCAAAACCGAGGCGTCTCCCCGAGCTGCCAGATAGTGCATCGAAAGCACCTTGCCGTTCCATTCCTGCTGCGCGAGTAGCGTTTCTTCTGCACCATTGTCTCCGATAGCTTGACCCGCAAGATAGCCGTTCAGCACGGAATGGAGGAAGCGCATCTTGTTGCTGGGGTGTGCGATCAGCAAACCGCTGTCCACGAGTTTGCTGAGGAGTCCGTGCGTGGGAATCCCGTCACCAGCCCTCGATTTCTTTATTCGAATTTTTTGCGATTCGGTTACAGGAGCCTTTTCACTCTCATCGGTATTGGTCACGGTATCCGCGCTCTGTATGGGTTTGTCGTCCACGATGTCGTATTGCGTGACCCATGCGCGCGCGGCGCGCGGTTCGAATAGCGGTTGTGAGGTGAGGACGACCTGCATGGCAAGCAGTTCGAGCGCCGCGACGGGCGTTCCGCTGGGAGCAAGCCGCCGGACATGCGTGGCGATCGAGTCCAGTACGCGGGGACCCAAACTATCCCCGGCGTACGCGCCCCACACCTTGAGAGTCAATTCGAACGGAGTCAGACCGTGGTTGTCGGTCATCACCCATGCGTTGATCAGTAACGGATCCACTTGTGCCGGACCTGTCTGTGACCACGAGTCCAAGGCAATCGTTTGCGACCACAACTCGCCCCATTGTCGAATGAAGCGTGAAGACGTTCGTTGTCCCCAGGCGATCAGCGCCAACGGGTTGAACCCCAGGCTAAGCAAGCCGTTCAATTGGGTGGGGCAGGCGGTAGTAACAATTCGTGCCTTCGGATAGCTCTGCATGAGCGATTTGAACCAGGCGACCACTGCCCGCTGGGTTTCAGGATCGGCTTCGTCGAATCCGTCAAGGAGCAAGAGTGCTTGCCCGGTTTGCAGTGTGCGTTGGATGAAGCCCGGTAATCTTCCCAGGTCGAACAGCGGTGCAAATTCGGATGCGGCATTGGTAAGAATATTCAATGGATCTTTGGACGGTTCGTGCGGCAGTTCCAAATCGGCGACGTGATACAAGTAAGGGACCGCTTCGTTCTCCGAATTCGGGTCAAGCCGGACCTTGAGATTGGCCGCCAGCGACGCCAGATGCGCCAGTGCGACCGTTTTTCCTGCGCCGGCCGCGCCGGTGATCACAATATTCGCGCCGCCGGAAATCGCTTCAGTCATGGACAATGTCGGTGCATTATACAAACCCGCTAGTTCGGGCCAGGCTGGCATATACGGGAGGGTCTGTGAAATAATATCATCTTGCAACCCGATCACGCCCGGCTCGACCCGCGCCGGCGGAGCGAGCAATCTCGGCTCCTGCAAGATCTCATCCAACGCGAACAGAGAAGCTGCGAGATGCATCCCCTGCGCGCGGCGAAGGGTGATGCGGCGGTGGTTGTCTTCGAGACCGCTGGTGCGTTTCGTCTTCGCGGCTTCGCGCCGTTCCTTCGCGTTCTCGCGAATCTGTGCCCACAACGGACGCGCCCGCCCCATCAGCACCCAGACAACGATGCCGACAAAAAAGCCGATGAAGAACGAGGTAGGGTCAATATGCGGCATTGACGTTACCGGTGGGGCGGAAGAATACTATTCTGCATAAAGGATTCTTCCGCAGGTGGGGCAATTGAAAAGCTGCGACGTCGAGCGGGCGTTTTGATGTTGCGCGGGTGTCAGGGTTGTGCCGCACGCGGCGCATGACGAATCGCTCATCGTCGTGACGGCAAGCCCGCGTTTGCGTTCCCGGAGTTGATCGTAGATCTGTACGGAGGGTTGGGGGAGGTCGCGCATGACAGCCTTGCGTTCCGACGCGAGTCGTTCGATCTCTTTTTCAAGCGCTTCGCTTTCCCTGATCAAGTCGTCGTGTTGGGCAGAAACGTGGGTGCGCGTTGACTCGAGTTCGGTTTTTGCCGCCTGATACTCCGCTTCCGTTGTTTCGTATGCCATCATCGCTTCAAGCTCTCGGTTTTCAAGGGTGGTGAGGTGGCGTTTTAGCGAAGCGACATCATTCTGAAGGTCTTGCAGTTCTTTCGGGTTGTGCACTTTGCCGCCGTACAAACTAGCTTCCGCTTGTTCGATCTTGAGGCGCTGTCTTTCAAAATCAGCTTCCGCTGACTTGAGTTCGCGTTCTGCCGACTTATTCCTGTTTTCACTGGCCGCGAATTTCTCGCTGGCGGAGCGAATCGCACTGTCGTTTTGAAGCGTCTCCTGGATCGCTTTCAGCCGAGCGCGAATCTGATCGATCTGGCTGTCCACTTGTTGAAGTCGATACAATCCCAGCGCCGCGCTCATGTGCTGATTATATACGACCTTTACTGTGAAGTGGTCTGGTTATAAAAATTGTAGACCGTTTGTGAGAGTTGGGCGAACAAGGCTGAAACCGGCTCCCAGACTGTCTGCACGGGGTGATAGGCATAGATCACCAGCACATAATTTCCACCGGGGGTGTAAACGATTCCCGAGTCGCTGATATTCTGTATTACACCAGAGCTCGGTTCAGTTATCCAACCGTGCTTGTGCGCGACCGGTGTGCCCTCTGGAACTCCAGCCTCGATCAAAACGCCGATCTTATCTGCCGATAATAGGTTGATCATTTGCTGGCAGATCTGGCTGTCGATCTTATCCGGGAAGGCTGCCACCAGCGCGCCGCCGCCCTCCGTAGCGCACTGGTAGATATCGGTCAACAGCATGCCCGCCTCGGATGGCGTGGTTTGATTGAATGGGTCGGGGTCGGTGAACACATCGGTTCGTTGGTTGGATGGAGTTGCTATCTTTTCAAGGAGTGGGCAAGGAAAAGCCGCGCTGCAGAAAAAGCCTGCAAGAAACGTGTTTTGCAAACCGATCTTCCTCATATCTTCCGTCACGATCAGGGGACCCCGGAACTGGTCGAGGCTTTCCATCAAACGATCGGCGGGAGGATTTTCCGATAGACGAATCATATCCAGAAGCAGGGTGGATGACGGCTCGTTTAATGCGGCGGAACCATATTTGATGAAATATGAAACCATGATGGGGATTTTAACCGTACTGGAGGCTGTGAACGGCACATCCGGGTTCACAGAGATCAACTCGCCCTGATCCAGCGCAAAATGGATTTCCTGTCCGCTTTGAAGGTCGAACAGGTAAAAGCCAAGCACGCCATCGAATTTGGCAACCGCTACATTTTGTTGAAGCAGGATCTCGAGATTCTCAAATGTTGGACGCGGCGGGGCGCTGCGTTGAAACGAAAGGACGACCGTACGATTCCTGGGAGAGCGCAGGGTATCTTCGAGCAGCCGAACCGCGCGATCGATATCGAGAACGATACCCGGTTCGCCCTGTGTGAAAGTTGTTCCGCCGGGGACCGGTTGCGCTGGCGTGGGGGGCTGGTCATACCTCGCGGAGATTTCATCCCTAAGATATGCGGTCAGCCGGTCTTCGGCAATCGTGGCGCGGAGCGGAATATCGACCGGATCGGGATCGCTGCTCCATAGGTAATTCCAAAACCCACCCCAGAAAGAACCGCCGGTCCGTTCGAGGTCCGCGGCGGCGATCATGGCATCCATATCCAATTCAAAGCCCACGACGGACGGCTCTACATGGATGGTCGCATCTCCGTACTGGATCTCCACGGGTGATGAGTAGACCTGCAACACTCGCTCGGCAGCAATGCGCGGATCTACGCCACCCACGTCCACACCGGCGATCGTCATGCCAAAGGGATAATTATTACGTTGGCGACTAAAACCGATCAGTGAAACGACAGCGAGCACGAGCGCGATCGAGAGTAATCCAATGGAAATCCCTCGCAAGACAGGGATCGAAGTTCTGTTTCTCACACTACCTCCGGATGGCTGGAAAAAAGTATAACATACTCAATTCAAGTGATTGTGCTAGAATAAATTCGGCCTGCGTGATCTGGCAGGAAAATTTACTTGCAGGACGGTATGATGCTGAGATCTCTTCTGATCTATCTTTCCAAAGCCGCCTGGGCAAAACAGATGATCACGAGTTGGGGTTTTGCTTGGAAAGCCGCCTCGCGTTTTGTGGCGGGCGAAACGATCCACGATGCGATTCGCGTGGTGCGCGAATTGAACGCAAAACAGATCACATCCACGCTCGATCAATTGGGTGAGCACACATCGAGCGCGGAGGAAGCCAATAACGCGGCGGATGCGATCGTACATGTTTTAAACGAGATAGATAAAGCCGGGGTTAAAGCGAATGTCTCGATCAAATTGACGCAGATCGGTATGGGTTTGGATGACGAAACCTGTCGCCAGAACCTGGTTCGGATTTTGGAGCAGGCCAAGAAAAGTAATAACTTCATCCGCATCGACATGGAAGACACGCCGTATACAGATACGACTCTCCGTATGTACGATTCCATGCTTGAACGAGGCTTTTCGCAAGAGCAGGTAGGGATCGTCCAACAGTCGTATCTCTTTCGCGCGGAAGCGGACACCCGCGCCTTGCTTGAAAAGCGGACCCGCATTCGGCTGGTCAAAGGCGCCTACAACGAACCTCCAGAGAAAGCCTTTCCCAAAAAAGCGGATACCGACTCAAACTTCGACCTGCTGGCGAAGATCATGCTCGATGCGGCGGTCGGATTCGAGAACCACCTTGCCAGTGCCGATGGGCGAACGCCTCCTTACGTGGCAATTGCATCGCACGATGACAAACGAATCGATTTTGCTAGAAAACACGCTGAGAAGATCGGCCTTCCAAAACAAGCACTGGAATTTCAATTGCTATACGGAATTCGCCGGGATCTGCAGGAATTGCTGGTGAGCGAGGGGTATCCGGTGCGGGTCTATGTTCCTTTCGGCAGGCAGTGGTATCCCTATTTCATGCGGCGTCTTGCGGAACGCCCGGCGAACATCTGGTTCTTCATTTCGAATTATTTCCGAAAATGATAAGATGCGCAAGGCAACGAGCGGACGCTTGACTACCTATCTACGTGTATACTTGCGTGCGTGTCCACTACTCATCCGCTCGCACTTGTAACCGGCGGCGCGCACAGGCTTGGGAAGGCTTTTGCCTTATCCCTTGCCCGCCTCGGATACGACATCGTCCTTCATTACCATTCCGCCGAAGATGACGCGCGTCAGACGCAAGTGGAGATCGAATCGCTCCAGCGGCGAGTCACCCTCGCCCCAGCGGACCTCACCGATCCGGGGCAAATTCAAACGTTAGTCTCCAATCTCGAATCGCTCAGCATTCTTGTCAACTCTGCCGCCTATATGCCCAACGAAAGCGTTGAATCACTTTCGCTGGAAACGTGGAATACGACGCTCGAATTAAATCTTCGCGCGCCGTTTTTGTTGGCGCAGGCATGTGCAAAGAAAATGAGCGGTGGCGGATTGATCGTCAATATCACGGATGTGGGTGGGCAGAAGGCGTGGAGCAGATATCCATCCTACACCGTGAGCAAAGCCGCGCTCGAATCGCTGACGCGTATCCTTGCCCGAGCGCTTGCGCCGAAGATACGCGTCAATGCCATTGCGCCGGGATTCGTCCTGCAATCGGAGGTCGTATCTGCTGAAGAGTGGGAGAGGCTGATCGGACGGGTTCCGCTCAAACGTCCCGCCCGAAGCGAAGAGGTGGCGTCCGCCCTCGAATTTTTGATCAAGAACGAGTATGTTACCGGTCAAACGATCGTTGTGGATGGCGGGTATTCCCTGGTTTGATACACGAGGAGTTGCTGTGATGTCAGAGATAAATGAACTCGCTGATAAATTAAGATCCGAAGGTGAGAAATTTTATTCCATCTTTGCCGGCTTGACCGACGATCAATGGCAAGCCGAAGTCTACACCGAGGGAGAAACGTGGACCATCCGCAACGTGCTTTCGCATTTTGTCACCTCCGAACGCGGACTGTTGAAACTCTTCGAACGCATCCGCACTACTGGCGAGGGTGTCACAGATGATTTTTCCATCGATCGGTACAATGCCGCACAACAGCAGCGAACCAAGGAGTTGCCCGTACGCGAATTACTTGAGCTATTTAAAGAAGTCCGCTCCAATTCCGTGGCTTGGGTGCTCGGTCTGACTGACGAAGAATTGGAGATCACCGGTCGCCATCCGTTCCTGGGTATGGCCAAGATTCGCGAAATGATAAAAATGCTGTACATCCATAACCAGAACCATTACCGCGATCTTAAAAAAGTTCTTAATCCTTGAAGCAAAAGATACGACCAACACTGCGAATAATTATCGATGGGCAAATCACTCGTCTTCCACCCAATCACAGTGATCGTTGTGTCTTTCATGGCTAATCAATGAACCTCCCTCCCTTCAAACTCGAACGCTACTTTGCCAAGTACGAATTCAAAACCGAATTCCTGCTCTGTTCCTCAGACTGTGAAGCCATGCCCATCGCGGACTTGCTTGCGCTGGAACCGGGTTCCGGGGAGAGGTTTCACCAAACCTGGCTGGGTTACACCGAATCGCAGGGACACCCTGCCTTGCGTCGAGAAATCGCTAAGATCTACAAAACGGTTGAACCCGAGGAGATTTTGGTTCATACCGGCGCGGAGGAAGCCATCTTCCTTTTTATGCTCGCCGCCCTAAAAGCGAACGACCATGTGATCGTCCATGCGCCGCATTATCAATCCCTGAGCGAGATCGCCAGAGGGATGGGGTGTGACATCAGTCTGTGGCAGGCGCGGGAGGAAAATAACTGGGCGTTGGATTTGGACGAATTGCGAAGGCTCGTGCGTTCATCCACCAAAGCCATTATCATCAACACGCCGCATAACCCGACGGGCTATCTCATGTCGAAGTCCGATTTCGAAGCGGTGAATCAAATTGTAAAAGAAAATGAGCTGATTTTGTTCTGCGATGAGGTCTACCGCGAATCGGAATACGACCCATCTTTGCGCCTTCCTGCGGGATGCGACATGGGCGAGCACGCGGTCTCACTCGGTGTGACCTCCAAAACCTACGGACTCGCCGGTCTGCGCATCGGATGGATCGCCACGAAAAATCGGATGATTTACGCGAAAATGGCAGGGCTAAAAGATTACACCACGATCTGCAGCTCCGCACCGAGTGAGTTCCTGGCGGAGGTTGCGTTGCGGAATCGTCAAAAACTCATCGCGCGAAATGTCGGGATCATCAAGAGCAACCTCGAAGTTGTCGATGCGCTTTTTACCCGGCACCCCGGCCTGTTTGCATGGGTTCGTCCGAGCGCGGGCTCGATGGGATTTCCAAAACTTCTGAACGGTAACGTGGAGGATTTTTGTGATGACCTCGTGAAGAAGGCAGGTGTTTTGCTGTTACCAGGCTCCATGTATGATGATGCCAACAATCATTTCCGCATTGGCCTTGGGAGGATTAACCTTCCACAGGCGGTGGAACGGTTGGAAATCTACCTGACCCAAAACTAACCGTCAGCATCTCTTCTTATTTTCATAAGATCTCAACTATAGATCCTAAGCCTCCAAGGTCCAACACTCCTTCACATGCCCCTCCTTCGACTTTCCCGCCCTCTCCACCTTTTTCTCGCCGCGTTAACCTACATCTTTGGCGCGAGCATCGCTGATTATCTCGGCAAGCCTTTCCTCGCGAATTCGTTTTGGCTGGGTCTACTTGCCGTTCTCCTCGCACAAACGACGATGAGTCTCCTCGCTGAAGTGTTTCGCCTGGATATTGAACCTCTGCTAGAAAACGAGCTGCGCTCCAAACGCCAGATCCTCCGTAACAACGTCCTATATTCTGCGTTGGCATGTATCGTAATACTTGCATTGACTTTGTACATTCTTTTTGTCAACAACGCGCTCCCGCTTTCCGCTTTCGTCTTTCTCCTTCTATCGTTGGTCGTTATACTCACGCATTCTGTTCCTCCTCTCCGATTCGTAAACCGCGGCGCGGGTGAATTTCTGTTGGCCGCCCATCTTGCGTACGTTATTCCCTCGATCGCGTTCACGCTGCAGGCTGGCGTAATGCATCGCTTCCTCGCGCTCGCCGTACCGCTGACGCTGCTTGCGTTTTCGTATTTCATCGTGGGAAACTTTCAATCTTTCGCGCAGGATCAAAAATTGAATCGCTTTACCTTTCTGACCCGGGTCGGTTGGGAGCGCGTTGTGCCATTGCATCACCTGTTCGTATTGCTCGCGTATCTGCTTTTTGTTCTGTCGCCTCTCTTCGGCTTGTCGCTTTCACTGATCTGGTCTCTTTTTCTCACCCTGCCGTTCGCCATCATTCAAATACTCCTGCTCCGCGGCATAAGCCTCGGCGCGAAACCCAACTGGACTCTCCTTCACGCCACCGCGCTCGCCGTCTTCGGCCTGACCACGTACTTCCTGACCCTTACTTTCTGGTTGCGCTGACTCTGCCTACGTGAGTATATGTCGACCTAAGTTCCCATGCCTGAATTTTTGAAACTTCTCCCTCCCGACGAAGCTCGCGCGCTTCTGCTCTCGCATCTCCCCGCAGGGACAGTTGATTCTGAATCCATCGAAGTTACCGCCTCGTTGAATCGGATTCTTGTACAAGACATTCACGCGGCACACCCGCTGCCTGAATTTCAACGCACAACCGTTGATGGATACGCAGTCCGCGCACGCGATACATTCGGCGCATCCGATTCACTACCTGCATATTTAACCCTGGTTGGCGAAGTACCAATGGGAGATGCGCCCGCGTTTGAAATTGGAGCCGGTCAATGTGCGTTGATTCACACGGGCGGCATGTTACCCCCCGGCGCCGATGCGGTAGTGATGTTGGAGTATAGTCAGCAGACCTCCGAGGTCTCGAAAGACCTCGGAGGTCTGCTGCGTGAAATCGAAATCTTCCGCGCAGCAGCAGAGGGAGAGGGTGTGATCCGCGTGGGGGAAGATGTGGCAGAGGGACAATTGATCCTGACGAAAGGGCGCGCGATGCGTCCGGCGGAGATCGGCGGATTGCTTGCGCTGGGCATCACCTCCGTGCGCGTAGCCAGATCAGTCAGGGTAGGGATTTTATCCACTGGGGATGAAATCGTTTCGCCGAATCAATCGCCGCAACCGGGACAAGTTCGCGACATTAACTCGTATACCTTGTCCGCGGTTATCGAAAAAAGTGGGGGAGTTGCAAAACGCTACGGGATCATCCGCGACCAGTTCGAGGCGTTGAAAGATGTGGCGCTGAAGGCGTTATCCGAGTGCGACATGGTGATTGTCACGGCGGGGTCTTCTGCCTCTACGCGTGATATGACCGCTGAGGTTATCCGCGCCCTCGGGGCACCTGGCGTCCTTGTGCACGGAATCAACACGCGTCCCGGCAAACCGACGATTCTCGGCGTGTGCAACGGCAAAGCCGTGATCGGATTGCCCGGCAACCCTGTCAGCGCGCTCGTGAATGGATATTTGTTTGTGGTGCCTGTGATCGAAAAATTATTGGGCGCGACACCAGGACCCAAAGCGACCGTGCTCGCAAACTTAACTGTGAACTTGCCATCACATGCAGGCCGCGAAGATTGGTGGCCCGTGAAGTTACTCCCCTCTCCTTTCATGAGAGGGAGTGGGGGTATGGTTTATGATGCCGAGCCCATCTTTGGAAAATCAAATTTGATCTTCAATTTGGCTAATGCGGATGGGTTGTTGCGCATCCCGCCTGACGCAACAGGTCTGAGCGCCGGTGAAACGGTTGAAGTGATGTTGATTTGAATCCGATGAACCATGAAAGGAAAAAATGAACTTAACGATCTTTGGCGCATCCTCCTCGACAGGAAAACTTCTGGTGGAACAAACATTGAAAGCAGGTCATGCAGTGACCGCGTTCGTGCGCGACCCGTCGAAACTTGGAATCGCACACGGGAGTTTGCACGTTGTTTCCGGCGACGCGTTAAACCCTGCGCACGTGAAGGAAGCTGTGCGAGGCAGTGACGCAGTGTTGAGTACGCTTGGTCCGAAAGGCAAGCCTGCCGTGATGGCGGCGGAAAGCACGCGGAATATCGTCTCTGCGATGGAGGCGTATGGAGTGAAACGACTGGTGGTGATTTCAGTGGCTGGCGTTGCAGTAGAGCAGGATACGCGCGGCGTAAATTTCATAGATGGCTTGCTCAAATTCTTCTTGAAAGATGTATATACCGACCGAGAGAACCAATTGAAAATATTGCAAGCCAGTAGTGTGGATTGGGTGGCTGTGCGCGTGTCGCGGCTGACAGACGATGCGCCAACTGGTTCAGTGAAAGCTTTCTTCGGGACTCCGTCTCCCGTGATGAAGATCACGCGGGCAGACTTGGCAGACTTCATGGTGAAGCAACTCACCGAAACCCAATGGTTAAGACAAGCGCCCATTGTGAAGAATTGACATTAAAAGCAAATTCCCGTCCGCGTGGACGGGATTTTTTCTTGCGGGCTATCTGTCAACGGCGGATCAAGCCGACCACGACGATCAACACGACCGCGCCGACGGTTGCGACGAACAGGCTTTGTAAATTGAAGCCGGTAACGCCTTGCGCGCCGAAGAAGCTGAAGAGCCAGCCGCCGAGGAACGCGCCGATGATGCCGACCACGATGTTCGCGACCGCGCCCATTTTGCGGTTCTTGCCCGTGATGATGCTGGCAATCCAGCCTGCAATTGCCCCGAAGATGATCCATACAAGGATATTCATGTCTGCCTCCGAAAATGTGTGAGTTATTGTGAGCGTATCCACGGGAGACGTGTCAGATCGACATTCCCGCCGCTGAGGATAACGCCAACTTTCAATCCCGTCAAATCAACTTTCTTTTCCCACAACACGCCAACCGCCACAGCCGCGGATGGTTCGATGACGATCTTCGCTCGTTCCCAAATAAATCTCATCGAGTCGATTATGCCCAGCTCGCTCACCGTGACGATATCCTTCACGCGCGATCGGATGATCGTGAATGTTCGCGGACTGAGTGATGTTAATAACCCATCCGCGATTGTTTTCGGGTTATCAGACGGCAGGATTTTACCGGCTTGCAGTGAGCGAAACGCGTCGTCTGCCGTTTCGGGTTCGCCGCCGAGCACGTGAAACCCCTTCTTGAGTCCTGTCGCCGCGATCGATGTGCCGCTCAACAATCCGCCTCCGCCTACAGGAGTGATGATCACGTCCAGGTCTGGGATGTCCGCTAGAAGTTCGAGCGCGGCGGTCCCTTGTCCTGAAATGACGTGTTCGTTGTCGTACGGGTGGATGAACGCCGCGCCTGTCTGCTCGACGACTCGACGCAGGGTCGCCTCCCTCGCCTCCAATGTTGGTGCGCAGTAGAAGATCTGACCTCCATATCCGGCCACGGCGTCCTTCTTCACCTGTGGCGCGTTCTCAGGCATGACGATGAACGACTGGATGCCGCGCATCCGCGCTGCGAGCGCCAATGCCTGCGCGTGATTCCCCGACGAGTGCGTGGCAACTCCGCGTGAGGCTTCTTCGTCCGTGAGAGAAAATACCGCATTGCAAGCCCCCCGAAATTTGAACGCGCCAACCTTCTGAAAATTCTCGCACTTGAGAAAAACATGCGCACCTACTCGGTGGTTGAGGCTTTCGTTGGTCAGTACCGGCGTCCGATGCGCGTATGGTTTGATGCGTTCCGCGGCTTCGCGGATGTCTTGTAGTGTCGGCTTCATGATATTACCTCTGCAGGCATTATAATTCGGCGCATCGAATTTAATGGAGGGCTACAGGCCTGTCGCCCCTACCGATATTTGGAGTCTCCCATGACCAATTGGCTCGAAAAAGATAAAACGCAATTGCATCCCGTCTATCATCCA
>CAZFDL010000002.1:14312-16573 GCA_964517905.1 uncultured Anaerolinea sp. | reverse complement strand
CATGACCAATTGGCTCGAAAAAGATAAAACGCAATTGCATCCCGTCTATCATCCAAAATCACATGCCAACGCGCTCGTCATCGAACGTGGTGAAGGTGTGTGGCTCTACACCGTCGATGGACAAAAAATTCTCGATGGCATGGCGGGGTTGTGGAATGTCAACGCGGGGTATGGGCGGGAGGAACTCGCCAAAGCCGCGTACGACCAGATGATGACCATATCATTCACGTCCAATTTTTCAGGGATGACGAATCTTCCCTCGATTCAATTGGCAGAAAAACTGGCAGGCTTTGCCTATGGGGGATTGAACACAACTTTCTTTACATCGGGGGGCTCGGAAGCAAACGATTCTGCTTTCAAAACCGCCCGCTATTACTGGAAGCGCAAAGGCAAGCCGACAAAGTATAAGGTCGTTGCGCGCAAAGGTTCGTATCACGGTGTGACTCTTGCGGCGACTTTTGCAACAGGTCTTGAAAAATATCAAACGATGTTCGGTCCTGCGGTGGATGGATTCGTTCACATCCCTGCGCCCAATCCATATCGCTTCGAGGGTGAGCTCAAATCCGGCGAGACTGTTGGTCAAGCCGCGGCACGCGCGTTGGAAGAAGCGATTATCCGCGAAGGCGCGGATACGGTCGCCGCGTTCATCGCCGAACCCGTGATGGGAGTGGGCGGGGTCATTGTCCCGCCTGATGATTATTTTCCGCTCGTCCGCGCAATTTGTGATAAATACGAAATATTGTTCATCGCAGACGAAGTCATCACGGGTTTTGGGCGCACGGGCGAGTGGTTCGCGCTCAAGCATTGGAATGTAAAACCTGACATTCTCTCGTTCGCCAAAGCCATCACCAGTGGATATGCCCAACTGGGCGGGATCCAACTCTCTGATGAAATTCGCGAAACGATGGAGTCAGCGCCTGAAGCGGAAGCATGGATGCACGGCTACACCTATTCGGGTCACGCCATGGCCTGCGCGGTCGGCTTGAAGAATCTCGAATTGATGGAGAAAGAAAATTTCCCCGCGCGCGCCAAAGAACTTGGCAAACGCCTGCTCGACGGACTAAATTCCCTCAAAGAATTTGGCTTTGTCGGCAATGTGCGCGGACTGGGTCTGGTCTGCGGTGTGGAAATCGTTTCGGATAAAAACGCAAAAACTGCTGACCCGGCTTTGGCGATGAAGATCTTCAAAGCCGCACAGGAGCGAGGACTGAGAACTCGTCCGCTTGGGAATGTGCTCGCTTTCGCGCCTCCGCTTTCGATCAACGAGGATGAAGTGGATGAGATCGTCAAGCGCCTCGGCGCGGCTATGGATAGCGTAAGTAGTAATTGAGTAATTGGCGGTCGAGCCTGGCGAGATTACTGCGTATTTCGTACTGCATAACTCTGGATATTCAATCGTAAATCACCGTGTCAGTCTATCTCCACGACATTCCCCTCCCTCAAGCGCAAACGCGACTCCGTCAAGCCCTCGAAGAAGCGAATCTCTGGCGCGTGCTCGGAGTTGAGCCGATTCCCCTCGATGAAAACGCGCTGGGGCGCGTCACCGGTGAGTCGATCTGGGCGAAGATATCTTCACCACACTATCATGCCTCTGCGATGGATGGATTCGCGGTAAAAGCGGAATCCACTTCTGGTGCACAGCCTTCCATGCCGATCCTACTGGAATTGAAGGATGACTCAGCAAAATATGTTGACACGGGTGATCCTCTGCCAGAGTGGGCAAATGCAGTCATTCCAATCGAAAATATCGAAGCATTGGATGGAAATGGACAAATATCCTCTGCCGTCCGAGGTCCATCGTCTATCCGAATCCGCGCTGCCGTCGCGCCATGGACTCACGTCAGACCATTGGGGGAGGATATTGTCGCGACGCAATTGGTTTTGCCCGCCGGTCATATTCTCCGACCTGTTGATTTGGGCGCTGTCGCCGCGGCAGGACATCAAGAGATAAAAGTATCGCGCAAACCGAGGGTAGCGATCATCCCGACCGGAACAGAACTTGTTGCTATCGGGAGCAGGCTCAAAGCGGGGGATATTCTCGAATACAACTCGCTTGTACTTGCGGCGCAGGTCAAGTCAATGGGCGGTGAAGCGACTCGTTACCCAATCACCAAAGATGATTTCGATCTAATTTGCGAACGCGTTCTCGAAGCCGCACAGACTCACGATTTGGTTCTACTCAACGCGGGGTCATCGGCTGGTGCCGAAGACTTCTCGGCAATGGTGGTTGAAAAACTTGGCACGCTTCTCGTTCACGGTGT
>CAZFDL010000002.1:7512-14212 GCA_964517905.1 uncultured Anaerolinea sp. | reverse complement strand
CCCGGTTATCCCGTCTCTGCCGCCTTGACAGTGGAGATTTTCGTAGAACCTCTTCTTGCCAGGTGGTTGGGGCGAAGGCCGAAAGAATTGCCGATTGAAACAGCAACACTGACTCGTAAACTTGTTTCTCCACCGGGCGACGATGATTTCGTGCGGGTCGTTGTTGGTAAGGTCGGCGATAAACTTCTCGCCGCGCCGCTCTCGCGGGGGGCGGGTGTTATCACATCGCTCGTGCAAGCAGATGGGCTGGCGTTGATTCCCAGCGGCACGCAGGGCATCGAAGCGGGCGAATCAATTCAAGTGAGCCTATACCGGAGCAAAGCCGAACTCGAAAAGACGATTCTCTGCATCGGGTCACATGATCTCACACTCGACCTCATGGCGCAGTTCTTATCCGAACATGATCGAAGGTTGGTTTCTGCGAACGTCGGATCACAAGGTGGTTTGGTTGCGCTGCGGCGCGGTGAAGCGCATCTTACAGGTTCACATCTGCTTGATCCTGAAACGGGGGAATATAACATTTCATACATTCGTCACTACATGCCTAATGTTCCGGTAAAAGTGGTTGCCTTGGTTGGACGCGAGCAAGGCTTGATCGTGCAGAAGGGAAACCCCAAGCGGATTACAAATTTGAGAAGCCTGACGGACCCCACGGTACGTTATGTGAATCGCCAACGCGGGGCTGGTACACGTGTCCTATTGGATTATCATTTGAAATCAATGACAATATCACCGGACTCCGTGGTTGGCTATTCTCAGGAAGAGTATACTCATCTGGCTGTCGCTGCGTCGGTGGCTTCCGGCCGTGCCGATGCTGGGCTCGGAATTGCCGCCGCCGCACAAGCTCTCGAACTGGATTTTATACCGCTCTTTCAGGAACGCTACGACCTGGTGATACCGAAGGAGCATGCTGAAGACAAATTGCTCACGCCTCTTTTCGAACTTTTGGCTGGTTCGATTTTTCGTGGAGCCGTTTCCCAACTGAAAGGCTACGACGTGTCTGTAATGGGCACGATCATTTTGGAGGATGTATGACCGAAGCACTGATCGTCGACGATAACCGACAAACCGCCGATGCTCTGCATCAAATGCTGGAAGTGTTGGGCGTAAAAGCGCGCGTAGCGTACGGTTCGAGCGCGGCCATCGCGATACTCGGAAGTGGATTCACACCAAGTCTGATCTGTCTCGACGTCAACATGCCCGGCGTGGACGGTATCGAGATCCTGTTATATCTTCGCCGCGAACCACGGCTGGTGCCAATTCCCGTAATCGTGATCACCTCAGACGACCAGCCTGAAACCCGGCGTAAGGTGATGAGCGGCGGTGCGACCGAAATGATCATCAAACCAGCCACCATCGACGCGTTGGAAGCCGCGTTGAAGAAGGCAAAGTTATTGCAGTAAGTATTGCACGCAGGAGCCAACATCCATAATCGCCACCGACCATGGTGGCGATTATTCGTTTTGAACCCCTCGCTTGGTCTGCGTGCGGTTGATCTGCCGGCTGGATTTTGATTTTACCGATTGGTGAGCAGGTATAATGGGCAAAAGAAGGATGTATTTATGCCGATCTCTGCCGGTATCCCCGCGCCTGATTTTGAATTGCCTGACGATACGAATACCTTGAGAAAACTCTCCGATTATCGCGGCCAGAACGTGGTGTTGTATTTTTATCCGGCCGACGACACGCCCGGTTGCACCCGCGAGGCGTGTAATTTTCGCGACAATTACTCGGCGTATGAAAGCGCTGGTGTCGTGATTTTAGGCGTCAGCCCGAATGATGTGGAATCGCATGTGAAATTCAAAAAGAAGTTTCAATTGCCATTCCCGTTGCTCGCGGACGAAGGGCATAAAGTCTGTGATCTTTACCAGGTATGGGGACCGAAAAGCTTCCTGGGAAAATCTTACGAAGGTGTTTTACGGACAACATTTGTCATCGACGATAACGGAATCATCTCCAAAGTGTTCGAGAAGGTGCGACCAGCCGAGCACAGTACGGAGGTGCTATCGGTGTTGGGGATCGTCGGCTAGGCGAATCAGGTTACCCTGCGTGCGACGCGGAATGCAGGCTTCCATCTTGTGAAAATTGTGACAAGCGCCGGAAAGTATGATAAACTTAGGCGACTCTGATCTGGGTAACCCCTCGTCAGATTTTTGTTTCAGGAGAAACGTATGCGACATTTCATCCTTGTGGGAATTTTGGTCATCCTTGTTACCGCATTATTGATCGTCGGGTTGGATGCGGCGAACTTGATGCCTGTGGAGGCGAGCGCACAGGCTGTTCCTATCGATTGGATGTGGAAGGTTATGGAAGTTGCCATGGCCTTCCTTTTTGCGTTGATCGTTGTACCCATGTTCTATAGTCTGGTGGTCTTCCGCCGCCGCAAGGGCGAGACCGGCGATGGCGTGCATGTGGAGGGAAATACCACCCTCGAACTTCTCTGGTCATCGGTGCCGTTGGTTGTGGTGGTTATTTTTTCGATCATTGGAGGTGGCAACCTCGCAGATACACTCCGCCGCGATCCGGGAGCCATGGTCGTAAAGGTGACTGGAATTCAATGGTCATGGCGATTTGAATATCCTGCCGATCCTGAGACAGGTTTGGCGGTGATCTCGGATGAATTACATCTGCCGGTCGGACAACAAGTCTTGTTGCGGATGACCTCCTCGGATGTTATTCATTCGTTTTGGGTGCCTGAATTTCGCGTCAAGCAGGACCTGGTGCCGGGTCGCTTCACCGAATTGACCATCACGCCGACCCAAGAAGGGGATTACAAGGTACGTTGCGCAGAATTATGCGGCACATCCCATTACAGCATGGAAAAGCCCGTCATAGTTACCTCCATGGAAGACTACAATGCATGGATCGCTTCGAAATTGGAGGAGGCCAAGGTGGCGGCGGCAACTCCTGAAGGATTGGGGCAGTTGCTCGTGGCGCAGAATGGTTGTGCCGCGTGTCACTCGATCAATGGCGCGGCAGGGATAGGCCCCACGTGGTTTGGTCTTTTCGGTTCTGAAGTGGAGCTTGCAGATGGTTCGGTTGTAACCGCTGATGATGCATTCATTGCCGAATCGATCAATAATCCTCAGGCAAAGATCGTTGCAGGATTTGAAGGTCAACAGATGCCCGCGTATACATTCTCAAATGAACAAATTGCGGCGCTTGTCGCATATATCAAGACGTTGAAATAGGCAGGCGGAGGATTGATGAATAGTAATCCATTAAGTAAGGCATTCCTGTTCCTCCTTGTGTTCGGTGCAGTTGGATACGGCGCCGGACTTGGGTTGGACGCGCTCGTAACCGGGTCCCTGAATTTCTCCGGCTCAGTCGCATCGGCGTTTTCATTGCTACTGGGCTTTACAGCTTTCTTCTTCGGACTGTATGGCTATCGCGGAATCACGCGCGGGCTTGTATTTCAAGTCGGGGGTACCCTGGTGGGCGCGTTGTTCGTCACGCTCATCCGCCTATTAATGGGATTGGATGCCGTCGGCTCGTTCCTCTTTACGGAACCCGCCTGGGTGTTCGGTGCCTTAACGGGTGTCGTCTCCTTCGTTTTTGGCGTAGGCGTGATGGATGACTGGGTCAAATGGGCGAAGGGTATAGACACGGCCGAACATCACGAAGATGAGCCGGGCTGGCAAAAATATTTCAGCGTCTCGCTCGACCATAAGGTGATCGGAATTCAATACACGGTAACCGCGCTGTTCCTTATTGCAGTAGGCGGCACGTTTGCGCTCATCTTCCGCACGGAACTTGCCGCATCACAATTGCAATTTCTCACTACAACATTCCGCCTATTCAATCAGACGGGTCCGCAATTCTTTAACACGCTAATGTCCTTGCACGGCATGATCATGATCGTTTCGATTTTGCTCGGTATTTCAGGCATCATCAACTACGTGGTGCCTCTGCTGGTCGGCGCGCAGGATATGGCTTTTCCCCGGATGAATGCATTTGCCTATTGGGTGGCTGTACCAGCCTCTGTTCTGTTGTTGATGGCGCTTATTCTCGGTGGTTTTGACACGGGCTGGACAGGGTATCCGCCGTTATCTGCCCGGGCGCCCATCGGTGTGCAGATGTTCTTCCTCGGCGTATTCACCGCAGGGTGGTCATCGATCCTCGGCGCCCTGAACGTGATCGCCACCATCCTGCGAATGCGCGCCAAAGGGATGACCGCGATGCGCCTCCCGATCTTCGTCTGGGCTTCTCTCGCAACATCCATCATTGCATTGACCGCGACCCAGTTGATCGGTCTCTCCTTCCAGTTGGTCATGTTCCAGCGTTTGTTGGGCATGGGCTTCTTCGATGCGGCCAAAGGTGGTAATCCCGTCCTGTTTCAACACTTATTTTGGTTCTACTCTCACCCTGCCGTGTATGTGTTCGTTCTTCCCGGTCTCGGCGTGATCTCTGAACTTCTCCCGGTGTTCGTCCGCAAACCGTTGTTCGGGTACCGTTGGATCGCGATGTCATCGCTGGGAATCGCGCTCGTCGGTTTCGTGGTCTGGGCGCATCACATGTTCACATCGGGTATGAACGAGTACCTGCGTGTTCCGTTCATGTACAGCACGATGCTGGTCGCGGTGCCAACCGGCGTTAAGTTTTTCTCATGGGTGGCGACCATCTGGGGCGGTAAGATCGAAACCCCGACGCCAATGCTGTTCGTTCTCGGCGCAATCGTCGTCTTCCTGTTGGGAGGCGTGACGGGTCCCCCGAATGCGATGGTCGCATTGGATCTTCACCTGCACGATACCTATTGGGTCGTTGGACACTTCCACGATACCATCTTCGGAGGCTTTGTCTTCCCGTTCTTTGCCGCCATTTATTACTGGTTCCCCAAAGCGACCGGCCGCCGCATGAACGAGTTTTGGGGTAAGGTGCATTTCTGGCTAATGACGCCGTCGTTTCTCACCCTGACCTTCGGCATGATGTTCATCGGCTTGCGCGGGATGCGCCGTCGTATTGTGGATTACGATCCGCTGCTCGGCTTCGATACCACACATCTCATCCTGACGGTCTGCGGATTCCTCATCGCCCTCTCGGTGCTGATCTTCTTTATCAACTTCTTCCGCAGTATCAAACACGGCGAACCTGCCACCGGCAATGTATGGAATTCGCGTTCACCCGAATGGCTCGTTCCGTCCCCGATGCCGGCGCACAATTACGAAGTTCCGTTCGAGGTGGTTGGTGAGCCGTACGATTACGGTTTGCCCGGCTCGAAGTACGTAGAGTTCGCGGCGAAAAAAGCCGGTAAACACTAATCAAAGGGCAGGGCTCCATTTCATGACGCACAAACACGATCATCCTAATTTGCTCTCGCAGGGCGTTTTTATCTTTGTCTACCTTGCGGCGCTTACCCTGCTCGAGTTCTTCGTCGCCGTCACCTTCAATTCGGTGGTGATACTCATTGCTGTGGCGCTCGTCAAAGCTGCGTTGGTCCTCTACTATTACATGCACGTGTATAAATTGAACGAGGACCCGGATTTGGTTCAGGACCGCGACACATACGCCTACAAGACCGGCACCAACCGAATGGGGCTATGGTTATTCCTGGTCTCGGATTCATTCGTTTTCGGCGGTTTGTTGGTGATGCGCCTCAATTTGCTTGGAATGACCCGTCCCGACCTCAATCAAAACCTTGGGTTGTTCGTCACCGCGGTGCTGCTGATTTCATCCTTCTTCATGAACCGCGGTGAGACTCAACTTCACAATGGCAACCGCAAGGGATTTCTGCAGAACACTATGATCACCATCATACTCGGCTCGTTCTTCTTGCTGGGTGTGGTCATCGTCGAATGGCACACCATCGGCCCCGTTGCCGAGGCGATCCTCCACTTTTTCGGCGAACCGGTAGGGACGGAACCGTTAAAGCCTACATCCGGCGTGGCTGGAGCAGCGTTTTTTATGATGACAGGCATGCACGCCTTCCACGTGTTGACCGGGTTGATCTTCCTCGCGATTGTGTGGGTGAACGGAAGGCGCGGGTTGTACGACGAAAAGCAATACCCCGTGGAGGCCGCGGCGGTGTACTGGCATTTTGTCGATGTAGTATGGATCTTTTTCTACCCAGCGCTTTATCTCATCGGGACGGCAATTTAGCGCCTGGTTTTTGACAGATAATACGACGGGGCGACCAAATCACGGTCGCCCCGTTTTCCGTCTGAAGAAATCGGAGATTGACGATGGATCGAAAGACATTAAACGTTGCAGCTTTTTCCCTTTTGTTGATCGCGCTTGTGTCTGGAGCTGTTTTCACACTTGCCAAGCCAGATCTGCCGCGCGGCACGACCTACGGAGAGCCTTTCCCGCCCGCGGCGGATTTCACGCTGACCCGCGCGAACGGCGAATCGTTTCAACTGAGCGTGAATCGCGGCAGGCTAGTCCTGCTTTTCTTCGGCTACACCTCGTGCCCCGATGTATGTCCCACGACCCTCGCCGAGTTGAACCTTGCGCTCAAAGAACTAAAACCCGCAGACGCAGAACAGATAGAAGTTGTTTTCGTGACTGTAGACCCCGAACGCGACACACCCGGGCGCGTGCAGGAGTATGTGGAGCACTTCAATCCGAACTTTATCGGATTGAGCGGAACGGAAGCAGAACTGGCAAAGGTTTGGAACAGTTATGGAGTTTTTCGCGAGATCGTAGACAGCTCCTCGGCCGCCGGCTATCTGGTGGACCACACCGCGCGCGTCACGCTGATTGA
>CAZFDL010000002.1:0-7412 GCA_964517905.1 uncultured Anaerolinea sp. | reverse complement strand
GACGTGGTGGATCATAAACTGGGTGAACTGTGGGTTCCAGCGAGCAGTTCGGCGAGTCTCTCTCTCACCGAAGCCGCAGACCTTTTATATGAGTGTTCATTTCAGCCCGATAAGATCTTCGGCGTCGATGTGCGCAAGCCGCTGACCCTAACCACGCACCTCACCGGAATCCTGGGTCCCGGTATTTCGCTGGGCATATTAATCGCGCTATACAGCCTCGTTATGCCAACAAAGAAGAAAGAACATGCCCCTGTTGCGTAGCATGTTCAGCCGCAAGTGGATCATCCCAACGATTCTCACCGTTCTTGGCACACTCGTGCTCATTCGCCTCGGCATCTGGCAGTTGGATCGACTCGAATCACGGCGTGTGAACAATGCGCACTACGTCGAGATGTTGTCGATGCCGCCGCTCGATCTCAATGCTGAGGTTTCACAACCCTTGACGGAGATGGAATATCGTGCCGTAACCGTTTTTGGGACGTATGATTTCGAGAATCAGATCGCTGTGCGGAATCAAGTACATCTCGATCAGTACGGCTATCATTTGTTCACTCCGCTTCTGACTCAGGGGAGGGCTGTTCTCGTCGACCGCGGCTGGATTCCCGCCGACAGAAACGCACAGCCCGAGGATTGGCGCAAGTACGATGAGCCGGGCGAGATCCAAATCACAGGCGTGATCCGGCTGGGGAGGGGCAAACCAGCCTTCGGCGGGGTGGATGACGCGCTGCCGACGGACGGGTCACGGCTTGCGATCTGGAACAATGCCGATGTGGCGGGCATCGCCGCACAATTGCCTTATCCCGTAGTGCCGATCTACATCCAGCCTAATGCAGGCGCTGGCGATGCAACGCCGCCAATTCCATCCGCGCCTGAGTTCGAGTTGACAGAAGGCTCGCACTTTGGGTATGCTTTGCAGTGGTTCACGTTTGCTGCCATATTGTTCTTTGGCTATCCATTCTTCGTACGGAAGCAGGATTCAGAATTCAAATGAAATATTCGCTTCGTTCCTCGTTTTCGCGTTATGTTTTGGTGTTATTCATCTCGGTTCTCGCGCTGACAGTCGCCGGTCGCGTCGTTGCTCTTTCGGGGGCTGCGGAGTATTGCCCAGGCTGGCCGGTATGCGTTCCGACCGCGCCGATAGGCTGGTTCAAAGTCGCACACCTCTCGCTCGTGGGCGTCGCCTCACTGTTGATGATCGGTGTGCTCCAGAAGGCTTGGCGTGAACAACGCGAGCATCTCGTATTGTTACCGCTCACGACGATCCTTGCTGTGATGTTTTTCGGGCAGGCATTGGTTGGTGCTCAACTAGTGCTGCAATCGGGTGCCCGGTATCTATTGGTATTGCATGAATTGACAACCGTCGCTCTTTGGATCTCATTAGTGTTGCTGGTCTATGGTTCCGGCACACTGGTGACGAGTGAAGTCCTCCGCCCGCCTGTCGAAGATCGCGGTCAGCGCGCAAGGGATTTTTTTGCGCTTTCGAAGCCTCTAATCGTTGGCTTATTGCTCATTACAACGTATGGCGGACTCGTGATCGGTATGAAGGCATGGCCCTCCTTTTCCCTCACTGTGTGGACCCTGCTCGGCGGCGCGCTGGCGGCAGGCGGCTCCAGCGCGTTAAATCAATACATCGACCGGGAACTTGACAGGCGGATGCAGCGCACTGCAAAGCGTCCGCTCGCGGATGGTCGCTTGTCGGATGCCGAAGGTTTATCGTTCGGGCTGGGGTTGTCGTTAATCAGTTATTACATTCTTGCATGTTTCGTGAATGACCTGGCGGCACTGTTATCACTGGCTGGCATTGTGTACTACGTGATCTTGTACAGCCTGTGGTTGAAGAAAGCGACCGTGCAGAACATCGTCATTGGCGGAGGAGCGGGAGCGATCCCACCGATGGTTGGCTATGCCGCCGCCACGGGTCAACTCGACTGGACCGCGTGGATCCTTTTCGCCATCATTTTCATGTGGACACCTCCGCATTTCTGGGCGCTCGCCATCGTGCGCATGAAAGATTACGAGCACGCGGGTGTGCCGATGATGCCCGTTGTGCGTGGTGAAATGGAAACACGCAGGCAGATCTTCGTGTACACCATTGAATTGGTGATCGTTACCCTGTTGCTGCCCCTCCTCAATCTGGCTGGGACTTTTTATCTGATTTCCTCCCTCGTGCTGGGCGGGGCATTGCTCTATGCCGCCTGGATGGTCTGGAGACAGGGCGGAAATAAACTTGCATGGCGCATGTATAAATGGTCGAGCAGCTATCTCGTATTCATCTTTGTGGCTATCATGATCGATGCGGTATTGTAGTGCTACTTCGCAGCCTCTTCCGGAAATATGCATGCATCGTCAATTCGCTCGGTAACGTCTTCGAACTGGTGCACGGTTTCGGGCAAGGAAAAATACTGGCGGTTGGGCAAGGTCTCAAGTCTCGTTGAGAAATACAGATTGAATATCAGGCGAAACGTGTTCACTGGCGTCACATCTGCCGGAATCGCATTCGGATCAACTCCGGGCAGGTGATACGCATTCAAGATGGTGTACCGTTCATAGAAGCAGGGTGGCGTGGCGGTTTGAGCATCCAGGTAGATTCCCGGTCCGTGGTCGCCTTGCAGGATGATAATTGGTGGCGTGGATGACTTAGTTAGTATCGCGTCGATCGCTTGAATGACCTGGTCGTTCACAAAGGTGAGTTGCTCCAGATATCCCTGACGGTATTTTGAGGGAGGGGTTATTAAATAGCGGTTGTCCGCGATGGTGAAGGGATAATCAGGGTTGATCGGATTACCCTCTGCATCAAATACGAAGGGAGGATGAGGTGCGACGATGTGTACCAGAATGAATTTCGGGGAATCGAGCGGTGGAATTTCCTTCAGTTGCTCGAAACTGAATGATACGATGCGCCGGTGAGTATCGTAGCTCGGAACGGAAACTCCAAGGTTCCGCACAAAACCAAACAGCGACAGATTGGTGTTTTGAAAAAAGAACTCCTCGAATTCGTTCAGGAAGATCGGGTATGGCTGTCGATATACATCCGCATCCTTTATCGTGGTGAAACTCCAACCGCTTGCAACCACTACAGTTTGATAGCCCTGACTTTCGAGGAAGCGACGCGTTTCGTTGCGCCAGAACGTGCCTTGAATGGGCCACCAGAGTATGGAATCGTGCATGACCTGCTCCACCCGGTCAAGGTACTGCATGTTCAGCGAGGAACCGACCGAATGGATCGTGCGCGTGTAGTTGGAACGGCTGTGCGGAACCACAAATCCGCGCGATTCCAACACGGCGATGAATTCCGAATTGTCGAACCCGTGAAGTTTATCCAGCATGTCACTCCCGCCGTAGGCATCGAGTATGATGTAATAAATATCAGGCTTGATACGGCTCGCTGTATCGGACGTACTGATCTCGATCGGTTCCGCCATGGATTGGTCCTTATCCCAATTTACGCTGCTGATAAACAGTCCGTAGTCGGCGACAAAATAAATGGCTAGCACGCCCGCCAGCACCGAGGAAACGACGTGAAGTTGGGAAATCGCGAAATGTCGGCGTACAATGGCAAGGATCGCCCACGTGGCAAGCATTAATAACAGGACGAGAAAGAACAATTCCTGAGTGTAGAGCACGCCCAATACTGCGAATGAGGCCACCATTCCGGCAGACATGTGGTCGCGGGTAAACAGGTACGCTAATACCGTCGAGATGAAATAGAACGCGATGCAAACGACTAGAATTCTTCCGATGCTGAATGGCTCGGCATGGATTCTTACGTTCTCGCGCGTCATGTATGCTGCGACCGGGGCGCTCAGTGCAAAAAGGAAGCCCTGTAAATAATAAAGGAAATTTTTCATGGGATGGGATTGTACACGTAACCAGAATTTTGAAAGGGTGAGGTTATTGTACATCATTCCGTAGTCTCCCTCGCATGTGGTCAGACAGCCATATCTCTTGCGTGTTAAAATCAGCATATGCGATCAACCCGTACGATGAAATCGATCAACCGCACAGAGTGGTCGTCTCTGGTGTTGTTTCTCGCCATTGCCTTGGGCGCGTTCATGCGATTCAACCCGACCATGCTGGCCGGGTTCGCGATCAACGATGGGGGAATGTTCGCAGTTATGGTAGACGATCTACGAGCCGACAATCTCGCCTTGCCGGTTTTCAGTACATACAACGACATCAACATGCCCTTTGCGTATCCGCCTTTGGGTTTTTATGTAGGCGCGCTTGCAATGGGATTGTCCGGTATCGATTCTGTACAGGCTGTTCGATGGGTGCCTGCTTTCTTTGCGTCACTGGCCATTCCCGCTTTTTATGTTTTAGCTTTGCGCCTTCTGAAGGATAAGAATCTTGCCGCGACCGCCGCTTTGTTCTATGCCCTCATGCCGCGTGCATTTTCGTGGTTGATCATGGGTGGAGGGCTGACCCGAAGCCCGGGTCAATTCTTCATGATTCTCGCGCTTGCAACCCTTATTCGACTGTTTGAGGAGCGACGGCGCACCGACATTTTCCTCGCAGGCGCATTCAGTGGTCTGGCTGTTCTAAGTCATCCCGCGGCTGCGGTGCACGTACTCATCTCCGCGCTTTGGCTGTGGATCATGCTTGCGCGAAATCGCGCCGCGTTCTATCACTCTATTTTTGTAGGGATCGTCGTGGTGATATTTACGATGCCGTGGTGGCTCACAGTGATTCGGAATCACGGCATGGTAACCTTGCTCAATGCCGCGTCTACCGGAAGCAAGACATCGGCGGCTTTCAATCTGCTGTTCTTCACTTTCACAGATGAGCTCTACGCAACGGTCATCGCGGTCATTGGCTTGCTCGGATTGACGTATCGCCTCCACCGCCGGGACTACCTGCTTCCGGTGTGGCTGGCGCTTCCCTTCCTTCTGGCGGGACGCGGCGCCGCCAACCTCGCCGTGATTCCGCTGTCCATGCTGGCCGCGATCGGATTTGTGAAGGTTGTCCTAACGGCGTTACAGCCCGCCCCGGCGAGCGAAGCGGATGTTTCTTCCGTGGAGCGCGGCGTCTTCATGGGTCTGTTGCTCTATCTCGTATTTTCAACCTCCCAATTCAGCGCCCAACTTTCATCGGCCACCTTGTATCCGCCGGACAGGATGGCGATGGAGTGGGTAGGGCGGCAAACATCCTCCGATTCAAGATTCCTCGTATTGACCGGGACAACCTCTGTTGCGTGCGATTCGGTACTGGAATGGTTTCCCGCGCTCAGCGGAAGAAAGAGTATTTACACCGTGCAAGGCACCGAATGGACAAAAGGCGCGGGGTTCAATGCTTACGTGAAATCGACGTATGGTGTGCAGCAATGTTATTCGGATGGCGATATGGCATGTCTTGATGCCGAGATAAGCCGCGCGGAGTACGATTATATTTTTATTTCAAAGTTTCTTCGGACAGATAACTGCATGCCGATTGCATCTGCGAACAGCCCTGCGTTTTTTCTGGAGAGCCTCCAGTCAGACTCGGGCTTTGAAGTAGTGTACGAGACGACCGAGGTTTTGATCTCCCGCCAGAAGTGAATTATTTGCGCGCGATGATGATCGCGACTGGGTCTTGGTAGCGAATTGCCCAACCCGGGTCGCTCTCGAGATTTTGCGCCAGCGGCGATTGAGGCGACACAATGATCCATTCCACATCGTATTTTTCCAGTAGCGCGCGCCAGTCATTTGTTGCCAGCAGGATGGTTTCGTATTCGCGCATTAACGGCTCGCCATAAAAATCACTCTGGCTGTCTACAAAAACCAGGTCACGGGGCCACGTTCGGTATAGCAGGTAACCACCCCAATTGAAATCGTTGAACATGTTGCCTTCAAGCGGATTTTGCTCCAGCCAATCCGCTGCGTCCACGGGGAAGACTTGACGATTGAATTGATTGATCGGTTTGCTTTGTGACGACTGGTAGCTGAAAATAGCTGTTGCAATGGTTATAACCAGGATGGGGAAAACAACGCCGGAGTTGGATGAGGAAAAAATGGCAAAGCGCTCCTCAATTTTTTTCCAGCGAGAATTGTTTTTCAGAGTTTTTGAGATCCATTCGGTAAGAACGGGTGCAGTTGCAAGAGCAAAGAGTGGAATGTTGCGCGCCATCAAAAGCGACATGAGACCAAGCCCGGATAATAAGAATACGTGACTGATCGATGTCGTCCTCCAATGTGCGAAGAAGAGTATTGCGCTCAGGACCAAGAGCGCAGCAAACGGCGCGATCGAGGGGTCGGAAAAACTCGGAGGCATGGTTTCCGCCGTGCGACTGAGGATGAACACACTGCGGTTGTTGAGCACCGCTTCCCAGTTTCGCCAGAGATCAGGGGTGATGATCGAAGAGGCGAGGGAAAGGATTCCCGCAAAGAACAATTTCTTGCCCGTTTCGGCGGTTACCCGATATCGCCAACTCTCCCAAAGCCAACCGGCAAAATAAGAGGCAAGCGCGAGGAAGCCGAAGATGAATCCTCCGTGCAGGTTCGCCCAAACAGCCATGAGTAGCGGAAAGATATAAATTCCTACAGGTCCACCAACCCGGAGTTTTTCAAGGTTGTGAATCCAGAGTGCGAGCAAGAAAAAGGTTATCACGTGCGGACGCGGCAGCCAGTGAAGGCTTGTTGCCGTGGTGACCAACAGGGCAACGAAAAGTGCGACGAGGGGCGATCCGCTTCTGTGAACTGAATGCCGATAGACCGCCAGGATGGATGTGCTGATGAAAATGGAGGTGAGCAAAATTACGCCATCCAATCCCAGTAACCGGTTTGCGAGCGCAAAAGCAACCTGTGACAACCATTCATACGGCGGACGGGATTCAGTTGTCAGGGTATGAGAGAAAATGTCGTGGGTTGGGACGACGCGGTGATCTAGAATGTAGTTGCCGAGGGTGATATGCCGCCCCAGGTCGCTGTCAATGCTGAGCATTTGCGCGCCGGAAGCTAACACACTAACGAATACAGCCAAGAAGACTATTTCCGATAATCGGATTGCAGATTTCTTCATTACCTGATTTTAAATCAAAAAGCGATGGCATTTCGACGCCATCGCTTCTCAAATTATTCTCCGAGGTAGTCGCGCAATTTCCGGCGGATGGTGGGATGCCGCAAGCGGCTCAACGCCTGCGCTTCGATCTGGCGTACGCGTTCGCGCGTCACGCCCATTTTGCGCCCTACTTCCTCCAGGGTATATGCCTGCCCGTCGAGTAAACCATATCGAAGTTGCAAAATGCGGACTTCGCGCGGGGGCAGTCCGTTTAACACTTCACCGAGGTGCTCTTTGAGCAAGTTGTACGTGGCGGTATCATCCGGCGGAGGAGCCTCATCGTCTTCGATGAAGTCGCCGAGCACCGAATCTTCTTCATCGTCGGTGGGAGTCTCCAGCGAAAGCGGACGCCGCGCCACCTGAATCATGTTTTCCACTTT
>CAZFDL010000001.1:0-64387 GCA_964517905.1 uncultured Anaerolinea sp. | reverse complement strand
AAAATGTCACCCTGAGCGTAGCGAAGGGTCTCTACTGCAAAAAACAAGAGACTCTTCGGTCGCAACAACCGCTCCCACAGAGTAACATGGTATTTTTGAGACAAGTACTAGTTGAAAGAGAAAACCATGAACCTAACTGTCATTGTTCTTCGTATCCTCCATATCGTTGCAGGTATTTTCTGGGCTGGCGGGGTGATCGCTCTATATATGTTCATTCAGCCCGCCGCTCGGGCAACCGCACCCCAGAGTCAAAAATTTATGGACCAGCTGATGGTTCACCAGCGATTTGGTAGATTTTTAAATACGATGAGCATCATAACCATCCTGGCGGGAGGGGTCTTGTTCATTCGGCTTGCCAGTGTAAATTGGGAATGGGTTACAACCGGCCCTGGAATCGGATTTACCACCGGCGCGCTGGCAGGCATCCTGGCTGTCGTTTTATGGAACGCACTGGTCCCGCCCCGTCTAGGAAAACTCGCCGCGCTTGCCGAAATTGTTCAGATTAACGGCGGTTCACCGCCGCCGGAAATGAGTGCCAGACTTACGCGGATCGAAGCGGAAATTGCTGCTGCCGGAAAACTCGACCTGACACTGACAATGATTGCCGTGCTCGCCATGGCAACTGCCCGGTATTGGGTGTTTTGATCTGTGACGGAATGAGACACAACGGCCTTTGTATCACGGTCGCTTCAAAACTCGACTGGAAATTGATCGGCGAACTCGAACTGACTCTCGGACCTGACACCGCTCCTCCGATCCACGAATGGCTGATGATGATCCTCGGCCCATTGAAACTCCAAGCGGGTTTTCTAAATAAGGTCTTGAGGAGCGCACAGCAGGCGGCAGCGCGCGCCATAGCAGCCGAGACTCAGCTAAGGTCCCGGCACATCCACCTGCGTGTCTTTATTCCGGCCCAGCACATATCGAGCAAAAGAGAATGGGGATATTTCACAATCGAAAAAGCCGGACACGAAAGCAACCAGGCATTGGCGGATCATATGACAGATTTTTATCTGTATGAAGAATGATCAAGGGTAACTTATCAGGATCTTCTGCACGAATGACTCGATCGATATGGAACGAGCCCGTGATTGTGCAGCTTGGATTTGTTCTGGATAAAGGGCACCCTCCAACTCGGTTCGTAGTTTCTCCGCCCGGTGTTTTGTCCATTGGTTGCTGGCGGGATGTTGCGCACTGAATGTCGCAATTTCATATGCATATTCTGTCGCATCCCCTCTCGCGAGCAGGGTGGCAAGCCCGAGAAGTGTTGATAATAGGATCGGAATAGCCTGGATGGCGAGAGAAATTTGCAACGACTGCTTGAAAGAATGCCTCGCTTCTGAAAGGTCGTTGCCTTCAGTCAGTATGAAAGCAAGATCTGCAAGGGTAGATGCCAGTGCGATCTGATCACCATCCTCCTTAAAGAGGATGATGCTTTCGCGAATTACGGATTCCGCGTGTTCCAGGTTCCCTCTTGTTTGCGCCAACAGACCTAGAATGTGTAGTGCATTCCCTATGCCCCAACGATCGCCGAGTTGACGGGTTGTTTCCAGTCCATCCTTCAAGAGTTGTTCGGCTTCAGGAAGCCGACCAAGACGCAGTGCTGCCAGCCCAAGTCTGGTTAGATTTACCGCTGTGCCACGCGCTTGATTGATGGATCGCATTGCCGCCACGCTCTCCTTGAGGCGCTCATACGCGAGATCGTATTCCCCCTGTGCCAGG
Source organism: uncultured Anaerolinea sp. (assembly GCA_964517905.1). Lineage (GTDB taxonomy): Bacteria > Chloroflexota > Anaerolineae > Anaerolineales > Villigracilaceae > Defluviilinea. Next base: position 62,665 of record CAZFDL010000001.1, on the reverse strand, counting down.
CAGATCAAGCCAAGTATGCTCAGCGCATAACCTGTCCCGGAGATCCGGCCTTGCTCACGATTCAGGTATACACACTCCTCCGCTAATTGCCGAGCAACTGAGAAATTGCCCTGCGAATGCTCCAAAACGGTAAGAAATAAAAGCGCTTCCGCGTGCATGGTTCGATCTCGATGGGAACCAAGCAAGCGGAGACTGTTCTGAAGAAGATGGCGCGCTTTTTGCGTTTGTCCCAGGTGCCAGAAGAAATGCCCCTGACATGTCATTAATTCACCCAATAGGATCGCGTCTTCGTCATTTATCCCCGGATCTTTGTCGTTGGATTGTACAGCCAACACTGCGCGTTCGAAGAGTTTCGATCCCGGGTGCAGCCAATTTCGGATGTCGTGTAAAACGAACATGCTTACCAGTGATTTTTGAAGGTTGACAAATTGACGATGATTGATCATCCAATTCCATGCGGAGCGGATATTGTCGATGTCCCTGCTCAAGCGCGCCAAAATAGCTTGCTGATCTGGACCAAGTAATTGACCTTCGCATTGCTGGAGGAAAGCGGCGTAGTATTCAGCGTGACGGTCGTGCAACAGGTTGTGTTCATCGATACTATCCGCCGCTTTTTGATCGACATACTGACGAAATAGTTCGTGGAAATCGTACCACCCTATGTGAGCACCATCGTAGCGGAGTAATGATTTATCCAGAAGCGCCGAAAGTTGAGACAATGTTGCACCAGCTACACGTTCAGCTGCCTCGCGCGTAAAACCTCCGCTAAAAACTGCTACTTGCCGCAGGATACGCTGTTCCCCATCTGTCAGTAGATTCCACGAGTGATCGAATACGGCGCGAATGGAACGGTGCCGTTGTGGCACATCGCGCGCGGTGGTTGTGAGGAAATCTATGCTATGTTCGATCTCCTGTGCGATCTCCTCAGGGGACATGACTCGTATCCAACTGGCAGCAAGTTCCAAACCCAAAGGCAGACCATCTACGAGGCGGCAGATCTGTATTATGAAAGATGATTCTTCCGAAGAGAAAGCGAAATTTGCTTTTGACTGCCTCGCCCTTTGTAGGAACAATGCCACGGCGCTGCCGCTTTCAAGTTCTCCGAGGCGCTCAGTTTCTGGGACGGGCAGCCCCTGAATTTCAAGGATCCACTCGGCTTGGATGCGCAACGGCTCGCGGGACGTGACCAACATCTTGATGCCCGTGGTGTGTTGAAGGATCTCGCTCATAACGCCAGCGCCTTCAACGAGATGTTCCATGTTGTCCAGCACGAGCAAGGCTTCTTTATCCCGTAGATGGGTCAATAGTTGGGCTTTGGGTTCGGCCGCACCAGCGAACGAGAATTTCATCGCTTCCGCGATGGATGAAACAATATATTCCGACGCGCCCACTCCCACAAGCGAAACGAAGAATGCGTCGTTTTTGAAGTCTGTACGAAGGTCATGCGCGACCGCCAAAGCAAGGCGTGTCTTTCCAATGCCGCCGGGTCCGGTCAATGTGAGCAAACGACATTGAGGATCGCGAAGCATACGCGCGATTTCACCAAGCTCGAATCCACGACCGATTAATGGATTGGGAGGCAACGGCAGATTATGCGGGTATCCTGAAGGCGGCACATCAAGTTGGGACCCGGGGCGAGGCGGGAGCGAGTAAAGGTTGTCGATCGCTTTTTCCCGTCTTGCCACTTTGATAAATAATTCACGTTGATCGTCCGGAATCTCCAGATGCTGGGCTAGCAGTTCCGCGACCTGGCGGGAGGGGCGGCGTTCGTCTGACTCGATCTTGAAGATCAGTGAAGGCGAACATCCCACGCGCTGGGCAAGTTCCTGTTGCGTGAGGTCGCGTGCCTTACGATGACGCCTGACCCAGTTGCCGAACGAAGAGTCCAATGGTCTATCTCCTTCGCTGAAATGCTGTTGGTATTTTACTACTATTTGTCTAGTTGTTTCTGGAGGTGAATTGCACCTGGCACTATTCAATAAGATAAATTTGCATTGTGGTTTGATAGTCGCCCCATCTCTATTAATTCTTTCACAGGCAATGGCTGGCTTATATAACGGGGCACATGGCCTTTGGCAAGCGGTCACGGAAATGGTTCTGCCGTCGATTTTGGATCTCTACAGGTCACCTGTGAACATGGATATCAGGTAGGCTTTCTGTGATCCTCGAAGATGGTTCATCGTCTCTACCAGCAGTTCGGTATTCGAGATTTCGGCTGGCTAAGCCGGTTTGTTTGGAATAACCTCGCCAAATGCGTTGTACATCGATGATCGAGTTGACCTCTCCGCCCAAGGCCATTATCGAGATGATTAGTATGGGTGTGCGAATTTTTGTCCAGTAGCTTGTGGAGTGTATTCGCACCACCGTTTCGTGGAAGAGGCTAAAGTTGGTGAAATCATGCGAGGATATGTTTTGGCCACTCTTGATTCAGCCATAAGGAGAGTAGTATGGAAGCCAGAAACCAACCTAACCCCACAGACGAAGCGGTGTTGATTAAGAGCGCAGCGCAAGGCGAGTTGGAAGCCTTCAACCAACTTGTGCTGAGTTATCAGAATATTGCCTACAATCACGCCCGCGGGATTCTGCGCGATGGAGATTATGCGGCGGATGCCGTGCAGGAGAGTTTCATTAAGGCATTTCAGGGCATGCGCGACTTTCGCGGCGGTTCATTCCGTGGTTGGCTTTTACGTATCGTCACCAATTCGGCGTACGACATCCTGCGTCGTTCTCATCGTCATCCCAGCCAACCTCTCTATTCCGTAGACGCAGATGGCGAGGAGGTCGAATCAACCCCATGGATGGCTGACCCATCCGCTTCCGTAGAGTCCGCCGTGGAGGCCAAGGAAAATTCCAAACGCCTTTATGAGATCCTGGACGAATTACCTGACGGGTTCCGCAGTGTAATTACCCTGATCGACCTCTATGAACTCGATTACACGGAAGCTGCGCGAATCTTGAACGTGCCACTCGGGACGATCAAGAGCCGGCTTGCGCGCGCAAGATTGCAACTGCAAACGAAATTGACCCTGGGCGGGGAAGAGAAAAGAAGTCTAAGTATAGCCAAGGCAGGTTGCGCGATATAAGCAGATGGTCACGTGTGTTCTATCCCCACTCACCCTGTGGTTGCCGCTCCACAGGGTGAGTTTTGGCAGAGCGTAAGGTCTTTGAAGGGTTGAGATGTAGTTCATACTTCCTTAATATTATGGATTGACCACAGAGGGAAAGATGCTGGGCTAATGCTGCGTCAAAGTCCTTGAAAATATCAAGGAGGATGTCGTGGTTGAATCAAAAGTTACTGTCTACGGTGCGTATTGGTGCCCGGATTGCCGCCGGGCGAAGAAGTTTCTTGGCGAGCAGTTTATCCCTTATAAATGGATCGACATCGAGCAGGATAAGGCGGCTGAGCAATACGTGCTCAAGCGCAACAACGGCAAGCGCATCATCCCGACGATCGTTTTTGAGGACGACACTTTCCTTATCGAGCCGTCCAATGCGGAATTGGCGAAAAAACTGGGGCTCAAGACCGAAGCCTCGAAGACTTATTATGACTTGATCATCATCGGCGGTGGGCCAGCGGGGTTGACAGCCGCCATCTACGCGGCGCGCGAAGGCGCGGAAGTGCTTCTCGTCGAACGCTCCGGGCTGGGCGGACAGGCTGGCATCACGGTGGGACTCGATAATTTCCCTGGTTTTCCCGAAGGAATCAGCGGACAGGAGTTCTCTGATCGTGTGGCGCAACAGGCGCGGCGTTTTGGTGTAGAAATCTTGCAAGCGGTGGATGTGGAGCGTCTCGAAATGGAGGAGGGATATCACGAAATCTACACTTCGGATGGCAAGCATTATCACTCGCTCGCCGTCCTGATCGCCACCGGTGCGACGTATCGCAGGTTGGAAGTGCCCGGAGAAGATGACTTCATCGGAGCAGGGATCCATTTTTGTGCAACCTGTGACGGTCCATTTTACAAAGGCTCGAAGGAAATTGTTGTGGTGGGCGGAGGAAACTCGGCGGTCGAAGAAGGATTGCACCTCACCAACTTCACCGAGAAAGTGACTCTGCTTGTACGCGGCGACAAACTCACTGCGAGTCAATTCGCCGTGGACAAGGTGATGGAGCCAACCTCACGTGTGGAAGTGAAGTACAACGTCATCGTTGACGCTTTCGAGGGAGAAGGTTCGAAGCTCAAGACAATCAAATATCGCTACCAAGACAGCGACAAGCGGGAGGAGATCCATCCCGCCGCGGCGTTCATCTTTATCGGTCAGACCCCGAACACCGGTTTCCTGAAGGATTATGCAGAGTTGGATCCATACGGATTTGTGTTGACCGGGCACGACCTTACACATGATGATCATGTGTCCGCGCACAAGCCGCTTCCGTTCGAGACCAATGTGTCGGGGATTTTTGTGGCAGGGGATGCGCGGCACGGAAGCACCAAACAGGTCGCTTCGGCGGTTGGCGAAGGCGCTGCAGCTTCGATCTCGATCCGGGAATTCTTGCGCCGGAGCGAATAAATATTTGTAGGGGCGACGTATGCGTCGCCCCTACAGTTTTAATTCAACTCTTTGCCACTTCCTCACAGAATTGACAAAAAATATCTTCTCGCATTTCCCGATTTCACCTACTCGAATAACTCTCTCTGTCAACTGACCTTTTTCCAGGAGATGCGCGCGGAAGGTCCCGGCCAGCAAACCGCAGGAAATGGGGGGCGTGTATAGTATGCTGTCCATTTCAACGATGAGATTCCCGAGGGTAAATTCTGTTAGTTCGCTGTGTTCGTTATAGAGCAACACATCGTCGCAGTCAGGGAAATCCTTTTTGGCGTTTTCGTAGACAGCGCGATGCGTCGTTTTGTGAAAGAGAAAAACGTCCTTCGAATTGATTGGCTTGTCTGCTAGTCGGACGTGCAGGGATTTGTCTGAGGATTGAAATGATTTATGCTCGGTTTCGATATTCCCATTTTTATCCAACAATAGCCGAACGCGTTGTGGCGAAGTGAAGCCAGTCGTGAGTTCTTTCAGAACACCATCTACCTTTTCTCTTGAAATCGAATATCCAAAATAATCCGCTGTATCCATCAACCGCGCAATGTGCTTTTCGCGCAGGAAGAATCCTTCCTCCGGCGTCCACAACATGGTTTCCAGCAGCGAAAATTGGTTCGGCGAATCGGTGAGTACGTGGGCTTTGAGTACCGCCTCTTCGTATTCATCAGCGCTTGTCGAATCCCAGACAATGCCGCCGCCCACGCCGTATTCCGCGGTTTGACTCTCGCGATCGACCAGCACTGTTCGAATGGCGACATTGAATTTCGCTTTTCGGTTCGGCGCGATGTAGCCGATGCTCCCCGTGTAAATTTTTCGCGGTGTCGTTTCGAGCTCCGAGATGATCCGCATCGTGCTTACCTTCGGAGCGCCCGTAATGGATGCACACGGAAACAGAGCGCCAAAAATGTTCGTAAGTGACGCGTCGGTTTTAGCATCGACCGTGGATGTCATTTGCCAGAGTGTGGGATATCTTTCAATTGTGAATAATTCGGGGACGTGAACACTGCCTGTCCCTGCAATGCGCCCCAAGTCGTTGCGGATCATATCAACGATCATCACGTTCTCAGCCCGATTCTTCTGCGAGTCTTTCAACCATTGAGCCTGCTCTGCATCTTCGCGTGTGGTGCGCCCGCGTTTGACGGTGCCTTTCATTGGGCGACACCTGAGCACCCCGCCATCGAGTTGGAAGAAGAGTTCAGGTGATGTGGAACAGATCACGAACCGACCGGTGTCAATATACGCGGCGTGCTTGTTTTGACCTTGCGTGAGGTGGAGGAAGAAATTCCAGGGATCTGTCTTGAAACTGCTTATTAATCGCATCGTATAGTTGACTTGATACGTGCGTCCCTCAGCGATATGATTCTTGATCTGCTCAATGGCGTGGTTGTACATGTCGCGGCTGATGGATGGGGACCAGGTCAAAGCCGCTTTGGGCGAATCAGGCAGGGGAAGCGAGATGAGGCGAGGCTGAGCGTAGAGTCCAAACCACAGGATTGGAAATCCGGTGACATTGTGAGTGATATGCGCAGGATCGAATGCAGGCGCTGATTCGTAACTGAGGAATCCTGCGGCGTAAAGTCCGTTTGATTTTACGGCGTCTTCGATCTCGCGCAAAGCGGGCAAAATATCCTGCACGTGCTGAGTGACGATCACGCGTTGGGGTTTCGTGAAGTGTAACCACGTGTCGCTGTCGCGCAAAATGACTTCACCCATTTGTATCATGTTGTGAATTGTACCCGTTCAGGATGATAGAATTGTCTCAAAAGGAGAGACCATGAAACAGAAACAAATGCTTTTTGCGTTCGCTGTGTTGATGCTGGCTTCATTGGCGTGCAATGCGCTTTCTGGCGGAGGGGGTGATTCGCCTGCCGCACCTAATGGAGGCGATTCGCCCGCACCCGTCGCACCGCAAGACAACAGTTCAAGCGGCGGCGGTAATGCCGACAGCTCCGCTTCCGGCTTTCCGATCACGGCGGATGCATATAATGTGATCGATGTCGGTGATGGAAGTGTGCTGTATTACACCAGGCTGTCGCAGGAGGATGTATTGAAATTCTACCGCGATGAGTACGTTTCGCGCGGCTACACCGAGCGGGCGCTGCTCACTGTGGTCGAAGATGGCGTTTTCAGCATTGTGTTCGATGGCGACCCGAGCGGCAAGGCAGTAGTCATCCAAAGCGTTGATTTGGGTGATGGGAGTTCCACCGTCGCGATCAGTTTACAGGATACTTAACTTTGATGGGTGGGACAATTCAACCGCCCCACCAACTTTAACCATCGTCGGTCTTAGCGCTGGCGCTTAAATTTGTATGCACCGAATTCAATTTTTCAAATGGCTGCCGGCTCTACTGACGATGGCGGTCATCTTCTGGTTTTCCTCCCAGCCCTCCAGCGATTTACCGAACTTCGGCTTGGTTGACAGAGTAATCAAAAAGACCGGTCATGTTTTCGAATTTGCCGTGCTTTCATTCTGGGTTTGGTATGCGCTGGAATTCCGAAGCGAACGCGTGCGGCTTGCCTGGCTCATCGCGTTTCTGTACGCCATCACGGATGAAATTCACCAGTCGTATGTGCCTGGGAGGAATCCGTCCGTGTGGGACGTGATCGTTTTCGACAACGCGGGGGCGTGGATCAGTTTATGGATCGCTCAAAGGCGCCTAGAAAAAACGACCAGCCACCCTGACGGCTGACCGGTAACCTGCCTAGCGTTGGTTTATTCAAATTCAAGTTCTAATTCTTCATCGTCTTTCCAGTCTTCGTTACGGTTGATCTCGATGTCGCTGAACAGCCCATCCTGATGCACGTCGATGCGATAGCGTTTGATCAGTTCGAGCATTGCCAGGAAAGTGACAACGATCTCCAGCCGCGAAGCGCCATCGGTGACCAACGCCCGGAATGTAGAGCGTTGCACATCTTTCATGATCTTTGCGATCAAGTCGATCTTTTCGCGAATGGTCACACGAGGCGCGGCGATGATCGTGCCTAGCGGTTCTTTCGCGGCTTCGCGCGCAAAAGCCGATTCTGCAGCCCGAACCAGTTTTTCCAGCGTAAGCGTCGAAAGGTCAAGTTTCGGCTCGACCTTGGGCGGCGGAGCGATCCGCAGATGTGTCCGTAAATTCGCGTCCTGTCGTTCGTGCAGCCAGCCACCGATCTCCTTGAACCGTTTGTATAACTTCAACTGGTCGACCAGTGACGAACCTGCGTCTTCTTCGCCGTGCTCGCGTGCAGGAGGTCGGGGCAACAATGCTTCCGACTTGATCTGCAATAACTTCGCGGCGATCACCAGAAACGCGGAGATCTCGTCTGCGTTCAACTCCTCGAGGCTGTTGAGGTAGGCAAGATATTGATCGGTCACCATTGCAAGCGAAACCGCCGTGATATCCAGCTCGGCGCGTTCGATCAGGTCGAGCAATAGATCGAGCGGCCCATCGTACACAGGCGTTTGGACGGAGTAATTGAGCTGTCGTCCCAGCAGGTTGTCCATGGGTCGAAATTATATACTATAATCTTTCCATGCCAAACAAGCTAAGTCATCTCGATGAACACGGCAAGGCGAAGATGGTGGACGTGAGTCACAAGCCCGACACCGAGCGTACCGCGATCGCGCGCGGCGAAGTGCATATGAAGAAAGAGACGCTCGAATTGATCCGCGCGGGACAGATTCAAAAAGGCGACGTGCTCACCATTGCACAGATCGCGGGAATCACCGCCTCAAAACGGACTTCTGACTTGATTCCCCTGTGTCATCCCCTGCCGCTTTCGAAAGTGGATGTCGATCTCACCCTAGAGAATTCTTTGCCGGGCGTGGTGATCACCGCTACCGTGAAAACGATCGGCAAAACCGGCGTAGAAATGGAAGCGCTAACGGCCGTATCCGTGGCTGCGCTGACCGTCTATGATATGGCGAAAGCCGCCGAGAAAACCATGAAAATTCAAAATATCCGCCTGCTTGAAAAGCATGGCGGCAAGAGCGGGGATGTGGTGAATGAATAATCAAGCCATCAATCTTGCGGAAAAACTGACCCTGTTTTCCGAGCTCTGGTCGCCCAGGATCATCGCGCAGATGAACGATTACCATTTCAAGTTGGTCAAGGTGCAGGGAGAATTTGTCTGGCACGACCACCCCGAAACGGATGAGGTGTTTCTCGTGGTGAGCGGGCAACTTGAAATCCATTTGCGGGATGGAAAGATCACTCTGAAGGAAGGCGAGATATTTGTAGTACAAAAAGGTTTGGAGCACAAACCGGTCGCGAAAAGCGAATGCCATGTGATGCTGGTTGAGCCGGCGGGCACGGTTAACACGGGTGGTGTCTTCAGTGAAAGGACGGCGCCGAACGACGCCTGGATCTAGTTGCGATGAATCAAATCAAACTGCTGTTTTTTGCCACCATCCGCGAACGGATGGGAGTCAAATCACTTGAGCTCGCCGTGCCGAGCGACCTTACCATTCAGGGGTTGAAAGCCAAGCTTTCAGCGGAATACCCTAACGCGAAGGACTCTATGAAAAGCGTCTTGATCACCATCAATCGCGAGTACGCGTTCGACGAGGCGGTCATTCCGCTCAATGCCGAAATTGGCATGTTCCCCCCAGTGTCCGGCGGTTAATTCTCTGTATGGAACCCTCCAACTTGCCGACCGTTTTCTCCATCAGCGAGAATGAGATCGACCTCAACGAGTTGCTCGCGCGAATTACACTTGCTTCGACCGGCGCGGCGGCGATATTTACTGGCATGGTACGCGGTGAAACCAGGCGCGGCGAAGAACATCAAACCGATTATCTCGAATACGAAGCGTACATTCCAATGGCGGAAGCCAAGTTGAAACAGGTTGCGGATGAGATCCGAGACAGGTGGGACGCAGTGGAGGGAATTGCCATCGTTCAACGCATCGGCAAACTTTACCCGAAAACTCCCACAGTGCTCATTGCCTGTACGGCGGCGCATCGCGACACGGGAGTCTTTGAAGCCGCACGGTACGGGATCGATCGGCTCAAAGAGATCGTACCGATCTGGAAAAAGGAAGTGAGTCCCGACGGCGAATTCTGGGTGGAAGGGGAGTACATCCCGAAGGCCGGCGAGTGACCGACAATTCGATTCGCGTAGCCCAGGTCAACGGGGTTGCCGTGCGGAAGTTTAGCCACTCCGGTCCAGCCGTCCCTGCGGGTGAAGCGTGATACGGTCGTGACGATGAACCCAACGCGGTGTTAAGTCCGATGAGAAATATCAGTAGGAATTGCGAGGTCTAATGGAGAAAGTGGTCATCACTGGGATGGGGACGGTCAACCCTTTAGGTCTGACCGTGCCAGAATCCTGGCAGAATGCGATCAACGGAATCTCGGGTGTGGGTCCGATCACGTTGTTCGATTCGACAGCGCACAATGTGCACTTCGCGGCTGAAGTCAAGAACTTTAAGCCCGAGAACTATTTGGATGCCAAGGAGGCTCGACGGCGCGACCGTTTCGAGTTGCTCGGCGCTGCGGCGGTGAAAGAGGCGTTACATGATTCAGGACTGACGATCACCGAATCGAACGCCGGGCGCATCGGTGTCTTGATCTCGTCGGCAATTGGCGGAATTATTTCGCTCGAAGACGCAGTGATCACCAACCAAACGGATGGTCCACGACGCATCAGTCCGTTCCTGATCCCGATGTTGATGGCGAACGGCGCTTCCGGGCTTACGGCGATCGACCATCAGATCAAGGGACCTGCAATGTCGGTTGCTTCCGCGTGTGCCTCGGGTTCGGACGGAATTGGTGTGGCGTTCATGATGTTGAAGACCGGTATGATCGATGCCGCGCTCGCTGGTGCGTCCGAGGCGACCATCTGTTCCGTCGGCGTCGGCGCGTTCGACCGGATCGGTGCAATGTCCCGGCGCGACGGCGATTATTCGATGACGCCTCAGCCATTTGATAAGAAGAGGGATGGATTGGTGATGGGCGAAGGCGCGGCCGTACTTGTGCTGGAGACCGAATCGCACGCAAAGGCGCGCGGCGCCACGATATATGCCGAACTTGCCGGCTACGGCGCCACCGCCGACGCGTACCATATCACGGCTCCGCATGAAAAAGGGGAGGGTGGAGCCGCCGCCATACGCATGGCTCTCCAGTCGGCAGGTGCGAACACGGACGAAGTTGGCTACATCAATGCTCACGGTACCGGGACCCCGCTCAACGATAAGTCGGAGACGATGGTCGTGAAAGCAGCGTTCGGCGAGAGGGCATATAACATACCTATCTCTTCCACCAAGTCTATGACCGGGCACATGTTAGGCTCGACCGGTGCGCTGGAAGCGATCTTCTGCGTGCAAGCTGTGCGTGAGGGAATCCTCCCGCCTACGATTCATTATGAAACGCCCGATCCCGATTGCGACCTGGACTATATTCCGAACAAGGCACGGGAGAGGAACATCTCACTGGCGATCAGTAACGCGTTTGGCTTTGGCGGGCACAATGCGGTGCTGGCGATACGGAAATATTCGTAAGGATAAAACAACGAAGCGACAGAGATTTTGGGGTTTTTCCCAGAGTTTTATTGATCTCCGGGCAGATTCTTGTCCTGGAAACCTGGCTTGTCCAACCCGAAAAGCCATGCTATAATCCGCCGTCGCTCAAAAACCGAATATAACCTCTGGTAAGGAAGAAAGTCGAAATGTCCAACGTGTTGAAAGCTCTCGAAGCACCCCGCAAAGATTCAGTCCCCGCAATGCAAGCGGGAGATACGGTCAACGTCCACGTTAAGATCAAGGAAGGCGACCGCGAACGCATTCAGGAATTCAAAGGCACGGTCATCCGCCTGCGCAAAGGCGGGTCGCAGGAATCCATTACGGTCCGGCGCGTTGCCTCCAATGGTATCGGTGTCGAGCGGACGTTCCTGCTCCGTTCGCCCCGCCTGGACAAAGTTGTCGTCGAACGTCATAACAAGGTCCGCCGCGCGCAGTTGTACTTCATGCGCGGACGCACCGGCAAGTCGGCCCGCCTCAAGCAGAAGTTCGATAATTAGGTAAGAAGACCTGACAGATTTCAGAAACCTGTCAGGTCTTTTGATTTACAATAGGGGACATGAAACCCATCATCGGCATTACAACCCATCTTTCCAATAACGAATTCGGTCAGACGCGCATCGTGCTCCAACAGGCGTATGCGAGTGCTGTCATGCAAGCTGGCGGTGTGCCTGTGCTGATTCCCTCGCTGGTCGCGGAGGATGGATGGGATGCGCTGTATGCCCGCCTCGATGGGATTCTTCTCTCAGGCGGCGGTGATATCGCCCCCGACCATTTCACCGGTGACGCGCATCCCCGCATCGCAGACGTGGAGCCGGAGCGCGACGCAATCGAGTTGAAACTCGCCCGCGCTGTTGTGTCCGACGGCAAGCCCTTCCTCGGCATCTGTCGTGGATGTCAGTTGGTTAATGTCGCGCTCGGTGGGACGTTGTATACGCATCTCCCAGATCAACTACCCAATGCGCTCGATCATTCCTATCCCGGCAATATGCGGCATGTGTTAGTTCATCAGGTGAAGATCGAGGAAGGCACGCATTTCGCAGATGTGCTGGGCGAGCCAATCCTGCGAGTCAACAGCCATCACCATCAGGGGCTAAAAGATATCGCGCCTGCGCTGCGAGTGGCAGGTCTTGCACCGGATGGATTGGTGGAAGCGGTGGAATTACCCGACCATCCTTTTGGTCTCGCCGTACAATGGCACCCCGAATGGCTGACCGATCAGGAACCGACGAGAAATTTATTCCGGAGGTTTGTCGAGGCGGCGGAGGGATAAGTTCCGTTGTGTGCTCGCAAATTTAACCGCGCTCCATCCGCCCGCCTCGGATTGAACCGAAGTCCAAAGGACGATTTCAAGTATTCTTTATTGGAAAATTCATTTTCAAGAATTTTCCAATAAATCCATACAAGAACGACCTTCGGATTATCCGGCGCTTTTGTTATGCCTGGTTAATGCTAGAGCACACAGGATAATCAAGATGCCATGAGCAATGACCGTGGCGAGAATGGGCGCCGCCGCGACTTTTTGCAGAAACGCCAGCAACTGAACTGTAAATTCCAGCAAGTTAAAAATCGTCATGGAGACGAGGAATGCGTTAAGGGCTTTTGCATCGGAGGTGTTCCGGCTCATGAAGAGCAGTATGCCATATGCCATGAGTGTACTGGCATAGCCCCTAGCGATTAGCACTCCGCCAGCGTCGAGGGTGATGCCGAATGGAGCGAAAATTGTCGCGGGGGCAAGCAAGCCGCCTATGGCGAATGGTATTGTCAGGATTGCGTTGGCGATGAAGAGTTTTTTGTTCATTTTTGGTTCCTCAGGGATGTGGGTATGGATGGAATGGCTGACTATTTGCTTGCGAGCGTACTACGCTAAAAACTTTTACGGATATTACACCTCACTTATCTCCCTCATACAAATATCCAGTCCCTCTTACGCTGACGATGCGATCCGACAGCGAGGGGAACGATTCAAGTTTGTGTCGCAGGCGGCTGACGAGCGGGCGCAATATTTCGGGCGCTTCGCGCTGGGATGTGTCGTAGCCTTGTACAAGGAGAACCAACTCGCGGTGTGAGTAGACGCGACCCGGGTTTTCGATGAGCATGCGTAGGAGGCGTCCCTCAGCGGGGGTGAGGTGGATCACGTTATCCTTTTTACGGATCAAGCGGCGGGAGAGGTCTATGTACGTGCCGTCTTTCAGAGTTATCTCGGCGTTGCCTTCGTCCACCTCGGTGGTGGCTGTTCCAGTTCGGGCTTTCAGGCGGGCTTCGCGGCGTGTAAGCCCCTTTTTTATACTGGCAAGTACCTGCGCAGGGGAGGCAGGCTTGAGCAAATAATCGTGGATACGCAAGCGTAATGCCTGTATCGCGGACTCGGTGGTGGCGAACGCGGTGAGCAAGACCACCTCTGTCTCGGGCGAGATCTGGTTGACCACCTGAACGACCTCCAGGCCGTCCATGCCGGGCATGCGCAGATCAACGATCATTAATTCAACGGGATGAGTACGCACATACTCGATCGCGGCATGACCGTTCGGTACCGAGTTGACGGCGAAACCCTCCAGCCGCAAGATGTCGCTCATCGATTGCCGTGCTACAGGTTCGTCGTCTACGACCAGGATGTTCGATTTCATTGTTTATCTCCCGTTGGCAAAAATAATCGGAAACATGCGCCCGCTGTATCGCGATCCACTAGATCCAAGGTCCCGCCGTGAGCGGTGACGATATTGTAACTCACTGTCAGCCCCAAACCAGTACCACCGTCCTTCGTGCTGAAGAACGGCTCGAAGATGTTGTTCCTCCGCTCTACCGGGATGCCGGGACCAGAATCGCTGATTTCTATCTCCACACCGTTCCTCAAGGCGCGCGCACTGATCTTGAGCTCTCCGCCCTCAGGCATGGCGTCATGGGCGTTAAGAATGAGGTTGATGAAGATCTGCTGGATCTGTCCGCTCACCGCGTAAATGCCGGGCAATGAATCCGGCAGCTTTACATTCACTTGAATATTCCGCTGGCCGAGTTGTTGCGAGGTGAGGCTGATCACATGCCGGAGAAGTTCAAGCACATCCACGTGCTCGACACGGACAGCGCCGGGGCGATAGAACTCGAGCATTCGCTGCATGGTCTTCATCAAACGGTCGAGCTCGGTCCGCGCCAGTTCGAAATATTCCTTCCGCTTTTCAGGCGGCAAGTCCTCGCGCCCGGCGAGATGCAGACAATTCTGAACCGATTGAAGCGGATTATTCACTTCGTGAGCGATCGAGGCGGTCAGCCTCCCGGCGGCCGCCATCTTTTCGGCGCGCACCAATGCCTGTTGCGATTCTTCCACGCGGCGGAGCGTGTCGCGCAGGTCAGCGTACAAACGCGCATTTTCCATCGCTACCACTGCCTGCCGAGCCAGGACAAAAAATAATTCCAGGTCCGCTCCGCGGAATGGCGATACCGAGGAATCGCGCGCCGCAAATAACACGCTGTTCGTATCTGCCCGGGTCACCGGGATGAGGATGGCGGAACCCAGCCCCACCGTGGCGAGAAGCGCCTGAGCTTCCAGATCGCCGGGTCCCGTTGCGTGCATGATCATCGGATCACGGTCATCCGCAACTCGACGGATCAACTCGGCGGCGGTTTGGTCTGCCTCCACGGGCAGAGTTTTTCCAACCTGTGTCACCGCAGTCACGTGTCCGTTGTCCACTTTATAATAGGCAGCGTTCGAGCAATTCAGGTGATCGCGGATGGCGGAGGTAATGAGGTCGAGCAATTTATTTTGGTCGGTCTCCGCGAATAGCGTTTCTGTGACGTTGAATAGGGGACGGAAAGCCTGCACACGTGCGGCGTCGCGTTTGCGATGATTGTCATTGATCGCCTGCCTCACCGCCTGCACCAGCTCATCACCCCGTTCAAACGGCTTTAGTAAAAGGCCATCTACGCCCTGCCGAAGTGCCCGTATGGCCGTCTCCACCGTGCCAAAGCCGGTCATCACCAGCACTGCAATATCGGGCTGGACGATCTTTGCGCGCGAGATCACATCGAAGCCGTCCACTTCGGGCATGCGAATGTCTACCAGCAGCAAGTCGGTTCGAGTTTTCTGCAAATATTCGATCGCCGCAAGCGGGTTGATCAGTGCAGTGACGCGATGACCCTCGCGGCTTAGCAGGCGCTCGCACAAGGATGCGATGCCGGGCTCATCATCCACGACGAGTATCGAAGAGGAGGGATTCGTGGTTGCACTGGTCATAACGGTAACCGGACTGTGAACTTTGACCCTTTGCCCGATTCGCTCTCGACCTCGATCGTGCCGCCATGGTCGGTGATAATGCCATACGTGACCGACAGGCCAAGTCCCGTACCGCCGTGATTCCCTTTCGTTGTGAAGAAAGGCTCGAAGATGCGTCCCTTGTCCGCTTGTGAAATTCCCACGCCGGTATCACGCACCGAGATCAACGCCCAGGCGCGGCCGTTCCTGCGCGCCGATGACGTTTCGATCTCCAATATGCCGCCGTCGGGCATTGCTTGTAACGCATTATGAACTAGGTTTAGCGCGACCTGTTTAATTTGGTTCGCATCCATCATCACCCAGGGGAGCTTCTCATCGAAGTGGGTGACGAGTTCCACGCCGCTCGTGTGGATGAGATGCCTGCTGAGCGCCACCACGTCGTCAACCACTTCATTCAACGAGACACTCGAGCGCGAACTCTCGCCTTGCCGTGCAAAATCCAGCAGGCGGCGTACAACATCCCGGGCGCGCTTCGCCTCACGTACCACGAGTTCGAGATCTTTCCGCGTTTGGTTTTCCGCAGGAAATTCATCGAGAGCAAGTTCAGCAAAGCCGGTGACGGATGTCAGCGGGTTGTTCAGTTCGTGCGCGATACCGGCCGCCATCTCTCCCACCGCGGCAAGCTTTGCGGCTTGCAATAGGCGGTTTTCCGCTTTTCGCTGGGCATCCATGCGCTCGCGTAATTCAAGCTGCGTGGCGCGCAACTGACTGATGGTCGACTCAAGACGTTGATATTGATCGGCGCTGGTGATCACACTCGCGAGAATTCCCGCGAGCGACTCAAGGGCCATGAAGTCGTTATGCGTGAACGCGTTTCGCGAACTGCTCTCTACATCGATAATGCCGAGAATCTTCATGCCGTCGCGGATCGCCACGCACATTTCAGAGCCAGCCTGCCAGCCTTTGATGGAACGATAACGGCTATCCTGCAGCACATCGTTGACCACTACGCTGTTCCCGGTTTCAAAGACGTGACCGGTGATGCCTCCGCTGACCGGGTATTCGAACGATTGCACGGCGCGTCGGACCACGTTCTGGCTGGCGCCGCCGAAGCCGCCGATCGTGAGGTTTCCCTGCGGATCGGCGATAAAGACGGCAGCCAGCTCATAGGCAAAATAGCGCGCCAGGAGCTCGGCTGTGATCTGTGCCACCTCGCGCGGCTCGGTCAAGCCGACGACCTGCCCAACCACTTCGTGGATCAAACCGAGATTGCGCGCACGTCCCTCCGCTTCCTCGCGTACGCGTGTGTAATCCGCGAGGCTGGCGAGATGACTGGCGATCACAACGATCAAACTTTCATCGTAAAAATTGAATGCATCCGTCTTGGTGTTTTCAATGGATAGGCTGCCGATGATCTGACCGCGGAAACGTAGTGGAACGTAGAGACCCGAAAGCGAATCTTCGTACAGGGGCGTAATGCCTTCGAGCTGCGAATCCCCGAGCCGCGCCTTCTGGCTGTCTTTCAGCACGGTTGCGATCCACGGTTCTTGGGCGCTGTGGATGGTGGAGACCAAGGCTCCATCCTTGTTTCGGAATTCGTTGACCAACCGGTTATCCGAGGACAGCAGGTCGAGCACGATCAGTTCGGTGCCGAAAGCGCGCGCGAGCAGTGCGAAGACACGCCGGGCGATCTGGTCGAGGTTGCGCCCTGTGGAGATGGTGAGTGCGAAGTCGTTCAGCATGGCCAGCCGCCGTAAATGACTTGCCATCTCAGCGAAGGTGATGATCGTTTCGATGGCTGGCGCTGTTTGCGTTACAAGTTCGATCAGGCGGTTCCATTCATCGCGCCTGAATGTGGAGGTCCGCCACAGGACGAGAGTGGCGATCAATCGTTGTCCAATGACGATCGGGACACACGTCCAAAGTTTTGTGTTGGACTTTAACCCTTTATGAGGAAGCGAGTCCCAAAGCGGATCCCCGCGATTAACCACCATGGGCGTAAGGTTGCGGTTCATCCGCCGAAGCAGGGTATTGGATTCGATGGGGAGGTCGAGATTGGCACATGATGGTGCATTCCATTGGGCGCGCACTTCAAGCGAGTCGCCGCGTCGAACGGCGAGCCAGGCTCCCTGTACTGAAACGACACGAAGAAAGGATGTGAGGGCGCGGTCGAGCGCGCGCGGTAGATCGTATGGATTCTCTGAGTCGAGATCGGGCACTAACAGGGACGCAGCCACTGACGCGGATGCCGAGGAATCCGCTTGTGCATCTCCGTTCTGCATGGCGGACGCAACGAGACGCCACAGTCGTTGGGCGTCGGTACTCAGTTGATCCGCTCCGGCCAACACTACACGCGACATCCCTTTCAACGGGAAGGCGAAAAGCCGGGCAACTTCCAGGTTGCTCGATTCAGGCAGTGAAACCGACCGACTCTGCCCGCCGCTGAGCGCGCCGCACAACCATGAATCCACCTCGGTTTTACTGAGAAACTTGATGAGTTCGGGTTGATTCTTTTTCGTCAGATGGTGATGGGAGACGATATGCCATGCTCCCGCTTCGCGTTCCACCAGCGCGGACCATGCGGTTTCGGTCAGTTGACCGGTCTCTTTGAGTTGAAATTCGATGTCCTTTTGGGATGCCATGCTATGTTAATTATACGACAGAGTGCCTGTTACGATAGTTCAAGCGCCAGTCGTATTGTCGCCTGCCTCGTGAACCATGGGTATCCTGCCGGCGATGGTAGAATCACCGCATGACTGACCTGATCGTGATCGGCGGCGGACTGGCTGGCAGCGAAGCTGCGTGGCAGGCCGCAGAACGCGGGCTACAAGTGCGCTTGTACGAAATGCGCCCGGTACTGCAGACCGGCGCTCACCAAACGCAAGAATTGGCGGAACTGGTCTGCTCGAACTCGCTTGGGTCGAACCTGGCCGACCGCGCCTCTGGCTTGCTGAAGTCTGAATCGAGACTGCTGGGTTCGATGCTGCTGGAATGCGCCGAAGAAGCGTCGTTGCCGGCAGGCGGCGCCCTGGCTGTGGACCGCGACCTGTTTGCCCGGAAAGTGACTCAACGGATCAGTGGGCACCCAAACATCGAGATCGTGCGCGAAGAGGTTCAACGCATTCCCGATACACCAACCATCGTCGCCAGCGGACCGCTCACCTCGCCGGCCTTGTCCCGATCACTCGCCGAGCTGAGCGGTGAGGAACATCTTTTCTTTTTCGACGCGATTGCTCCGATCGTTCATGCGGAAAGTATTAAGATGGACGTAGCGTTCCGCGCATCCCGCTACGACGAGGGTGCGCAAGACGAAGGTGATTACATCAATTGCCCATTTACAAAAGATGAATATTACGCCTTTGTTGAAGCCCTCCTCCATGCGGAACGGATCGAACTGCGCTCCTTTGAGGATGCGATCAAATCTGGTGTAAAGGCTGGTCACTTCTTTGAAGGGTGTCTGCCGGTTGAGATCATCGCGGAGCGGGGGATCGATTCACTGGCGTTCGGTCCCATGCGCCCAGTCGGTCTGCGCGACCCGCGAACAGGCAAACGTCCGTATGCGGTTGTGCAATTGCGGCAGGATAATCTCGCGGGCAGTTTGTATAACCTGGTCGGTTTTCAAACCAATTTGAAATTTCCAGAACAAAAACGGGTTCTGCGGACTATTCCCGGTTTGGAGAACGGCGAATTCATGCGCTATGGACAAATGCACAGGAATACATTCATTGCATCTCCAAAGCTACTCCGGGCCACGCTTCAACATATCACACGTGACGATCTTTACTTTGCGGGACAGATCACCGGCGTGGAGGGGTACATGGGCAACATCGCGACCGGTTTGCTCGCAGGCATGAACGCCGCCCGGCTTCATCACGGCGGTTCGCCGATCACACTTCCAGTAACCACGATGCTCGGCGCGCTCTGTCATTACGTTACCCATGCCGATTTGAAGGATTTTCAGCCGATGAAGGCGAATTTTGGCATCTTGCCGCCTATCGAGTCTGATCGGAAAATCGGCAAACGTGAACGCGGGGCGGCGTATGCGGCGCGGTCTTTGGCAGAGCTGCAGACTGTGATTCATGGAGCGGTCGCGGCGTGACGAATAAAGCGATTGTGGTTTATCTTTCCGTGATCGGTTTTCTGCTCGCGGTCGTTCTGGGGTGGTTCGCGTTCTCGGTTCTCTCCCAGCCCGAGCCTGATGTCACATCGTTCGATGGTTTGCGCGCCTACGACGACGTGAAGACACAGGTGGAGTTTGGCCCTCGCATTCCGGGCACGGAGGGCCATACTCAAATCCGCGAGTGGATGCGTAGGGAGTTGGAGTCCGCTGGCTGGCGAGTTGAAATCCAGGAATCGGAAGCGATGGGGCATCCGATCTTTAATATCGTTGCCCGGCGGTCCGATCAGCTTCCACAAATAATTCTCGGAGCGCATTACGATACGCGTATGTTCGCAGATAGCGATCCCGACCCGACGAATCATTCGAAGCCCGTCCCCGGTGCGAACGATGGTGCCTCCGGGGTGGCGGTTTTGTTGGAGTTGGCGCGGTCCCTGCCCGATGATACGGTAAATGTGTGGCTGGTCTTTTTCGATGCCGAAGATAATGGCCGCATCGAGGGTTGGGATTGGATCCTCGGTTCGCGTGAGTTTGTCGCGAACAATCCGCTCCAGCCGCGCGCGGTCGTCGTAGTGGATATGATCGGCGATGCAGACCTGAACATCTACAAGGAGCGCAATTCCGATTCGATTTTGAACGATGAGATCTGGTCCGTGGCCGACAGTTTGGGATTCGGGAAACAGTTCATTCCCGAATATAAATTTTCAATTATCGATGACCATACACCATTCCTTGAAGCGGGGATCCCCGCGGTGGACTTGATCGATTTTGATTACCCATACTGGCACACCCTCGGCGACACACCCGACAAAGTTTCACCCGACAGCCTTGAGGCAGTGGGGAGGACGTTATGGATGTGGATCGTAGGACAGGGCGTTCAAAACTGATACAATAAAAGCGCGAGTAGATTGAGCCAAGTCATGCCAAAGAAGAAGGCAAACCCCGCCCGTATTCAGGAAATATTGAAAAAAGTACGCCCGGCATGGGTGGAACATGTTGGGCACGACCTCGCCCGCGGCATGGAAGTTCGCGCGGGATTTGAAGAGCAGTTGGGGAGGTTCTTCGACCTGTTGGAGCAATCCGTCACTACCGGAGACCCGGCCTGGATGGATTCGATTCTTCTCGACTGGGCGAAATCGTCCACCGAAACAGATCTGGAGGAAGGGTTGTATCACGTCTCCTTCCTGATCAACCGGATGATCGCATTGACCATCAAGGTGGCGAATGAAATACTAACGAAACAACACGCGCTCGACCTGCTTGCCGCGATCATCCCGGTCTACACCTACGGATTGGGCGTGGTGGCGCGTTACGAAATGGAAACGCGGGTGGCACATATTTCTGCCGAGATGGAGAAAGTGCAAAAGCGAATGGAGCGCGTAGACAGGAGCAAGTCCGCTTTTATTTCCGTCGCCGCACACGAATTAAAGACGCCGCTGACCCTCATCGAAGGTTATTCGTCCATGATGGAGGACCTGCACGGTGAGCAGAAGAACGGGCAATTGAAAAACCTGTTGGCCGGCATGACGACTGGCATCAATCGTTTACGTCTCATCGTGGACGACATGATCGATGTATCGATGATCGACAACGATCTGCTGCGGTTAAATTTTCAACCCGCGCAGCTCGGTTTGCTGCTCGATGGCCTGTGCAAAGAGGCAGAGCTGACGATTCAGGCCCGCAATCTGACGATAACCCTCCCGAACTTCGAAGGCAGCCGCAAGTGGATCTACCTGGATTCGATACGTATTACTCAGGCATTGCGGAATGTACTCAGCAACGCGATTAAGTTCACCCCGGATGGAGGAACGATCACCATCGGAGGAAGATCGTTACCGGGGTTCATCGAAGTCACCGTTGCAGATTCTGGCATCGGCATCTCGCCGGAGAATCAGAACACGATTTTCGAGAAATTTGGTCAGCTGGGGAGTGTGGGGCGTCACTCGAGCGGAAAGACGAAATTTAAAGGTGGTGGACCAGGATTGGGACTCCCGATCGCACGCGGAATTCTAGAGGCGCACGGCGGCTCGATCTGGGTCGAATCTCCCGGCTATGATGAAGATGCCTGCCCGGGCTCCACTTTCCATGTTCTGATACCCGAGAGGGTCGAAGCGCCTGATCCGAAAATGGCGAAGTTATTTGATACACTTGCGGCAAAGGAAGAAAACCCGAAAGCATCCTTCGAGTAAAACAATACCCATGTCGAAACGAACCCTTCACCAAACTACACCTCCGCACGAGAAGGCTTTCCTCGTTGGAGTTGACCTGTATCAGCATACTTCATTCCTATCATTGGAAGATTCGCTGATCGAGTTGGCTCTGCTTGCCGATACAGCCGGCCTGGATGTGGCTGGCGAGTTGACCCAAAAACTGGATCGCCCTCATGTAAAAACCTACATCGGTCCCGGCAAAGTGGATGAGTTGAGGATGCTCGTGGAGGAAACGCTTTCGCAGGTGGTCATTTTCGATGATGAACTTTCGCCGCGCCACCAACGCGAGTTACAGGAGGCCTTGGGCAGGAACGTCCGCGTGCTGGATCGCACCGCGCTCATCCTGGATATTTTCGCGCAACACGCTCACACAAAAGAGGGAATGTTGCAGGTGAAGCTTGCGCAGTATGAATATTATTTGCCGCGATTGACCGGTCAATGGACTCATCTGGAAAGGCAAGCAGGCGGAGGCGGGGGACGCGCCGGGTCGACCGGGGGAGTGGGCTTGCGCGGCCCGGGCGAGACTCAGTTGGAAGTGGACAAGCGCGCCATCCGCCGCGAGATCGCACAACTCAAGAAGGAGCTCGAAAAAGTCAGCGCACATCGCCAGCGCTACCGCGGGCAGAGAAGACGGTCCCGTATACCGACCGTTGCTCTGGTTGGGTACACCAACGCGGGCAAATCCACGCTGTTGAACAAACTTACGAAGTCCGATGTGTATGTGGCAGATCAGCTCTTTGCCACGCTAGACCCAACCACGCGTCGGGTCGAGTTGTCGGGTGGGTATCAGGCGTTAATGACTGATACAGTGGGCTTTATTCAAAAACTACCAACAACATTGATCGAGTCTTTCCACGCCACGCTCGAGGAGATCCTCGAGGCCGACCTGCTGTTGCATGTTGTGGACATTTCACATCCCAATGCGCTGAGTCAATTCAAGGCAGTGCAACAGACCCTGGATGAGCTGGGCGCGCATCATATCCCGGTGGTAACGGCACTCAACAAAATTGACCGGCTCCGCGATCCGCGGTCGGCGTACGATGTGGTAAGCCGATACTCCAAAGCCACGGCAATTTCGAGCCTGCAAGGCACGGGGATTCAGGAACTGCTCCTGCTCATCCAAAGAGAGCTGTATGAAACCTACACGCCCATCCACGTGCGCTTACCGTATCAACAAGGCGCATTGATCTCTCTATTTCACGAAGCTGGACAGGTGGAAAGAATCGAACACGGACGGGGCGGGGTGGTCATGCAGGGACGCATCCCGGGTCGTCTGGTTGCGCAGTTCAACGGCTGGGAGTTCTCCGCGAATCGCAAAGAACCGGAAATCGAAGAGGAAGAACTATGAAATGGCTGTCGCATTTGATCGACAACGCATCGAATTATTTTGCCCATCGTAAGGGCTTGTTGCCGATTGTCGGTATGTTATTGGTGGTGATCAACTTTATACTGCCCTTCATCTTTGGCTTGAATGTGATCACGGGGAGCAATCTGTTCCTGCATCTTGGCGTGATCATCGCCATCTTCGGTTTCATGCTCGCGTGGGCGTTGTAAACAGCCGTATCTCCCCATCATCCATCCACTCGACGTGGTCAACTGTGCCGTCTTCCCCCAACAGCAAGGGTAGGAGTTGTTGGAACGCGGCAGGATCGCCCGACGTATACAGGTTGATTTTTCCGGGTATTGGGGATGGATTTTTTATCCCGCCAGCTACCAGTAGTCGTTGAACTTGTCGGGCTACAGCGGGTGCTGGGTCTATCACCCTGACGTTTGCCCCCACGATCGTCTGAATCAAAGGAATAACAAAGGGATAATGGGTGCATCCCAACACGACTGTGTCTATGTTTTTGTCCAACATGGGCAGTAATGCTTGCTCTAAGATTGTTTGGGTTTCATCCCCGGTCAAATCACCCTGTTCGATCTGCCTGACCAAGCCATTGCACGTGTTCTGAAACAACTCCACGCCATTTGCAAACCGCTCCACAACGGATGCGTACAACTCGCCTTGGAAAGTCGCCGGTGTGGCAAGGACGCCTACCTTCCCCGTGCGAGTCTGTTCTGCAGCTGGTTTGACCGCCGGTTCCATGCCCACGAATTGAACCCCCTCAAACCTTTCCCGCAGAAACTTCAATGCCGCCGCGGATGCAGTATTGCATGCAACTACGATGATCTTCGCGCCTCCTGCAAGCAGGAAATTCGTGATCGACTCTGAGAAACGACGAATCTGTTCCATCGGCCGCGGACCGTAGGGGATATGCCCTTGATCGCCAACGTAGAGTATCGATTCACTGGGTATCAATGTGCGAATCGCGCGCAATACCGATAACCCTCCCACGCCCGAATCAAAGATGCCTATGGGGGGGTGCGAGTCTGAATCCATGCTGGAGAGTATAACGGATTTTCGAAAGGGTTTCTTAGTGCTTGTAAAAATCTTTAGGGAAGTCTGGCGGTTGAAGCCAACCGAGTAGACCGTGAGTGGGTGGTGGATGCGAAGGAGGCTTTTCGAACCAAACCAAGAGAAGACTGAAGCCCAAGACCGCCATGCCCACCCATTGAAGCCCAGTGAACTTTTCGCCCAAAAGGAAGTGACTGAACGCGATGGCGACGATCAGTTCCGCCAATCCGAGTAGAGCCGTCTGCATCCCGCCGATGTGTTTGACGCCGAGGAAGAGAGTCAGGCGCGAGAAGAAAGTAACTGCAGTGAGCATCAGCAAGGGCGTCCACGGCGCGTACTCCCCGGGCGGGCTGCCGTCGAAGATCAGGTAGGCGGGTACCACGACCGCGCTCATTGCTAGCAATGTATAAACAGTAACGGTTGGCGCGGGAACATCGTACAAGGCGCGTTGATTGATCGGAAGGTGAAGCGCATACAAGGCCGCCGCGACCAGCATCAAAGTCACGCCGACAGGATCAACGGTCCCGGTTGTGCCCTGTGTTAGGAAAAACACGGCGACGATCGCAATTCCGATTCTGAATATCGTAAGACGAGTGGGGGGTTGCCGGTCCAGTTGGAGCCAAAATGCCACAAAGAATGGATATAGCGAATATAACAATTGCGCAACGCTCGCGTTCAATCGACTCAAGCCAATGTAGAAAAAGATGGAGCCAACGCCGTTGATCGCGCCGGCGAGAGCGGTGATGTACAAGGCTGCCGGGTAGATATATAAAGCGCGGCGATTAATGATCGCAAGAATGAGTACAAGAAGCAGTGCTGCTATGCTGGTGCGCAATGCTACGACCGCCAAGGGCGTGAATTTGTCTGCCCCCATGGCCACCTTGCCTAGGACCGGCGCCATACCGAGAAACACTGCGGAGAGGAGCGCAGCATTAATTCCCCGGATTTTCATTTTATGCATTAATCGGGATTTCAACATCAACGAAGGGTAGGTAACCTCGTTGACACTGTCCGGTGTTTCGTTTAGTTCCGTCATTATCGGATCAGTGCGCGGACTTCATCCAGGAACTCATCGTTCAAGAAATCGCCTTTTTGCATCAGCGATTGGATCTGCCCCTGCAACCGGCTTTTTTCGTTGACGGTCAACTCCTTTGCGGTGGCAACGATCACCGGTATATTTGCCGTTTCCGGATCACTCCGCAACGCATCAAGGACGGCAAAGCCGTCCACTTCAGGCATCATCAGGTCGAGAATGACAATATCAGGATGTTCGCGCTTCACAAGCTCGATGGCTTCACTCCCATCCACTGCCTCAAAGATCTCGAAATCGCCTTGTGATTGCAGGATGCGCCGGATTAATCGCCTCGCCTCCGCGCTGTCGTCCACAACGGCGACGCGCGGGAAGCGGTTCGGGGTCACGTTATTGAGCGCGGCCAGCAAACCTTCTTGAGGTGTTTCCGATTGAGCCATTGCGCCGGGGTAATCCACCTCGCGCGTCCAATTCTCATCGAACAAAAATTGTTCCGCAGGCAGCGTGTGCCCGGTGCAGTTGACCACCACCGTGTCTGTGGATTTGATCACTCCTGCCCGGACCAGTTTGAACAAACCCGCGAACGCCACGGCGGCGGCGGGTTCAGCCGAGATACCCTCGAGTTTGGCGAGTACGTGCATGGCACGGAAGGCTTCATCATCAGAGACGCTTTCGAAGGTTCCATGGGTTTCGATCACCTGTTGGCGTAGCATTGTGTAGGTTCTGCCGGGGTCGCCCGTGGCGAGCGTTTCGATCCGTGTGTTCGGCGAGAGGACTGGTTCTGCTTTTTCAAGACCCTTCCTCCAACCATCGACCATCGGTGCGCAACCCTCCGCCTGAATGGGAACCAGCGCCGGGATACGATCGATTAGGCCGAGTTGTTTCAGTTCGCGAAAGCCTTTATACACGCCGAGCGGACCCATCCCACCGCTAACAGCTTGAAGATACCAGTCGGGAGTTTTCCATTTTGGACTCGCTCCCAGCGGTATGGGTACGCCTCCTTCCTCCATCGTCAATTGTTCTGCGATTTCGAAGGCGATCGTTTTCATCGCCTCCACTGCTGTCACTGTGCGGGCACCCATATCTTGGTACAAACCGCGTTGGCGGGCGAACTCCGCGGCGACCTGTTTAGCCTGGTCGTACGAGCCAGTGATCTTCACCACCTGACTTCCATAAAGTGCGATCTCACGCATCTTCACGCCGGGGACGAGGCTGGTGACAAACGCCCACAATTTGATGCCAGCCCGCGCAGCATACGCCGATAAGGCGATGGCAACATTGCCCGTCGATGCGGCTACCATCTCGGTTACGCCGCCTTCTTTAAGCGCCGCGATCGTAACTGCCGCTTGCCGGTCTTTGAAGGATGAAGTTGGTCCTTGCCTCTCATCTTTGATATAGAGATTGGGCAGACCCAGCATGTTTCCCAGGTTTGCAGCCTTGATGAGGGGCGTGCCTCCCTCTCCAAGCTGCAAAGTCGGGTTCAGTGTATGGATCGGAAGCAGTTCACGATACCGCCAAAGGTCAAACCTGCGGTTCGGAAGTTGTGACGGAAATGTGTTGGCCACTTCCTTCAGATCGTATTCCGCTTCGCGCCATTGGCTGTTGCAGTTTGGGCAATGCATCGAGCGCGGCATGAAAGGCGCGGCATGCCCGCAATCAAGACATCGTATGACAAATAACATGTGTGGTCAGTGTCCTATTCCATTATGGATTGTTCATGGTCACGTCAACCAAGAGCCATCAACGCTTGCTCGATGCTTGAGATAAGTTCGCTTTCCTTCAACGTTCCCTTAATGAGCAGGCGCTTTCCAAACTCCTGCATTTTTTTCTGCTGGTCCGGGTTTAAACCGCCTCCGCTGATGACCAGCACTGGCAGATTACGGAGGGCAGGATCGTCACGAAGCTTTTCGAGAACGACAAAACCATCCCAATCGGGCATAAACAGATCGAGGATGACAGCGTGAGGAGGAGTTGCCTTTATTGCATCCCAACCCTGACGGCCTCCGTCTGCTACGGTAACATCATACTTTCCATGCTCCTCCAGGATCTTTTGTATGAGCCTGCGATCGTCCGCATTGTCATCGATCACCAGGATATTGCGGATCTCGCCTTTTTTATCCAACCGTTTGAAGGCGTGAACAAGATCCTCCTCGAGGATGGGTTTGATGAGGTAATCAGACGCGCCCAGATTGAAGCCTTTATCGGCCTGTTCGAGGATCGAGCAGATGATAACTGGGATGTCACGGGTCGCTGGATCAGATTTCAAGTCCGAAAGAAGCGTCCAGCCGTCGACGTTCGGCATCATTACATCCAGCGTGATGGCAATCGGCTTGATGGCCGCGATCCGTTCCTTCGCGCCTTTGGCTTCGATGAATGGAACAATATAATATCCCTGCGGAGCGAGGTATCTTTCATAAAGGCTGATCACCTTGGGATCATCGTCGATGGCAACGATGATCTTCCGATCAGCCGGAATTTCATCCAGAGGTTGATGAAAGGGAGGCAGGGTGAACCAGAAGGTTGAACCATAGCCCGCTTCACTGGTGACGCCAATGCGCCCTCCATGGAGTTGAACGAGATTGGAACAGATCGAGAGACCCAACCCGGTACCGCCGCTTTTGCGCGTGGCTGAACCATCCACTTGCGAAAACGCTTTAAATAGTTTTTCTTGATCCTCACTCGAAATACCCGGTCCGGTGTCTGTAACTCGTATGATGACCTCTGTCATTCCATCGGGTCCCTTCTGGTTCTGTGCCGCAACCGTGATCGTGCCTTCATCTGTAAATTTGGCGGCGTTCGAAAGCAGGTTGATAAATATCTGGCGAATGCGCATGGCATCGCCGCGCACGGCCAGTGTGGCAGTTGGAACGTTGGCAACCAGCTGAATCGGTTTTTCCTTAACGAGACCCTTGGCGGTCGAAAGGACGCTTTGTATCATGTCGGCCAGGTTGACTTCCTCGAAGTTCAATTCCATTTTGCCGGCTTCGATGCGGGCAAGATCGAGTACGTCGTTGATCAAGCCTAGCAGGTGTTGGCCTGAATTGTAGATCGCGGTTAGATCCTGTTGCTGCAAATCTGTGATAGGACCATCGATGCCCTTGAGGATTACCCGCGAGAACCCGATAATGGAATTCAACGGTGTCCGAAGTTCGTGGCTCATATTTGCAAGGAACTGACTCTTTAATTTGTCCACTTCGCGCAGGTCCTTGATCAGTTGTTGTGACAATTCATATGATCGGGCATTGTCGATCGCCACTGCGACCTGGTCGCTTAGCAGTTGAAGCACCGAGATATCGTCTTCCGTGAAGGCATGCACTCGGTCGGAGTGAATCTCAAGTACCGCTACGATGCGCGTACCGATCCGAAGGGGAATCACCACCTGGGAGCGAGTTTCAGGCAGGAGTGGATTGGGTTGATACAAAGGTTCCGTGCTCACATCTTCGATCAGCCTGGCGGTTCCGGTGTCGGCCACCAAGCCAACGATGTTCTGTGATCCGATTGTCACCGAATGTTTTGCCGCGATCATTTGATCACCGGCTTCCCCGGTTGCCCCGCGTAAAACGGCGTTGAAACCAGTTTCTTCGATGCTGTAGAGAGCGGCGAAATAAACATCAAAACCCGTTTTCACACGAATCACGGTCTCTGAAAAGATCTTGTTCAGGTCGAGCGTAGAAGTGACCAACTTCCCGATCTCAGCGGAGATAGCCAGGTAAGTATTTCGCCTTTGGAGCGCCTCTTCGGACTTCTTGCGCTCCGTAATATCACGGGCGACCCAAAATACTTCGTTCTCGTTGAGCCGGGAGAGGTTGGCGAGGAACCAATATAGGTGTCCTTCGATTGGCAATTGGTATTCGATCTGAACCACCTCGTTCGATTGAAGCGCACGATGGATTGCTGCGCGAAACTGTTCATGTGTTTCGGGGGGCAATAATTCGTCCATCCTCCTGCCGAGCAATTCATCCGGGGGGCGGAACAGACGCGATGGATTGGTTGGTGCGATGCGGATATAGCGTGTGTCTTTATCAACCACTAGTACCACATCCTGCATTGAGGAAAAGAGGGCGCGCAGATCGGCTTCCGACTTGGCGAGCGCTTCTCTCGCCAGTAACCGTTCGATGGAAGCCGATACCTGGGTACCCAGGATGGTTAAAATTTCCTGGTGGTGCTGCGTAATTCGCACCGCGTTATCGTAGGATTGAACCGCCAGTACGCCGCGGACCGCTGATTCGTTCCGCAACGGAATGCCCAGCCAATCCGCTCCGGCGGTGCCTCCGCTGACCACTTCGCCCGCTTGAGCCAGTTCGGCGTAAATCTCCGGTGTCGCCCGCAGCGCTTTTCCAGTGCGGATCACGTAACTGGTGAGTCCGCCTCCAAGTTTTTGGGGCGGCATAGTGGCATCATGTTCGTCCACGTAATAGGGGAACGTCATTAGGTCGGCTTGGGGGTCGTACAGCGCGATGTAGAAATTGCGCGCCGGTACGAGAGTGCCCACCGCCTTATGCACTGTCTGGATTAATCCCGACAAGTCCGATGCTGTTAATGCTGCCTCTGATATCTCTGTGATCGCAGCCTGGATCAACTCGTTGATTTTTCGTTCGGTGATGTCCTGTGACGATCCTGCGACTTTGTAAACGCGTCCCTTCTCGTCGAGTTCGGCCTTGTAGGTGGTGTTGACCCAGATTGTTCGGCCGTCGCGGGTGCGATATCGCGCCTCCACGGCCACCTCGTTTCGCTGTTTACCGGTCTTGATCGCCTTTTCGTAAGCCTTGATCGCGACCGTGTAATCATCCGCGCTGACGAACTTACGCAGCGCATCGCGCGCACGAAATTGCTGCCCTCCTTCCTGTTCCACGGAGGTATTGAGGATGGCGAACAACTCATCGGTGATCGTTATGACTTGGGTAACCACGT
Source organism: uncultured Anaerolinea sp. (assembly GCA_964517905.1). GTDB lineage: Bacteria > Chloroflexota > Anaerolineae > Anaerolineales > Villigracilaceae > Defluviilinea. The sequence goes on along the minus strand of CAZFDL010000001.1, from coordinate 32,755 downwards.
CGATCTCGAAGTATCCGATCCTGGCGATACGCAGTGCTTCGGAAAGTGTTGCCTGACTTGCCGTCGCTTTCTCGAATAGCTGCCCATTTTCGATCGCGATCGCAGCCTGACTGGCGAATGAGGTCAGGAGTTTTAGGTCGTGCTCATCATATTTGTGCGAAATTTCGTAATCCTGCAGCGCAATAGCGCCAAGGACCTTGTCGCCTGCGATGAGCGGCGCGCCGAGGAAAGATTGTGCCGACTCGCCGACCGGAGTTTCTCCGCGCGCGAGCATCCACGTATCGCTCCCATCCGAGATCAGGACGCTCTCACGCGTACGAATCATGTGTGCAGTGATGCCCTTGTCCAAAGGCAGGCGGGTGATGGAGCGATCCACCACGGATTCGGTCACATTATGAGGGAAAAGGATCTCGTTCGTTGATTCGTCGTAGAGCGCAATGTAGAAGTTCCTGGCATCGAACAGCCGCGAGATGCCGTTATATGTGGTCTCAATGATCTGTTGGATATTCAGTGTCGCGGCAAGCGCCTGTCCGACCTCGTTCAAAACGGAGACTTCTCGTGCTCGTGTTTCCGTTTCCTTGAATAAGCGGGCATTTTCCAGTGCGAGCGAGAGTTGGTCCACCACTTGTCTGACGAGCAACTCATCGTCTGGAGTCCATTTCTTCTCGTGGTTTTCATCCAGCACTTGCAACGTCGCCCAATTATTTTGTCCCACTTGAAACGCAAGCGAGATTTCAGGACTCTGTTGAGCGGGACTCGGAATCAACTCCAGGGGACGCGTCGGAGGTGAAACTGATCTCTTTGACGCGCGGGGAACCGACGGTGGGATATCCACCTTTTCCACCACCCGCTGGCGGCCGGCAGGCCTCGGTTCGGAGGTTGTTTCTTCAGGAGTTATGTTTTGAAAAAGTTTTTCAAGCCGTTTGTCGGCTGGTTTCTTCTTTGACATATTCGATTAACTCCTGGGCAAGGACGCGATACTGTTGCGAGCCCCGGCTTGTAGGGCGATACTGAGTGATCGGCATTCCGGCGATGGGGCTTTCTCTGAGTTTTGTATCGATCTCGATGACGGTGGTAAAAACGCCTTGACCGAACGTGGTCTGCAACTGCTCGAATATATTGCGGTGGGTTCGGTTCCTGCGATCCAGCAGGGTAACGAGAATGCGATATGCAAGATTGGGGTTGCTTTCCTGCCGAACGCGACGGATTGAGCCCATCATGTTCCTCAACGCATACGCTGAAAAGTATTCCGCTTGGGTGGGAATCACAAGCAGATCGGAGGCGGAGAGGGCATTGAGCGTGATCGCACCAAGCGCCGGAGGACAATCGAAGAAGATATAGTCGTAGTTCAATGTGCCTGCGAGAATGGCTTGCCGGAGCGTCGTGAGATAATTACTGCGCATGGGGAGGTATTGCTCCGCGCTTTCGATGCGAGAGTTCGACGGAATGAGTTCGAGATTCGCCACATCGGTCTTGCGAATGGCCGATTTTATCGGCGTATTTTCGATCATTACATTGGCGGAAGTGATTTCCGCCTCGCCGGTTTCCAGCCCAAGCGCAAGGCTCAGGTTCGCTTGCGGGTCGAGGTCGATCAAAAGGACGCGAGAGTTAAGCTCAGCCAGGGCGGCACCAAGCGAGAGCGTAGTTGTGGTCTTGGCCACACCGCCCTTTTCGTTTGAAACTGCGATTGAATATGTCATGCTTCCTCGCTGTTCGTTTTGTTTTGAGTAGTGTTTCCGTGTGGCAGCCGCGGAATCACCTGGACGCGACTCGCGCCCAACACGTTTCGCAATTCCACAAGGGCAGTATCGATCATCTCTTGCGGGTCGTTCACGCTGCGAATCTTTCCAGTGATCTCTGAAACCAGCCGTTCGCGCTCTGCGCGCCGGTTCGTTTCTTCGAACAGCCGGGCATTCTCCAGTGCTAGCGCAAGGCGTTGCGCAACGGATTCGATCATGTTGATCTCATCCCGGCTCCACTCGCGGCTCTTTTCCGGAGATTTGATGTTTAAAACACCGATGGTCTCGCCCCGCAATTTGATTGGAACTGTCATGCTGGGCTCGGACTCCGAGCCATTTTTATTGCCGACAGTTCTTTCGCCACGCTGAAGGACTTTCTGAAACTCATCCGATTCGATCGGAGACTGGAGCAGCATGCCGCTCGTGCCCAAATGATGGTAACCGATATGGGCAGACCGGTTGCGGAATGCCTGCCATTCTTTCTGTAGATATTGGTTGTAGACGGCCTGCAATTCGTTCAACGCCTGTTGCGTCCTGGCAAAAAGCCGGGCGTTCTCGATGGCAATGGCGATCTGATCGCCAAGAATGCTCAAAGTATTGACGATGTTTTCGTTGAATTCTCCCGGCCGAGTGCTTTGTACATCCAGCACGCCGATCGTCACACCACGCGTCTGCAAAGGAATCGCCATTTCGGAACGGGTTGCAGGCAGGTCAGGGTTGTCGAAGAATGTGGCATCAGATCCAACATCGGAGGCGACGCGGTAGGAACCTGAGCGGGCAACATTGCCTACGATCCCGGTCCCAAGTTCAAGGCGATGACCTCGCTTTAACATACGTTGCCCGCCCTCGCTGTTGGCGGCTTGCAACACGGCGTATTTGTGACTCTCGTGCAGGAGGAATATGCCAACATGATAGAAATTGAATTTTTCGCTTACAAGCTGGGTGATCAAAGGCAGGAGGATATCGAGTTTTTGTTCCTGCGCAATAATCTGAGATATCTCGCTGATAAACTGAAACTCTCGAGCGCGGTTCGCGTTGATCTGATTGGCGGTCTCCAATTCTTCTGCATGGTGGGTAAGGGATGTTTTCTCAGTTTCCAGATCAGCTGCCATCTTGTTAAAAGCCCTCGACACCTTTTCGAGCTCGCCAGAGCCTTGCACTGAGATGCGGGTGGATAGATCACCTGCCGCGAGTTGCTGAGAAGCTTCGATCAACTGTGCCAGAGGTTGACTAATTGAGCTCATGATACTTTGCCCCAACAGGAATGCGCCAGCAATGCTCGCTAAAACAACGAGAGCGATGGGGTAAAAACGAAGGATGGATGAGTTCACGCGCGCTGACACGCCGGTCTGAAGTGTGGTCGAGGCAGCTGTATAGAAATCCTGATTAGCCTTATGCATAACCTCGAAAGCTTGAAGATTCATAGAAACGGAGCCGTCTGGCGATCCGGCGAGTATGTGATCTTGAACGAAGTCCGCATAAGCCTGAACTTGTGCCTTGTAATCGTCCCACGCGGGGAGAATAATGGGCTCCAAGTCTCCGTTGATGTTGTTAGCGAGTACAACACCGATCTTGCGGTCGATCTGCGCCATGTTCGATTGGATGGCTTCCATCTGGTTGGCTATCTGTTCCTGTTCGCGCGCAGAAAGAGGTTGGTCGGCTTGCGCCGGGCTCGCCAATTTGTAAATTTCGAAAATCAACGTCTGGTTTTCCGGTATTTCGAAAAGCACGATATCCATCAAGTAATACGTGTCCAGGTCGGGGTCAAGAACAAGATTCGAATCCTCGCCCACACGGATGATCAAGGAGTTGAAGTCGCGGATTAACTCCTGATGCTGCGCCTGTACCTCCGCCGCGTCGGCATTCGGGAGCGAATCTCGGATACTGATCCAGCGTGTCCGGAAGGCGGCTACTTCGCTTTGATAGGGCGTGGAGAGGACTTCTTGTCGTTGACGAGACTCGATCTCATCGAAGCCTGTGTCGATTGTCGCCTGCAATGTCTTGAGCGCCCCCGATTCCATCTCGCCATTGACAACCTTGGCGGATAGAACCTGATGCAGGTACAGATCGTTCGCGGTTTTCCAAAGCGGACGCGTATAAAGGGTGCCGAAGAGTTCGCCGGTGCCGTATCGATCAATTCGGTCGACTTCATTGCCGATCAGCGGCAGGAACGCGATCACGGGTAATAGGAAGATGACCGTGATCACGGTAAATTTTCTAGGGTAGGTGAGACCCTTAAACCAATTATCCAGTGATTGAAGAATTCGATTCATGAAGTCGTATGCTCGGATCGGTGTGAATTTGAGGACGGCTGGATCTGGACCAATACCTCAGATCCGCCGAATGCGTGGCTCAATTCCTCCGCCGCCGTCCGCAGGATGGAATCGAACTGGGTAGTGGAGCCGATCTTGCCGGTGATGTCCGCTGTAAGCCGCTCGATCTCGGCGCGTTTTTGTGTCGTCTCAAGCAGTGTCGCGGCTTCAAGCGCGAGCGACAGACGGTCGGCGACCGCTTTTGCGATATCGATCTCGTCGTTCTCCCACTCATGATCTTCATCAAGATTAATGTTAAGGATCCCAACCACGTTCCCAGCCAGGCGCAGCGGTACGGCGATGCGGGGCTTCTCGCCATTTTCGACGAAGGGCTGGTCGCGCAATGAGACTTTTGACAACAGCGCGCTATCAACGGGTTGATCGGACGGCTTGACGGACGTGCCATCGGCAACGAATCCAATCAAGCGTTCCTGTGCCTGGAGAGTGTGCCACGAATCTTGCAGATATGCTCCGGTCACGCGTTGCGCTTCCTCCACCAATTCCTGAGTCGATTCGTAATAACGGGCGTTCTGAATTGCGGTGGCGACCTGATCGGATAGTGTGGAAAGCACTTCGATATCGTCCTCCGAGAATGCGTTCGGTTCCGTGCTCTGGATATCCAGCACGCCGATCACCACTCCCGCGGCTTTGAGCGGCAGCGCCATCTGTGAGTGTGTGTCGGGGAGGTCGGGGTCGTTGAGGAAAGCCGCGTCAGCTCCTGTGTCCAGAGCGATGCGGGGTTCACCTGTGGCGGCAACCACGCCGAGGATACCGGTTTGCCCGATATGAATTCGATAATTTCGGCTCAACATGCGTCGCCCGCCTTCGCTGTTCGCGGCTCGAAGTTCTGCGTGCTCGCGGTTGTCATCCAGCAGAAAAATTCCGGCGTGATAATACTCGAACTTCTCGCCGATCACTTGCACGAGCAAAGCCAGGAGGTCTTCGAGGGTTTGGTTCGCCGCGGCTGCGCGCGCCACTTGCGCGATCGCCTCGAACCGTCGTGCGCGGCGTTCGTACCGCCTATTGGCCTGCTCCAATTCCGTCGTGCGGGTGACAACACGCTCCTCGAGCGTCTGGTTCAATTCCCGCAGTGATGCGTTGGAGGCGCGCAAACTCTCCTCGCTTTTGTTGGCGCGGGTGATTGCATCGCGCAGGCTGGTGGTGTTGAAATAAATCAGAATCAAAATCGCAAAGAAGATGAATCCCAGGTCGCGTCCGTACGCAATTGGGTCTTGTTCACGCGGTACGAACAGTCCATATGCTTCGCGAAGTGAGAGCACGGCGACGGCGGCAATGCCGGCGAGAATCACCAAACTGCCGGCGCGATGACTGATTACGATGCTTGCCAGAAGTCCAATGGCGATATAGGCTACGACAATAACATCCTTTACGCCATCCGCCGTGAGTGCTTGAATACCGATCCCTAACCAGCCCAGCCCGACGATCATCCAGGCGCTCGCGGATACATTGCCGCGCCTCAAGGTGAAGAGCGCGGTGAGAAGCACGACAATCAAACCAGACAATATTGCGATGGTAAGGTCGCCGGACGGTGCGAAGAGATACGTGATGAGCGCAATGGTCAACAAGCCAACGGCAGCCCATGCAAACCCGTTGATAAACCGCGCGCGGAAGTTATCTTCACTGCTTCTGAGTACCGGCGGGCTGAAGAATTTTCTGATCATTCAACCTCCGGCTTCTGATTGAATTGAATGGCAACCTCAGCGCCCGGGAGCGATCGGCTAAGTTCCATTGCGGCGGTTCTGATCAGGTTTTCCACAGTTCCGTGGGCGCTAATCTTTGCAGAAATATCGCCTATGGTCTGCTCCTTGGCAACCCGCTTCTGGCTTTCCTCGAGGAAGCGCGCATTCTCAAGCGCGAGTGCGGCTCGTTCGATTATGGCCGAGACGATATCCATTTCATCCTGGTCCCAGCGGCGGTTGCCGGGGGAGCGAACGTCGACGGTACCGATCACCTCGCCGCGCAGTTTGATGGGAATCGAAAGTAGCGCGCCTCGGGGTTTCGAAAAAGACTCACTGTCAACGATCTTGGAATCATCGGCTTGCCTGCCATTCCTTTTAGCATAGAGAAAGGTCGCCCGTGCTCCCGAGTGGCGGATGCCGATCAACTTCCGGCCCTTCGAAAAAGCCTGCCAGCCGGAACGAATGAGTTGACGTGAAAGCGATTCCGCTTCTGCAAGAGCTCGCTGAGTTTGCTCATGTTGCATCGAATTCTGAATCGCGACGCTAACCTGGTCGGCAAGGATCGAGAGGAGATTCGTGTCTTGCTCTCCGAAGGCATTCGACTCGGTACTTTGCACATCCAGCGCGCCGATCACCTCTGAGCCCGCCAGAAGCGGGAGGGCGATCTCTGAACGCGTCTCGGGCAGGAACGGGTTGTTGAAGAAGATCGCATCCGCACCCGTGTCGAGGGCCACGCGAGCTTTGCCTGTGCCTGTGACGAATCCGACGATGCCGGTCTCTCCCACTTTGAGTTTGTGGTTGTTTTCCAACATCTTCTGCCCGCCCTTGCTGTTCGCTGCGCTCAATACAGCATATTCCCGGCGCTGGTCAAGGAGGAAAATGCCCACATGGTAAAAGCCGAACTGTCTGCTGATGGCAGCAGCGATCTCTGGAAGCAGTGCATCGAGGTCGCGCGTCGAGCCTACTGTGTGCGCCACACGAGCGATCGTTTCGAGCTGTGCCGCGCGTTGTTCGATCTGCTTGCCGGCTTCGGACAATTCAGACGTGCGTTCTGATACGCGCTGTTCGAGTCCTGCGAGTGTTTCCCGTAATCGGCGCGTCATGGTATTGAACGCCTTCGCAAGCGTTCCGATCTCGTCGCGCGACTCTGCCGCGGCTGTCGCGGTGAGGTCGCCGGCCACGATGCTATTCGCCGTCTCGGTCAACCTAAGGATCGGAGCTGTGATGCGTTGACTGAGGCGCAGGCTGACCAACACCGCCACGAGCAACAAACCAACCAGAATGAGGGCGGCGACTCGTGCAGCAGCCTCGAGTTGGGTCCGGGTTTCGTTGCGCGCAGTGATGGTCGCGGTTTGAAGTTCAGCCACGGGTACGACGATGCCTACGCTGTATCCGTTCGACCGTATCGGTGCAAATGCGAGATACGTATCGATACCCTCCACGGGAAGTATGATCAAACCGGTTCCGCCGGCAACCATGCGGTTGGAGATCTCGACAAGTTCCGGCGGACCCGCGCCGAGTAACGTGATCTTGAAGTACTCCTCAGAATTGACATCGTCCGGATTGAGGCCGAATAGCTGGTACCCGGCAGACGGCATGGAGATGATGCGTCCTGCGTCGTCGATCATGAACGCGTAACCGGTCTGGCCGATCTTGATGTGTTCGATCTGGTTTGTGATCGTGGAGAGTTGCATGTCAGCCGCAACGATACCTTTGAAGGTGTCGCCGACATACACCGGGGCAGCAACGGTCACAACCAGCCCGCCTCCGGCCGCGTCCAAATACGGAATCGCCCAGCGCGCCGTCCTGGACGGATTGAAGAGTGGAGAGGTGATTCGGTAATAGGCGCGCTGCGTCGGATCGAAATCCGGCGGTAGCAAAGACGCCAGGTTAATGTTGGGAAAATAACGGGTGACGCCGCGAGTATCGATTCCATACACGGCAAGTACACTGGGATTGGATGCGAGGGTGGAGGGTGCGGCGAAATCCAGATAAGCCGATGTGTTGAGGTCTTTCAGCACGGACTCGCTTAACCGGATCTTGGCAGGCACATAAACAGATGATGGATCGTCCGCTGAATTCCCATAATGTCCGCCCTCCAGTTGCACCATTTCCGTGGAGGCGTCCCAATATCCGCCTTCACCGAGTGCATTCTGTTCCGCATAAAGCCCGCTCCAATGGGTAGCCAATTCCACAATATCACTTTCAATCTTCTCGAAGGACTGGTTTGCATTGCCAGCCTCGGTGCTCACGGAATTGATCAGCTGTTCCTCCGCAAGGAGTTGAACGCTGGTTTCGAGTCGTTGGGATAGCGAGTCGGTGATTTGAACCGCACTACTTGCAGCGAAAATTGATACGATTCCAATGGCGACTCCACCGGAGGCTAAAATGCCGAGAGCCACGCGCGCGCGCAAGGAGATATTTCGAAGGGGTCTGATGGGCTCCGCTATTACCAGCAGGATTCCCAAGCCGATGAGTGCCGAGAGAATGAGAATGATCTGGTCGGCGCTCATGGCGAATCCTTGCTGGCGAATCGGATCAATACCTCGGAACCGCCGAGCACACGCTCGAGTTCCGTGGCAGTTGCCTCAAGAATGTTCTCGATGTTCATCGAACTGCTGATGTGTGATGTTGCCTCCGCGATCATGCGTTCCTTCGCTGCGCGCCGGCGGGCATCTTGAAACAGACGTGCATTCTCCATAGCCAGCGCTGCCCGTTCTGCCACCGCTTCCATGAGGCTGATCTCATCCGTTCTCCATGATTTTGTCGGATCGTTCGATTCAACATTCAACATTCCGATCACTTCACCGCGCAACCTCACCGGGACAGCGATTCTTCCACGCCTCGGCTCCGGCGGACGGGTTGAATCGCCGGTCTGGCTGCTTGTGCCCGAATTCGGAGCGGCGTCTGCATTGTTTGGAGATTCAAGGATCTCGATCCTCCCGGCGTTATAACGATAACCCGCATAATCCAAACGTTCGCCCGTACGAGTCCACTGGGTGCGAACGAACTCGTTGTAGACCTCTTGCACCTGACTGGCGGCGGTACGCGCCTCGGCGAGAAGCCGTGCGTTCTCGATCGCGATCGCCAATTGGTTGGCAAGCGTCCCAAGGACTTGAAAGTCATCTTCCGAGAATGCACTTACTTCTGTGCTTTGCACATCCAAGACTCCGATCAGGCTGTCTCCGTACTTCAAGGGGACAGCGACCTCGGAACGGGTGTGGGGGAGGTCGGGATTGTTGAAGAAAACTGCATCCTCCCCGACATTCAGCGCGAGGCGGGGTTTGCTGGTCTGCGCGGCAAAGCCAACTATGCCGGTTCCGAGCCTGAGTCGGTGCCCGCGTTCAACCATCTTTTTGCCTCCAGCGCTGTTCGCGGCCTGGAGGACCGCGAATTCACGGTGGCGGTCGATCAAGAAGATTCCCACGTGATAATAGCCAAAGCGTTCGCTGATCAGATTTGTTGTGGCTGCGAAGATTTTATCTGGGTTTTCCAATTGCGCGATCGACTGGGCAAACTCGGCAATGGCCTCAAGCTGGGCGGCGCGTTTGCCGAGCACGGCGGTCCGCTCTTCCTCCTGGTTTTTCAAAGCATCACGATATTCCAAGAGTTGTTGAATTCGCTTCCATAACATACCTGCATCCGTTTTTGCCCTTCCAATTTCATTTTCCAGGCCATTAATGATCAGGTAAAGGAAAAATGCTCCTAACGCGAAAAGTATGCTCCCTTCGATTACAGTACCCAGAGATTCTTCACCAGCGAGAGTAAACAACGCTAGAATGCTCGCCAGGGTATAACCGACAGCGGGACGCCACCCCAAGAGCAACCCCGCCAGGAGCAATACGAGAAAATAACCGAGAAAAATATTCCCGCCGATTCCGCCACCCGTGAGCGCCAGCAATGTCGTAGCAAGCCAGATCGACAACAGTTGCGAATGCCCTGCGAGTGTTATCCATCCCAAGCGCATCACGAACCATGCGATGATTAGGATAAATATAACGGCTGCCAGAATCAGATTTGTAGTTCCCAACAACGCGCCCGTCCCCGCAAGGGTTCTGGCGCTGATCAAGAGCACAAGGATTGGAACGCCGCCCAATGCAAGCAGATTGATAAAGCTCGCAGAGCGAGACTTTTTATCATCGTCTGCAAACACGGGCGAAGCAAGTGTTTTACGAAAGACGCTTTTCATATTCATTCGTTTGCGTGTACAAATTAGTTTTCACCAACTCAGTCTCCGTCCGCGCGTTCTTCCGCAGATGCGGAGGCTGGTTTTACCAATTGAAAGGACACGGTTGCATTGCGGAACGTCTGTCCAAGTTCTTCGACCGTGTCCCGTAAGATCGAATCCAATTGGAAGGATGCACCAAGCTTCGATGAAACTTCCGAGAGGAACGATTCGCGTTGTGCGCGTTTCTGCGCATCGTCAAGCAGGCGTGCGCCCTCCAGTGCGATTGCAACGCGTTCAGCTGTTGCTTCCGCCAGCGCGATTTCATCCTCGGTCCATTGCCGTGAAGGTTCGGTAGGATTCAATTTCAATCTGCCGATGACCTGCCCTCGCAATGTAACCGGGATATTCAGGTGTTTTTCGTTATTGACGAGGTGCACAGATTCCATGAGTGGCTCCGGCTTTATGCCGTCGTAGCGATAACCGATATGGTCCTGTACTGCGGAATACTCGGCCCATGCCCTCCTGGTCAGTTGACGCGAGACGACCTCAGCTTGCTGCAAGGCGTCCCGCGCCTGTTCGGAGGAGCGTGAATTCTGAATTGCGATGGCAACTTGGTCGGCAAGGATTTGCAATGTCGATACATCGTCCTGTGTGAAGGCATCCTGTCGATCGGAATGAATATCCAATGCGCCGATGACAAGCTCTCTAACTTTGAGGGGCAACACGAGTTCCGAGCGTGCAATAGTTAGATCAGGTCGGTCCGATTGAATGTCGGAAACCTTCCGATCGGCGATTAGTGCCTCACCACGCTGGGTAACCATTCCAATCGCATCGTGCGAGCCGACCAATACGCGATGTTTTTGGCGAATCTGACGCAGTCCCTCATCACTGCTCGAAGCGCGTAATAGTGCATTCTCCCGTGTTTCATCGAGGAGAAAAACGCCCACGTGGGTGTAGTTGAATCGTTCGCTGATGGTCGTTACCACGAAGGGAAGCAGGCGACCCAACTCCTGTGCCAGTGTAATCGTCTTGGATATATTTGCGATGGCGCCGATGCGATCGGCGCGCTGCTTCAGCTGTTTGTTCGCCTCGATCAGCGCGTGTTGGTTTTGTTCAAGCCGTACCCGCGCGGCCTTCAGATCAACGTTAGCGGCCTCCAACTCGTCAGCAGCACCCCGGACTCTTTCAATGGCGAGCTCCAAGCCTTTGATCAACCAAAAGATAAAAAAGCCGAATATGATGAAAATGGCCGCCATCTCCGCCATGATGATCAGTGGAGAATCAGGCGAATACACTGTTGGAGAAATTTCTAGAATTTCCGCGTAAGCTAACCCGAAGCCTGCCGCAATCGTGAACGCGGACAGCGCCACCGCGGCTCTCCGTCCAACCAATAGCCCAGCCGCCAGCAAGACTGCGAAATTTGCAATGAACGATGTATCCCGAACGCCGGCTCCAAAAAGGGCTGTGCCATTGACTGCCAGCCAAAGGATCGTGACCAGTAACGCACCGGCTTGACTCACATATCCCGCGCGCGACGCCGACGTGATCGCGTAGATGCCCAGGAGTATGCCAATCAGTGTAGCGTCGAACAGGTTGAACGCGATGACGCCGTCAAGAATCTTGGAAACCAAAATGAAAAGGAGAATCGCCGCCATGAAAAGCAACGAGATCCAATGGACGTAGCCCGCTGCACGCGTCTTGTTTTCCTGCTCGGGAAATACGGGTGGTGTCAATACGCGAAGAATGCTAATCCACATTATTCAATGCCCCTTTCGAATCGAAAGAGTCCTCAATGTGAGTATCCAGCTCAATAATGATCTCGGAGTTACCTATCTTGCGTCCAAGCCCCTCCACAGCGGCTTGAAGAATTAGATTCCTCTCACTCACGGTTCCGATTCTTGCTGCGATCTCGCCAATGGCGCGCTCGCGGGAAGCGCGGCGCTGTGCGGTTTCAACCAGACGCGCGTTCTCAAGCGCCACGGCGGCGCGATCCGCGGCGGCTTCGAGCAGGGCGATCTCGTCGTCAGTCCATTCCCGTTGGCCTCGTCTTGGTCTTGCTTCGAGTATGCCAATGGTTTGCCCGCGCAATTTGATCGGTATGGAGATATTTGCGGAGGCTTTTTCGAGGCTCAGTCTTCCGGTCTGCGCAATGTGCCGCGCACGCTCCGACTGGCCGGGTGTGAGAAGGGGGGTAACTTGCCGGCCGTCGAAGGTGAAGCCATTCTGTCGCATCTGGCGGCTGAAACTCTTCCATTCCTGTCGGACATACTTATCGACCGTCTCTTGCGACTCTGCGAGGGCAGCTCTGGCTTCCCTGAACAAACGGGCGTTCTCGATCGCTATCGCCACCTGGTTGGCAAGGATCGCCAACACATCAATGTCAGTTTTTGTGAAGGCGTTGTGGTGAGTACTTTGCACGTCGAGGACGCCGATCACGCGGTTTCCCGCAAGAAGGGGGAGTGCCATTTCCGACCGGGTGTTGGGGAGGTCTGGGTTGCTGAAATAAACCGAGTCTGACACCACGTCGAGGGAGACGCGAGGCTGTCCGAGAGATGCAGCGAAACCGACCATGCTGTTTGTGTCCAGGGGAACTTTGTGTTGGCGATCCAGCATCCGTTTGCCACCCTCGCTGTTCGCAGCTTGCAGGACGGCAAATCCATTCTTCTCATCTACAAGGAAAATGCCCGCGTGGTAAAACCCAAATCGTTCACTCACGAGATTCGTGACGTCGGGCAGAAGAGTGTCGATATCCTGCATGGATGCGGTGGCATTTGCCAGGTTCGAAACCGCCTGTAGGTAAATGGCGCGTTTTTCGAGCTCGACGGTGCGTTCTTTGTCACGTGTCTCGAGCGCTTTCTGCAAAGTGGCCAATTCCTGGTTAGTGGCTAGCAGTGCTCTTCTGGTGTCGTTTGCTTTATCCAACGCTTGTTTGAAACCGATTGAAGAAAGATAAATGCCGAGACCGGTGAGTACAAAAACCAGAGCGCTGGTTAGCCAAATGCCGATCGGGTCGGCAGCGCGGGCAAACACCGGTACAAGCCACCCCTGAATCTGGCCGATGGTCACAGCAAAGGTGAAGATGATCACGAAGCCGACGAGACGAAGGATGGCTCGGCCGCCCAACAAGGCGTTGGTAAAAGCGAGCACGATCATGATCGCCAGCAAGGAGCTTGAACTCTCGGCTGTGCTGAAAGCGTATGCGCCAAAGATCGCAACTCCAAGACTGAAGAGGAACATGTAGGATGCGGCGGAAACGTATCCGCGGCGCATGAACATGAAAGCCCCGGCATTGATCAACAGGAATGGTGCCAGCAGGATCGACAAAGTCAACCGATCGCCTGAATCCGTCGAAGCCAACAGGAATGGTGTCGCTAGCAACGTGGCGACCGCCATGAAAAGAAGAATCGAGTTCAGTAAGCCCGCGAGACGGGTTTTTTCCTCATCCGACTCGAACACAGGAGGGGCAAACCATTTTGTGATTGTGCCGCGCATGTTAGTTCTTCTCCTGGCTGGTGCTTGGCGCGGTGATATCGCCCAGAATTTGTATTCCAATTTCAGTGTCTGGCAATACCTGACCGACCTCTCGTACCGTGGTCCGCAGTATCGTTTCGTAGTCGCTCGAAGTACTGATCGCCGAGGTTACCTGTGCAATCGTCTGTTCGCGGTCGGCACGGAGTCTTGCTTCTTCATAAAGGCGGGCGCTTTCCAATGACGAAGCCAGTCGATCTACCGCGAGCTCCAAAGTGGAAATGGCACTGTCTCCGTAGCCCTCCCGAAGCTTCGCGTGGACAACACCAATGGTCTGGCCGCGGAATTTGATCGGTATGGCCACTTCCTGTTTTGTTCCGTCTCCATTGGAGATGACCGTGTCGCCCTTCTTGAGCGCTTCCCAGCCGGGAGCGGAGAGCTGTCTCACCGGTTCGAGACGGATGTTGTCAAAGCGATAACCTTTGGTGCGGATCCGTCCGCTGGCTACGAATTTCTGCCAACCCGTGCGTGTGATTCGACCGTAAGCGCGTTCGAGTTCCTTCAACGTGTTGGATGATTCTTCCAGGAGCCGCGTCCGTTCGATGGCACCTGCGAGTTGGTCTGCCAGCACCAACATGACCGATACATCTTCCGGCTTGAATGCATGCGAGGATGTGCTATGAATATCGAGGATACCAATGACGCGCTCTTCAACTTTTAACGGTAGTGTCAATTCAGAGCGTGTCTCGGGCAATAAGCTGTTCGTCACCGGATCAGAACCCAGCTCCGCTCCGGATGCGATTTGCGGTTCGGCGGTCGCCGCCGCACGCCCAACAAGACTTGTATCTCCGATCCTGATTCGATGACGGGAGTCGATCAACTGCCTGCCGGCGTCGGTAGGTGAGGCAACCAGGGAGGCGTATTCGTTTTCCGTGTCGATGAGAAAAATACCGAGATGATGGTAATTAAAGCGCTCGAGTATCAATCGGGCAGAACGGTCGAGCAACTCGTCAAGCCGGTTTGCCGATAGTGAGTTTTGCGAGATCTCTGCCGCCAAACGAAGCCGTTTCGACTGCTCCTCCAGTTCATGGGTGCGTTCTGAAACGCGTTGCTCAAGGTCACTGATTGAGCCTCGAAGTTGGGATGTCATGCGGTTAAATGCATCGATCAAGATCCCGATCTCGTCACTTTCAGCCCTGATGTTAACGTAGGCCATCGGATTGCCCTGTGAAATCTCCGAAGCCGCAATGGTCAGCATCTGAATGGGCTGCAAAGTGCGGCGAATTAGCAGGAACAATGCCAGCAAACCAAGAAGTAACACGAGCATGCTCGCGAGTGCTGCAAAGACCAGGCGCGTGTTTTGGGATGCGGAAATGTGTGTGTGGTCATAGATAATATCGAGAACACCGATGGTCCGGCCGGAGTAATCATGGATCGGCGAGGATTGCAGCGCGTAATCGCGGCCATCCTGGCTGGGATGCGTGATCGACAGGGATCCGTCCAGCGCTTGCTCGTAACTCTCCGGCGTGTTAAATAATTTCGCGCCTGCAGTGCTCGAGATCACCCAAAGATCGTCGTTGGGTCCTGCCTCGATCGTCGGAGCGTTCTGTACAAATTCCTTGGACAGTAAGATCCGCCAATCTGCGTCGTATTTTTCCTCCATACTTTGAAGCATCGCGGGTGTCAGTCCAATTTGAAATTCAACCGAACCCACATATGAATTCTCGAAGTAGATCGGAGCGATGCCGCGCATCACGAGCGTACCATTGTCAACCTCCAGGCCAGCGAACGAACTCTGATCCTTAATTGCCTGTAATACCGAAGAGCTTGGGCTTTCGTTATCGACACCAGCCTCATCGGAGCTGAAGAATACATTACCGTCGGGCAGGAAATAACGGTTTTGTGAAACGAGCACCCCAGTGTCTTGAAGCATGGAGTATCCCGGTACGACCAACCCAAGCAATTCTTGCTGATTGCGGCGGGCAAACGCTTCCTGAATCGCGGGATTGTCTGCGGCAGTTCGGGCAAGGGTCAGCGCAACCTGCATTTGGTGCTCGGTCTCCACGGCAAATGAATTGGAGAGTTCAGCGAGACGGCCTTCCTCCGCCTCGTGATATGCATCATGCAAGCTGACAAAGAAATAGATGAATAACCCTGCAAGAAAAATCGCGAAGATGATCGCGGCAGGCAGGATCAGTTTCCGGGTGAGGATCATGAGCGCGTCCTCCGTGACGATCCCGCCCCGCCATTGGAGGGTGTCGGCTCATCAGACGAATCGGGTGGACCGAGATAGATACTGGTTTCGTCGATTCCGGGAAGCTGACCTAATTCTCGGGCGGCAGTTTGGAGGAGCGAATCCATATCCATCGCCTGACTGAAACGGAATGCAAGTTCTCCGACGGTCTGTTCCTGTTTTGCACGCTGAGTGGCCTCTTCAAGAAGCCGGATATTATCCACCGCCAGTCCGGTCTGAATGGCGATTTCGCGAATCATCTCTTCGTCATGCCGGCTCCATTCTGCGTTGCCTTTGCGCGCGATGGAGATCGTTCCTATGTGTTGACCGCGAAGGGAAATCGGGACCGTGAGCGCGTTGGATTCGTTGCCCGGAACTTTTTCGGCTCGCATGCCCAGAGGCGTGTAAGTGACAACACGCTCTCTTTCCTTCAGCTTTTGACTCCATGCCTCACGTGTGCGAATAGTTGTAAGCGCCTCGAGCTGGGCGAATGCCGCCTGTGAAGCCTCGAGTAATTGGGCTTTGTCGATGGCTACCGCCAGTTGATCGGCAAGGGTCGCCAGCACATCGACGTCTTGAAGGCTGAACGCACCAGGTTTATCGGACTGTATGTCCAGGACTCCGAGAAGTCTTTCATGTACGAGCAATGGCAGTGCGATTTCAGAGCGAGTGAGGGGGAGGTCGGGATTGTTGAAAAAAACGGCGTCCATACCCACGTCGAGAGCGAAGCGGGGTTTCTTCTGGGCGGCGACGTAACCTACGATCCCCTGCGTCCCCACCCGAAGTGAATGACCCTTTTCCACCATTCGCTTGCCGCCTGCGGAAGACGCGGTGAGCAGGGTGACGGAGTCGCCTGATTCGTTGACCAGAAAAACACCTGTGTGATAGTAACCGAATTGGTCGGTAACCAGATGGACCACCCTATCGAGCAGCTCGTGCAGATCCTGCACCTCCGCAGTCTGACGCGCGATGTAGGACGCTGCGCGCAGTTGTTCCGTTTTCCGCAGGATATCTTCGGTGCGTTCCGTCACGCGGCGTTCGAGATCCGTGATCAAACCGCTCAGATTGGTGGTCATGGCGTTGAAGTCTACAGCGAGTTGAGCCAGTTCGCGAATCGCAGGGATCTTTGTAATACGGTGAGTGAGTTCCCCATTGCTAATTCGGTTTGCGGCATCCCGCAACCGAACGATGGGTTTCGCCAGGTAATCGGAAACAATGATGCCCACCAGTACGATGAGGACGAGGGCAATCAGATCGATCACGATGAGTCGGTTGCGAAACGCGCGTTCTTGAGCCAGGATGGTATTTGCCGAAATATCGACGCCCAGCACGCCGGCAAACTGTCCGTTTGAAGTGAAGATCGGGGCATACGCCGACAGGAAAGAACCGAATTCATCGGTGTAGATCTCTGGCTCAACGATCGTTCCAGTCATAGAGTCGAAACTCTTCACCAGGGTCTGGCTTGGTTCCTCGTAAAAATCGCCATACATTGAAATGTCGGGTTCGCCCGGCGAACCGGCGTCTACCACGAACATTATTCCTTCGTCCCTCTTTCGCATTGTGTACACGAATTTCAATTCGGGTTCGGAAAGTTTGATTCTTAGATTGCGTTCGTGAATAATTTGGAAGTTTTGATCGCCTTGTGCTTGCACTCCGTTGAGCAGGTCGCCGTCCTGTTGCAGGCTGGCGAGCGTGGCGATATTTTCAAGTCGGTGGCGCAGGCTCTCACGCAATTCCGCGCGGAAATTTCGGTATTGCACAATGGAAATGCCTGCCGCAAATGCGGCCGCAAGTAGGATTAACACTACAGCGAGTCGGGTTCGCAGGGTGGGATAGCGGTTGATGTTCATACCCTACTTGTCCCCTTCGAGCTTAAGCTCGATGGTGGCGCGGGACGCATCCAGCCTTCTGCCAAGTTCCTTCGCGGCAGTTTGAAGAATCCCCTCAATCGTGGGCGATGACCATATTTTCGAGTTAATCTCAGTCAGCATGCGTTCCCGGATTGCGGTCTGCCGGGATTCGCTGACCAGCCTTGCATTCTCAAGAGCGACGGCGGCTTGCGCTGCGACCGCGTTGACGAGATTTTCCTGTTCTGGCGTCCATGCTTCTGGGTTCTCGATCCGGATTTGTCCGAGGATCTGGTCGCGCAGGCTGATCGGAACTTCGATCTGTCTTGCGCCCTCTTCAGGTTCGTCGCCTACTCCATATTCCAGATCTTCCACCGGATTGGAAATCCCACTCCAACCGGTCAAAAGATACTGCTTTTGGATCGCCCGCATCTCTCGGATGTTCTGCTGCGCCTCCTGATATAGACGGGCATTCTCGAGTGCGATCGCGACATGGCTCGCCATGCTTTGCATCGTTCTGATCACATCCGGAGTGAAATCGGATTCTTTCATGGATTGCACGTCGAGCGCACCTAGTACCCGATCGCCAGCCAGGAGGGGGAGGGCAATCTCGGAGCGTGTGTACGGCAACAGCGGATTCTGATAACGATTCCGCTCCTCCGATGCAATTTGAGCGATCTTGGCGACTTTCTCCCTGATGGCGCTTCCGACCATGCTCCTGCCGGAGACTTCATGCCGCTGATGATTCTGCTTGAGAAGTTTTCCGATCTCCCCGGTGGCTTCGCGAATCTCAGCCCATTTTTCGCTCGGGTCAAGCAGATAAATAGCCGCGAAATAATATCCGAATTGCTCGGTGAAGAGATTGATCACGCGCGCCAGCATTTCATCGGGGTCGAGGCTGGAGGCGGCTACGCGTCCGACCTCGTTCGAAGCCTCGAGGAGTTTCGTGCGTTCAGCCACCTGGTTTTCCAGCGTATTTTGGAGAGCCTCAAGCCGCGTCATGGTGCGGTTGAAGTGCATTGTTACGATCCCCAATTCGTCTGTAGCGCTGACTGGCGCACGCACGGAAAGGTCGCCAAGCTCGGCTTTATTAAAAGTTTCGATCAGTTCATTGATCGGGTCAGAGATGGACCTTGACACGTAATACGAATATCCGACTCCCAGGATCAATGCCAGTACACTGAACAGAATGGATTGACTGCGCAGATCGCTGAACACGTCGAGTGAACTTACTTCGGCGTATAGAATACGTACAGTTTGCTGAAAGCCGATAGGCGCGATAAGCAGGATGGCGATTGAGATCAGTGCGAGGATCAAGACAAGAAATTTGCCGACCACCAGCGCCCCGGCGCGGCCCGCCACCTGAGTCTGAAAATCCGAGGGAACGAGCAACAGCCTCAAGGGGCGCGTGAAGCGGTCCATCAACAAGACAAACAACACGCTCCAACCCAATATGGATGCAGTTCCACCCATGAAGATGTAGATCGGAATTGGCGAACTGATCGACGTGGGTTGAAAGGGCGATGAGACAGCCGTGCCCTGCGATGCTGTCAGGATGATTGCCGGAACAATCCCCAGTGCAAAGAAAAGGAACCCTGCGGATAGACCGAGTCTGCCGGTAAGGCTCGTCGCTTCGCGCCAGGCATCGAACTCGGCCCGAGAGTCGAAACCACCTCTTTCATTGGCAATGTCATCCAGTCGTTTTCTTGCAGCAGGAGAAATTCGCCAACCGAGGTACAAAGTCGAAGCCAGGCTGAGGAAAAACATTACCGGCATTACCCGCCATAAGGAAATTATCTGTGCCTCGTTGAAATCCGCATTGAACGCAATGGATAGCAACCCGGGAATTGCGCCCAATAGTGCGATGACCTGCGCCGATGCGATAGCAAGGATCAATTGTCTGCCGTCGTATCGCCGGCGGGAGCGCCACCAAGCCAGAACCCTATTCATCGTTGCCTCCCGTTCGATGAGGGGTATTTAATGGGTCGGCTCCGAGTTTGATTCGTGCACCACTAGCTCCGACGGCGCGGGCTAGCTCACTGGCGGTAGTGGCAATGATAGTTTGCATATCGGTTGTACGTCGAATTTTGTCTGTGATCTCGAAGAGCACCCGTTCGCGTTCGGCTTGTGAGCGGATCTGTTCGAGCAGCCGCGCGTTCGCGATAATAGCCGCTAGACTGCCACCCAACGTGCCCAGGAGTTCCTCGTCATTCTCGGCGTACGCCGAGACGATTTCGCTTTCCACATTGAGTACGCCCAGAAGTTCGCCGCGATACATCAGAGGGATTGCTAGCTCTGATCGTGTGTTGGAACTTGCTTCGATGTAGCGCGAATCCAGCAGTACGTTGTTTACGCGTAAAGGGCGCCGATGTAAGGCGCTCCAGCCGGTGATGCCGCTGCCAATGGGAATCGCGCTCCGGTACACGTCCTCCGAATATCCCACCGCTGCCTTGACTTCGAGATTCTTTTTCTCCCGATCGATCAGCAGGATGGCCACCCGATCGCCCCCCAAAGTAACCTGTAGGCCGTTCACCGCGGAGCGGAGCGCATCATCCAGTGTGGTTCCTGAGGCCGCGGTGGTGGTGATGTGATGGAGCAATCGGTGCTGTGCGAGATGTTCCTGTGTTTCGGCGAATAATTCGGTGTTGATGACTGCAATTGCCAATTGATCCGCAAGGATCTGGAGGATGCGCAAGTTATCACTCGAGAACGCGTACGCTCGGTCACTCTGCACATCAAGCGCGCCGAGAATTCGATCGCCGACTTTCAACGGGATGGCGGCTTCGGATTTGGTATCAGGCAACGAGGGATGGGCCAGATAGAACGAATCACGGGTTACATCGTTTGCGACCAGGACCTCACCTTTGTCAGCCACAGAGCCGATGATCGATCTCGATCCCACTTGCAATTTGAAACCTGACCGCTTGAGTTGTGCCCCCGCTTCGCCAGTCGCTTCGCGCACCACAACGTATTCACCGGGCAGGTCTTTTAGCAGGACGGCGGCGTGATAGAAATGAAACCTCGAGCGGATCAACTCGACAGCCTTGAGCAGAAGTTCATCCAGGTTTAGCGAACCGCTGATGTCGCGTGCGATTTCAGCAGCCGTTTCAAATTGCAGGGCAAGCTGTTGACTTGCCTGTAGGAGGCGGATGTTGTGAATGGTGCCAGCGATTTGATTCGCGACGCTCGTTGCGAAGTGAAGATCGTCCTCATTGAAGGCGAGTTCTTTGTCGAGGTGCTGAACGATGATGGCGCCGATGGCTTCGCCACGCGCTAACAGGGGAACACCCATCCACGATTTTGCCGGCTTACCAGAGATTTTTGCACCCATGGCAATCGCACGTTTCTCCGTATCCTCCACTAGCAGCAAAGGCTCTTTGGTTCGAATGAGGAGCGATGTTAATCCTTCCCCGAGCGGGAAAGGATCCAGGGATGAGAACCGACCGTCTTCAAATAAGTAGGGGATCCCGATAGAATTAGTGCTCGCGTCGTACTGTGCGATCACAAAACTGTAATCACCGATCACACTTCGGAACTGATCGTGGACCGAGGAGTAAAACGTCCGTAAATCACTGACGGTTGCCGCATTCGACGCGAGCAGACTCAATGCCCGAGATTCGCGGGCGCGCCGATCGTTCGCGAATGTCTCAGCGGATGTGCCCGCTTTTGCAGTCACATTGACGGCCAGCCGAATCGCGCGACGGAACGCATCGATCAGTCCATTTGGAATCGCCTGACCCATGCGTGCGCCGACCATCACCAATCCCTGCAATCTGTCGTTATGATGAACCGGTATGAAGGCGGCGCTCTCGCAATCGAACTGGCGCGGGTAGGTAGCCAAAGATGAAGGGAGCGCTGTAGCAACGGATTCATCCACCCTAAGGACCCCGTCTTTCAAGTGGGTTTCAACCTCGCTAATCGATAGCTCGTCGACGCGCGGCATCGTCGTCTGCGATTCTCGCTCTCGCGGGTCTGAAAATTGGGCGAGTTGCAGGCGGTCGGCGTTGGCGACAAAATAAGCCGTGACAAAGAACGCGGTTCCTTCGGGTGTGTTTTCACTCATGTAGGATCGCTGCGTTGTCTAACTGAATTCCCAGACCGATTCTCCATTTAGTATGCGACGGATTTGATCCGGGAATTTATCGGGATCGAGAGGTTTCCCAAGGAAACCGTCAAAACCCGAGTCTCTGGCTTTGTTCATTTGTTCGGTACTGGCCTCTGCTGTGACGGCAACGATCGGGATCGATCGTAATTTTTCAGATGCGCGGATTTTTTTCAAAGCGCCGTAGCCATCTTCGTAGGGGAGCCGTATATCCATCAGGATTAAATCGAGACGGGAAAGGGTATCCGCGTATTCCACGACTTCATACCCGGAGGTTTTCCACTCGCAATGGATCCCCAGGTAGCCCAGCATGCGCGCGATCAACACGAAGTTCGCGACATTATCTTCTACCACAAGGACCGTCGCATCCTTTGGGATGGTCGGTTTGCGAATGGGTTGAGTGTCCAGTACGTTTTCAGGCATTGGTTCTCCTCGCCAGGAATTTTTCGATTTCACGTGTTAAATGGTCGATATCGATCGGTTTTTGGATGTAGCCATCGCAACCTGCCTCCAGCGTTTTTTCGCGGTCACCCCGCATGACGTTGGCAGTGATGGCAATGATGGGAATTCGTTCGAACCCGGGCATCGCTTTGATCTGCGCGGTCAGCGTATACCCGTCCATATCGGGCATGTTGATGTCCATGAGAATCAGATCGGGCTGGCTGGAGCGCAAAAGATCCAACGCCTGGCCGGCGTTCGTGGCTTCGTGCAATGCGTAATCCTCCGCGTTCAAGACGCGTCGGACAAGCATCCGATTCTCGGGGTTGTCCTCCACATATAAGATGGTGCCTTTAGAGCTCGGGGTCATTCCTGAGTTACCTCAAGACAGATTGTACATATTACCCTTGGGGGAGCGCATGACAGTCACCTTGCAAATTGGCCAACAAAAATGTCGAGGAAAGTTCTCCTCGACATTTTCCAACCTGAGCGGGTGATGGGACTCGAACCCACGATATCTTGCTTGGGAAGCAAGCGTTCTACCACTGAACTACACCCGCTTACTGGCAAAATTATACGCCAGCGGAGGAGCGTATGTCAATGCAAATTTTATCGACGTGTCCGCATCGAATTCAGGGAACACATATCGAACAGGGGACTACTGATCCCGATTTAGCAATTTTTTCGCCAATTCAAACAACGTGTCGCCAGCCTCTCCGCCCGGATCAGCCTCTTGAAGACTCCTCAGCGCCAGATCGGTCATCTGTTTTGCGGACTCTTGTGCGATAAGCAGCCCACCCTCACTTGCGAGCAACCGTGCGACTTGGCCGACTTCCTCGGGCCGGATCGGTCCCTCTGCCCAGCGTTCTGCGAACCTGCCTTTTTTATCCAATCCTGCCAGCACGGGAAGCGAATTTTTTCCTTCCACCAGATCGCTGGCAACAGACTTGCCTGTCACTTTTTCGTCTCCCCAGATGCCAAGAATATCGTCCTGCACTTGAAATGCGAGCCCTAGATAATGCCCAAAAGAACGATAGACTTCCTGTTTCTCTTCATCGGCTCCGCCGAGTAATGCACCGAGGTGACTGCAAGCCGAGATCAGCGCGGCAGTCTTACCGGCGATCATGGGCCAGTAATCTTCCACACCCAGGTCATTTCGCTCCTCGTAGGACATATCCAGGAATTGTCCACGGGTCAATTCAAGGCAGGTGTTGTGAAGAATCTCCGCCGCTTTCACTACGACATCTGGAGAAAAATCGTTTTTCAAGTCAAGGATCGCCTGGTTCGACATCACGAATAATGCGTCACCGACGTTGATCGCCATGGGCGCACCCCATTTCACCCAGGCTGTATCCCGCCCGCGGCGTTTGGGTGAATTGTCTTGAATGTCATCGTGAACGAGCGAAAAATTGTGCACGAGTTCGATCGCTGCGGCGGCAGGGAGCGCTAATCTCCAGTCTGCGCCACAGGATGCAGTTGTTAGCAATACCAAAATCGGACGAATCCGTTTGCCTGTCGCTTCGGGACCTGCTCCATCACCGGTCCAGCCCATGTGATAGCTGAGCATCTCGTGAAATGGTTTGGTACGCGGCGCGTCGAGGCGGGAAACCTGACGCTGGAGTTCCAGTTCGATGTGGGGGAGAAGCGATTTGATGTCCATCCGTTAAAGAATTCCCAATTGATTCATTTCATCTTCGAGTTGGGCAGGTGAAGTGAAGTGGATTGTAACAAAACCCAGCCGCTCTGCCTGATCGATGTTGGCTCGTGAGTCATCAATGAATAGACATTCGCGCGCGGGCTTTCCAACTTTGTCGAGTAGCACTTTGTAAATTGCCGCATCAGGCTTTACCACGCCGACCTCTCCTGAAATCACTATCTTTTCGAACAGGTGAAAGAAATCGTATTTTGATAATGCGAACGGAAATGTTTCTGCAGACCAATTGCTCAGGCCGTATAACGGGTACCCCCTGGCTTTCAGCCTCTTCAAAATATCAACCGAACCCGAGATTGCCTCGCCGACGGACTCCTGCCAATGATCGTGATAGGCTCGAATCAATTCCGCGCGATGCGGATACTCACGCGCGAGAATCGCAATGCCCTCCTTGAACGGGCGGCCCTTATCCTGCTCTGCATTCCACTCCATGAATCGTATCTCGTTGAGAAAGCGTTCCATCGCCGCTTCATCATTTGGAAAGTAGCGACGGTACACGAATCTCGGATCCCACGTTAGCAGGACGTTGCCGAAGTCAAAGATGATGGCGTTGATCGATGGAGTCATGCCTTGATCTTCTCACCCTTCGGATCGTACAACGGTTCCTTCTGAATTTCGGCCTGGATCTCGACGCCGAAGCATTCCACGGTGACGCGTGTGCCCGGCTTTGCGAGCTCCACAGGCAGGTATGAGTACGCAATGGATTTGTTGATCGAGTAGCCAAACCCGCCGGACGTGACCCAGCCGACAACCTTTCCATCGGAACGAATGGGTTCGCTCCCGAAAACGATCGTGTTCGGATCATCGAGTGTGAGACAGCACAATTTTTGTTTGATGCCTTCCGCTTTTTGTTTTTGGAGCGACTGCTTTCCGAAGAATTCAACGCTCTTGTTCAGTGACACAGCAAATCCCAGCCCGGCCTCATAGGGAGTGTAATCGGGCGTGATGTCCGCGCTCCAGTAGCGATACCCCTTTTCAAGCCTCAGCGACTCGATGGCTTTGTATCCCGCCGCGACCAAGCCGAGGGGTTTGCCGGCGGTCCACAGTGTCTCCCACAACTGTTCGCCGTATTCCGATGGTGCGTAAAACTCCCAGCCGAGTTCACCTACGTACGTCACGCGCAACGCCAGTGTGGGTACGTTCCCGATGGTGATCTGTCTTGCCGTCATGTACGGGAACGCGTCGTTCGAGACGTCATCTCGAGTTACAGACTGCAATATGTCACGCGCACGCGGACCCCACAGGCCGAAACATGTACGCGCGGAGGTGATGTCATTGACGTAAACAGTCCCATCCAGCGGCATGTATCTTCGCAGGTGGGTCATATCGTGCGTGCCGAAAGCAGTCCCTGTGACGATCATGAATTTGTCGGACGCGAGTCTGGAGACTGTGAAATCGCACTCGATGCCTCCGCGCGCGTTGAGCATCTGCGTGTATGTCACTGTACCGATGGGTTTATCAATATCGTTCGAACAGAGACGTTGCAGAAACGCCAACGCACCTGGCCCCTGCACTTCGATCTTGGAAAACGAGGTTTCATCAAAGAGTCCTGCAGCCTCCCGCGTGGCGCGGGTCTCTGCGGCGATGGCAGGCGACCAATTATCACGCGCCCAACCCGAAAGGTCCGGGACCGAAGCGGCGCGGGAATCCTTTTCGTTGAGTGTGAACCAATTCGGTCTTTCCCATCCGCCTTTTTCGCCGAAGACCGCGCCAAGTTCCTTCACGCTTCGATACGCGGGCGAGATGCGTAACGGTCTTGCAGACTCACGTTCTTCGGAAGGCATGTGGATATCGTAGTATTTTGCGTAGGTCTCGATCGTGCGCGCCAGCGTGAAGGATTGGCTCCCGTACTGATTCCCAAACCGGCGCACATCGAGTTTCCACATATCCCATTCAGGATGACCGTCAATGATCCACTCTGCCATTGCCTTGCCGATACCGCCCGCGCCTGCAATACCATGTGCGCAGAACGCGCATGCCACCCAAAATCCACGCACGGAAGTGGGGCCCAACAGAAATTCTGAATCAGGTGTGAAACCTTCTGGACCGTTGAGGAGCTGCGCGATTTCAACACTTTCCATCGCGGGCACACGCTTGATGATATTTTCCATTAATGGCGTGAAGCGATCCCAATCGGGCTCGAGCAATTTGAAATTCCAATCCTGCGGCACGCCATCGAGCCCCCATGGCATTGGTTGCCGTTCATAACCGCCCGCCACCATGCCGCTGTCACTACCGCGAAAATAAACAAGATTGTCGGGGTCACGCATCGTCGGCATTGTCTGCGGCTGATCCTTGACTGGTTTGGTGAGAAGATACAGATGCGCCATGGGGATGATGGGCAACGTAATACCGACCATGGATGCGATATCGTTTCCCCATAGCCCCGCCGCGTTGACGACAACGTCGGTCTTGATCGTGCCTTTGTCTGTCTCTACCTCTTTGACTTCATTGTTGCTGACAGTGATTCCCGTGACCCGTGTGTTGAGCATGAACTTTGCCCCGCGACTCTTCGCGCCCGCGGCGAGTGCGTTCGTCAATCCTGTCGGGTCGATCTGCCCATCGGTGGGGAGGTGGACTCCGCCCTTGACATCCGCCAGCGACATCAAAGGAAATAGTTCCTGACACTCTTTTGGCGAAATGATTTCGAGCGGCATTCCAAAAGCCCTGGAATACCCGACCACGCGCTTGAGTTCTTCGAGGCGCGCATCGGAGGAGGCAATTCGAAGACTGCCAACTTCATCCCACCCGGGGTCGACGCCGGTGAGATCTTTGAGTTTGCGATATAAGTCTGTGCTGTAACGCATCATCTTGGTGAGGCTGGAGGACGTCCGCAGCTGCCCAACCAAACCGGCGGAGTGAAACGTTGAGCCACTGGTCAACTCGTGCCGTTCGATGACGACAATGTCTTTCCATCCCATTTGGGTGAGATGATAAGCAATACTTGCCCCGCCGACTCCTCCGCCAATGATGACTGCCTGTACGTGTTGCGGAATATCCATTTTTACGTCTCCAATTTGTTTTATTGTTACACGGCGCGTAGCCAATTGTTGTAATCGCTTCCCGTCGTACCCGCTTCAAAACGATCAAAATATTTCCTCCCATACCCTTCATAATCAAATTCCAATTGCGACACGCCGATCTGTACTTGTGCCCACATCGCCTCACGAAGATCAGACATGACCTTCATCAGTTTTTGATGTGCGCGTTGAGAAACTGTGGGATTGCCAAAATACGCCTTCAACAAGATTTCATCCTGCTCAGCGTTGAACTCGTGCTGAATCGCGAAGTTGCCGAGGTCGAAGAAAATATCACCCATTCCCGCATATTCCCAATCCAAAATACGGATGCGCTTCCCATCGTCGACGAAGTTGCCGTTGAGCAGGTCGTTATGGCAGGGACGGAGTTGCAGAGGCTCGCGCGCATACATCGCCTTTTCGATCTCGCCCGACCGTTCGAGATACCATTCCATTTTCGGGGGCAATTGTACATTGAAACTGCGCGCAGTCTTGGCGTAATCTTCCGCGACTCGGAAAGGAGAAAAGAAGCCCGGGAATTTCTCGAGGGCGTGATAGGCTTTCATGGATTCAAGCACACGCTTGATATTTTCTTCCGTTCCGATTTCCTCCGCAGGGATACCTTTACCCGAAATAAACCTTGCTACGATGTATCCCTCGGGTTCGAGAAATGCGGTGGGTTCCGGGGCGATCTCAATTTGCGCGGCGAGGCGGGAGCATTCGTATTCCACCCTACGGTCAATGCCAAGGAACTTTGTCTCATTGCCGCCCATGCGCAGGACGAAAGATTCTCCATCCGCGGTGATCTTGTAGTTCTTGTTTGTAATACCGCCTGTCAGTTCCGTCACCTCGATTGACTTGGCGGAAGCAAACTGCGGAACACGTCGTAGAATTGTTTGAATATCCATGATGGTTCATCGATCTCCCGATTGACGTGAGCTTGGTGGATTATACTGAAAAACACGGCGGCAGTTCAATCATGTTGACACTGAGGTGTTGTGCCGTATAATTGCGGCAAGTTCCCTGAACTGCCGGTCTATATAACCCCAAAGGAGGAAAGGAGGTGTAGCGGACGGAAAAATGGACGTATCAATCGCTGAAAGCACAATAATCGACCCTTAGATCCACCCAAGGAGTAGAAAATGAGAAAACAAATCTTGCCGTTCGGTTTGATGGTAGCAGCCGGCCTGATCATGTCGGCTTGCGCGCCTTCCGTGCCGCCGCCAGGTGTCGAAACCGTGACTGTGATTGAAACGGTAGTTGTAGAGGTGACATCCTCTGCGCCTGTCGTTGTTGCGCCGACAGGATTCGGCGTGACGCTTAAAACCGTCCAGGCACGAGGAACCTTGATCTGCGGTGTGAACTCTCAAGTTCCCGGTTTTGGTTATGTCGGTGCCGATGGCAGTTACTCCGGATTCGACGTTGACTATTGCCGCGCCGTCGCCGCCGCGATTTTTGGCGACCCTGACAAAGTGGAATTTCGTCCCGTGACCGCTGCAGAACGGTTTACGGCGTTGCAATCCGGTGAAATCGATATTCTCAGCCGGAATACAACCTGGTCGCTGGTCCGTGATACCGAACTTGGAAACAACTTCGTACACACCACCTTCTATGATGGGCAAGGCATGATGGTTCCCGCAGACAGCGGGATTACCACTTTGGAGGACCTGGAAGGCGGAACGATCTGCGTGCAAACCGGCACCACCACCGAACTGAACCTTGCTGACGTAATGGCCGCGCGAGGCATTTCCTATACGGTCGGTGGCCCGTTTGAAGATGCCGATTCCACCTTTGCCGCGTATGCCGAAGACCGCTGTGATGCAGTAACGACCGATAAATCCGGGTTGACCTCGCGCCGCACGGTGCTTGCCGATCCCTCGGCTCATGTGATTTTGGATGTCACCCTGTCAAAGGAGCCGCTCGGTCCGTTGGTCCGCCACGGCGACGATCAATGGTTCGACATCGCACAATGGACGGTCTTTACATTGATCTCCGGCGAAGAATTCGGCATCACCTCCACCAATGTGGATGACATGAAAGCCAGTGCCACTGCTCCTGAAGTCAGGCGCCTGCTCGGGTTGGAGGGCGATCTCGGCTTGAAATTGGGCCTCACCAACGACTTCGCGTATAACGTCCTCAAGTTTGTCGGTAATTATGAGGAAGTGTATAACCGCAACCTGGGCCCTGATACCCCGACCTACATCCCGCGTGGTTTGAACAGCCTCTACACCGATGGCGGCTTGCTCTACGCCCCGCCTTTCCGCTAGACCTTCCGAGCTTTACTCCATCATGGGTGGGGAGATATCTCCCCACCCATGAAATTCATGTAACGATTCTCCATGCAACGCGATCCGCAACCTAACATACCGCTTTGGCGGGATGAACGCGTCATCAAGATCACCGGACAAATCATCTTCGTGCTGATCGTTGTTTTCGTTGGATTGCTGATCTATCAAAACATGCAGGCGGGGCTGGCCCGGCAGGGTATAACTCTCAGTTTCGACTTTATCAACGGGGTTTCCGGTTTCGATTTGGCAATATCCGTTTTCCCCTACGATCGTAATTCCACCTACCGAGAGGCGTTTCTCGCCGGATTATTCAACACCCTGTCGGTCGCCATTGTGGGCATCATTTTTTCCACACTGTTCGGCGTGATTCTGGGCGTCGCCCGGCTCTCTACCAACTTCATCATCAACCGCCTTGCATCTTTCTACCTTGAACTTATTCGAAACTTATCCCTGCTTGTATTCCTGATATTTTGGTATCTGGGCGTATTTCTTAAACTTCCACGAGTACGTGAGGCGGTAATTTGGCCCGGCGATATCATCCTGACGAATCGCGGCGTGGGCGTTCCGTGGGGAATACCAACCGCATCCTATCCGACATTTCAACTGATTCTGACTGTTGGCTTGATACTCGCTGTGATCGTTTTCCTTGCCTTACGTGCGTACAGCAAACGTACCGGCCGCGCACCTTTGACTCTATTGTGGAGCATTCTCACGTTCATAATCGTTGGTTTGATCGGCTGGTTCGTCCTCCCTGAAAAGCCGCTTACACCCGATCTGCCAGCCGTGCAGGGTTTGAACATGGCTGGGGGAAAAATTCTCCCCCCCGAATTCATGGCATTGACATCGGGTCTGGTCTTATATACTGCCGCGTTTATCGGTGAAGTTGTGCGCGCTGGCATTCAATCTGTTTCCAGAGGTCAGGTGGAGGCATCACGCGCATTAGGTTTGAACGGTTTTCAGACCCTGCGCCTGATCGTCTTTCCTCAGGCGTTGAGGGTCATAATCCCGCCGTTGACCAGTCAATATTTGAATCTCGTCAAGAATTCATCTCTCGCCATTGCCGTTGGATACCCGGATGTTTTTTATATATCCAACACGATTCAGAATCAAACGGGGCGCGCAGTGGAAATGATCTTCTTGGTGATGGCGACCTATTTGAGTCTCAGCCTGATCACCTCCGTGTTGATGAATTGGTATAACCAGCGTATCCGACTGGTGGAGCGATAAGTTGTCCCATTCCGCGACCATCCTGCCGCCTGTGACGGAGCGTTCCAATATTCTGCGTTGGATGCGCAAAAACCTGTTCGGTTCATGGTACGACGCGTTGTTTACCCTGATCGGCGCATCGATCACCTATTGGGCGGTGGGGGGATTTCTCAACTGGGTATTGGCGGTCGCCGAATGGGATGTGATTATCGTCAATGCGCGGCTATTGTTCATCGGTCAATATCCCATTGAGCAGTCCGGTAGGTTGTGGCTGTGGCTCGGATTTCTGATATTTCTTTCGGGCAATTCACTGGCAATCTGGGCGAGGGGCGCGCGCTTCGCATTCGTGATCTTGTTGATACCGGCCCTGCTTGCCTTCTTATTTCCTTTCGGGGATGAGCCGCGCGCGGCGTTGATCCTGTTAACTTTAGCGGGGTTCGCCGGTTGGGGAATCGGCCGCGTCCGCCCCGAAATCCTGAAAAGAAGCGTCATCGCCGGATGGGTGATCTCACTGCCCATCATCGTACTGCTCACGTACGGACTCTCCGAATCCGAAGCCAGCATTGTCCCGATCGTACGGACAAACCTGTGGGGAGGGTTGTTACTCACCTTCCTGCTCACGGTCGTCGGCATCATGTTCTCGTTCCCGATCGGCGTGCTGCTGGCATTGGGACGCCGCTCGGAATTGCCGATCATCCGATGGTTCAGTATTGTCTACATCGAGGTAGTGCGCGGAGTTCCTCTCATCACGATCTTGTTCATGGCGCAGTTGATGCTGCCTCTCTTTTTGCCCACCGGTTGGACCGTGGACCGCGTGATTCGCGCCATGGTTGGCATTACTTTATTCAGCGCAGCGTATCTGGCAGAGAACGTACGTGGCGGGTTGCAAGCCATTCCGAGAGGTCAGTTTGAAGCGGCTGAGGCGTTGGGTCTGAACGGCGCACAGACCATGTTTTTCATCATCCTGCCGCAGGCCCTTAGACTGGTCATCCCGATTCTTGTAGGGCAGTTTATCGCAGTGTTCAAAGACACCTCGTTGGTGGCAATCGTTGGTTTGCTCGATCTGGTGGGTATCGCAAAGACTGTGCTCGCCCAGCCGGAGTTTTTGGGCTTACAGCGCGAAGTTTATGTTTTTATTTCGTTGATATTTTGGGTGTTGAGTTACGGAATGTCCTACCTAAGCCAGCGGTTGGAAGAGCGGCTGGGCGTCGGTATACGATAGGTGTGAGAGGATTTAAGGTTATGACAGACGAACCGATCATCAAAGTGCAGGATGTTCACAAGTGGTATGGGAATTTCCACGCCTTGAAAGGCATTAACATGGAAGTGAAGCGACGCGAGGTGATCGTGATCTTTGGTCCTTCGGGGTCGGGAAAATCCACGTTCATTCGGACACTCAACCGCCTTGAAGAACATCAACGCGGACAGATCGTGGTGGACGGCATCGAATTGAGCCATGATGTGCGCAACATCGAGCAGATCCGCATGGAGATGGGGATGGTCTTTCAGCAGTTTAACTTGTTCCCGCATCTGACGGTTATGCAAAACATTGTGCTTGCGCCGATTCAAGTCCGGAAGTGGACTAAACAGAAGGCGGAAGAGGTTGCCATGCAACTGCTCGAACGCGTGGGCATCCCGGAGCAGGCGCATAAATTTCCCGGTCAACTATCCGGCGGACAGCAACAGCGGGTCGCAATCGCAAGATCGCTGGCGATGCAACCGAAGATCATGCTCTTCGATGAACCGACCTCCGCGCTCGACCCCGAAATGATCAAGGAAGTGCTGGATGTGATGGTGGAGCTGGCAAGGTCTGGCATGACGATCCTCGCGGTGACGCATGAGATGGGTTTTGCCCGCGCGGTTGCAGATCGTATGATGTTTTTCGATAACGGCGAGATCGTGGAGCAAGGTACCCCGGAGCAAATCTTCAATAACCCCAAGGAAGATAGAACGAAATTATTCCTTTCGCAAATATTGAGGCATTAGGGCAATCCTGAATAAACCACAGCCTTATCTGACCAATCCTTTGCCTGCTTCGAGAGCAAGAGTCGGTGCCGCAAGACCGCCCAAGCGATGGGGAGTGGCTCATGTAAAGAGTATTCGCAGAGTTTTTCCCGCTTTTCTTTATACTTGTCGCGATAATACCTTACTCATGTCACACTGAGCGGAGTGGAGAATCTCATTTGCGCAGGGATGCCTCTTTTCGCTGAGCATGTCATGTCGTTATTGTGCAACTAACTTTCCATTCCTTAATTCTATAATTTCTTTTGCTCCACTCACGAACATCGTGACTTCGATCTGCCTCTTCGTCAGCTTCATCATCTCCACAGATCGTTCCGTCGAAACTGCCGCGGCTTTGAGAAATTGACCCGCCATGCCACCGAGGCTTGCGCCGAGGGCGACGCACTTGGCGATGTCGAGGCCGTCTTTGATGCCGCCGCTGGCGAAGACCGTCATATCTGGGACGGCTTTCTTGACATTCAGGATCGAGTCCGCGGTGGGAATGCCCCAGCCGACGAACGTCGC